>JBDTES010000019.1:0-31409 GCA_039922435.1 Saccharimonadales bacterium (SeqCode)
TTACAATTTCTACCGGCCGCACAGCATGCTACGCATGATGACGCCGATAGAATACTTACAAAGTCTAAATGGCTTTGAAGATGCTACAGTAGATACAAGTGTCCTATATGTTTAGGAGTCCGACCAGCGTGAATGAGTGGGGTACAAAATTTAGGCAAATTCTTGGAAATGGGTGATAATAGCGGTATATGATAAGACGTAAGCTTAATGAATCTGGCTTAATTCCTCTATTAATTATGGTATTTGCGGTAATTATCGGTATAATCGTCCTGGCCTATCTGAAAGTAGCTTCGGTCCAACATTAAAGTATTGAAAATTATTAGCATTAGTGTTATAATAGCTACTTGTAATAGCTAATTTAGCAATCATATGGCCGAAACACATAAACAATTAACCCCTATTGGTACGACTGAAGTTATTGATTTACTCGATGATGGTATTTTTGGTGTACCGGCCAAGGTTGACACTGGGGCTGATTTCTCGGCCATTTGGGCTAGCGATATTGCGGTCGAGGGCAATACGCTACGCTTTCGTTTCTTCTCTGTCGGATCGTCATATTATCAAGATAAATTTGTCAGCTCGACTTCATTTAAAAAGGTTCGAGTTAAGAATTCATTTGGCGATGCCGAAGAAAGATACAAGATTAAGTTACGTATCGGCATAGGGAAACGTAAATTGACACGCTGGTTCAGTCTAGCTGATCGGTCAAATAGTACCTATCCGGTATTGTTAGGCAAAAACTTCCTAAAGAATACTTTTGTGGTTGATGTATCGAAGCGGCATGTGGCTAGTGAAGTTTTGCTACCAAACAAGATATTAATATTTGGGGCTTTCAAGAGCACTAATTTTTTTGATAAAGTCGAAAACAGCACAACTAGTAAAGTTGATTTGAGATACGGCTTATATGGCCATTTGATGTTTTATATGGATGGTCTAAACACATCTGTGGTTAATCTGGACGATAGTGAGTCAGACTTGGCTTCTTATAGACTGGTGTATTTCAAAACTCATAATCTGTATATCGATCGGTCAGCTGCTGTCGCTGAATATTTAAACTTTCGTGGTCGTCGTTTTTTTGATAAAGAAGTCGGCAACTACACGTCGACTAGTAAACTAACTGAGTATATGAAGCTCAACTGTAGCGGCATAGCTGTGCCAGCCTCGGTTTGTGCCTCCAACAATTATTTACGAGATAATTTTGATAAATTAGTAGAACTCTTAGGTACCCCATTTGTGATGAAAGAAGTTAGGAGTAATCTTGGTAAAAATAATTATTTAATATCGACTAAGTCTGACTTTGAGAAAATACTTAGTTCGGCCCTAAAGACTGATTTATATATGGTTCAAGCTTATGTACCAAACGATGGCTTCTTCCGACTCGACGTATTCGGTCAGAGAGTTGGCCTGGCCGTCTGGCGATCAAGACACGTCCATAAAGACGCCCTAAAGGCACATTTGAACAAGCCTAAAGGCGGCGTTAATGCCCGCATAGTCGAGGTTAAAGATGTGCCAGAAGAAGCCATTGAGCTAGCTATTGAGTCGGCTGATTGTATGGGGCGTCAAGTTGCGGGAGTCGATTTAGTGCAAGACAAAAATACCAAGAAATGGTATGTTTTGGAAGTTAACTATGCTCCCGAATTACGTGGGGGTTCATTTGTTCCAGAAAAAGTTAAGGCTGTTGCAGAATGGCTAGATAGAGAATTAAACCGATAAGGACAGAATTATGAGAATTGCAATTTTATCTAAAGGACCAGGTAACTTTTCAACCAAGCGCATCAAAGAAGAGGCGCTGAAGCGTGGCCACGAAGTCCGAATCGTTAATTATGCTAAATGTTATGTTTCGATTGAGAGTAACCACCCAGTTGTTCGATATAAGGGCGGTGAAGTGATTGATGTCGATGCGATTATCCCACGGATTGCCGCTAACCTAACTAATTATGGTTCAGCTATTGTGCGACAGTTTGAGATGCAAAACGTCTTTACAACGACTACCTCGATAGCACTGACTCGTTCGCGTGATAAATTGCGCAGCATGCAGCTACTGGCTAAAGCTGGTGTCGGTATACCTAAAACTGTTTTTGCTCGTGAGACTTCAGACGTCGATGACGTGCTGGATCAGATCGGTGGTGCCCCAGTAATTATTAAGGTGGCTCGTGGAACTCATGGCAATGGCGTGGTGCTGGCTGAGACTCGCAAGGCTGCCAAGGCTGTGATGCAGGCCTTCTATGTTGAGGGCGTTAGCTTTGTAATGCAAGAGTATATCGAAGAGAGTAGCGGTACCGATTTACGAGCTTTTATGGTTAATGGCAAAGTGATTGCTAGTATGAAGCGGCAGAGTTTGGATGATGATTTTCGGTCTAATTTGCATCAAGGTGGTGAAGGTACATCTATAAAACTGACTGAAGAAGAGCGCAAAACTGCCCAGCGGGCTGCTAAAGCTATGGGCCTACCGATTTGTGGTGTCGATATGATGCGGAGTGAGCGGGGGCCGTTGGTGCTAGAAGTAAATTCTAGCCCAGGCTTTGGTATCGAGAAGGTAACTGGTCGAAATGTTGGAGAGAAAATCATAGAATATGTCGAACAAAATGCCAAAAGTAACCGGCGCAAAGACAAAGTCGGCGCCTAAAATAACTGAGAGCAGTTCCAGGGTCCCCCAGCATTCTGGGTCACAGCGGACACACTTGGCTTGGGCTATAAAATACAAGAGGAAGCTTCTGTACGGAATCGGAATCGGAATTGCTCTATTGGCGGTTTTGGCACCGGCGGTATTTTATAAAGCACCGACAGCCCGGCTAGATGTAGCTGGACATAGTATCACTTTAGAAATTGCGCATACTGATGCTGAGCGCCAGGCAGGCTTAAGTGGGCGTGATACCATGGCGGAAAATCAGGGTATGGTTTTTACCTTCGAGGAATCTAGTAAACAGTGTTTTTGGATGAAGGATATGAAGTTTAATTTGGATATAATTTTTCTGGATAGCAATCATCAAATTGTTAAGCTATATCATAACTTGTCTCCCCAATCTTATCCTAAGAGTTATTGCGCTAGCGATACTCGCTACGTAATTGAATTAAATGCTGGTCAGTCGGCAAAACTAGGCTTGAACATCGGTCAGAGACTATCTATTTAAACTGCTCATGCTATAGTTTTAGATATGGTACACCTGATAATACTTGGCGCTGTCGTAATTGTACCGGTTGGCATGATTGTTTTTTTACGGGCTAATGCGGCGATTGCTTTTATGGGGCTGTGCGTTGGTAGTGTACTGGCGGCTTACACGTCTAGTGATGTGACTTCGTTCGTGACGGCTTTTTCGCCAGTCCATTCTGTGCTTGCTACTACCCAGTGGGCCCAGCTAATCCTGCTAGTTGTACCATTTTTGCTTAGCATGTGGTTTACGCGGAGGAGTGTTAAGGGGTCGTTTGCTATCTTAAACTTTTTGATAGCAATTATTAGTGGGGTGATGCTGGCGTTGTTTGTTGTACCACTGCTATCTTCGCCTTGGCAGCACGTGCTGGAGGGCCAATCAGCCTGGCAACAACTAACCAATTTGCAGACCATGACTGTGCTTAGCGGAGCTACACTGAGTCTAGTGTTCATCTTGGCAACCCATAGCAGCCTGCGCCACTCTGGCTCAAAACATAGTAAATAGACATGTCTATGATTGACTTTTTACCTAAAATACGGATAATATAAGGGGTTATTTCCCTGTTCTTTTGATAGGACACTCGTTCCCGGGCGAGGGAAAAGTTCAACTTTGGCAAGAAGTTACGTTTTTTGCCGCTACAATTGAGAAGAACTAATGGTTCAACTCCATTCCGGGCCCATAGCTCAGCTGGTAGAGCAGTGGACTTTTAATCCACGTGTCGCGGGTTCGAGCCCCGCTGGGCCCTCCAAGATATCACCTACAGATACAATTTGGTTCTTCCGTTCGCAGTTGTTGTAACAAATAGCTTACACTATCTGTTAAAAAGTTCTAACCCTACTAGGCCTAAAACATTATCCAAACAAAAGTAAGTTCTCAGTCATACTTTTGAGCTACTAGATTTTAACAGATAAATATATACTGATAGCATGAGTAAACCAGACGACAGTATTATAAAGAGCGGTCACCTAGATGTAGGAGATGGTAATAAAATATTTTGGGAAGATTGGGGCAATCCTGCAGGCTTTCCAATTATTTTCTTGCATGGTGGTCCAGGAGGCGGTATTCAAACTAGGCATAAGTTAGCGTTCAACCCCTCAAAGCATAGGGTTATATTCTTTGATCAGCGAGGGGCTGGTAAGAGTACCCCATACGCTAGCATTAAGAACAATACTACTCAAGATTTGATATCTGATATTGTTAAGCTTCGCAAACACTTAAAGATTGAACAAGCACATCTACTAGGTAGATCATGGGGATCGGCTTTAGCCTTAGCATACTCTATAGCTTACCCTGAAAGCGTAAAGCATATGCTAATCGGTGGCATTTATTTTGGCACAGCATTTGAAAATGACTTTATTTCGGCTGGGTATGTTAAGTACACTTACCCTGAAGCATGGGATCGTTTCATAGCATTAGTTCCTGAATATCACCGAGCTAGTGGAACATCTATAACTCAGTATTATGCCGACAAGATGAATTCCTCTGATTTAAAAGAAGCTAAGAAATATGCTGATGAATGGACTTTGTGGGAAGCATCAACACTGTCCATAAATTATGATAAGAGACGGCTTGAAGCAGAAGTGCTAAGTGAAGATAATTTGGCTATAGCAAAACTTGAAGCCCACTATTTCTTAAATAATTGTTTCATGCCAGACAATTACATTTTAGATAACATTGATAAGATCAAACATATACCTTGTTACGTTGTACAGGGTAGATTTGATAACTGTACGCCACCTATAACCGCATACAAACTTTCAAAAGCATATGGTAAAAACTTAACTCTTCAATGGGTCAACGCTGGTCATTCTGGTAAAGAGCCAGAAATATTTGCTGCAGAAAAGGCTGTTGCAAATACATTCTTGCTATAGTAAACACTACTCTAGCTAATGTTAGCTATAAACAAAATTGGATTTTTTGTAATTTGGTTGCTACAGCTTCCACGATGGCCTTCCAGTTTTATACAGAGGTAATCTTGCCTCTGTTTTTGCTATAATTATTAGATGAATAATATTTCAGTCCTACTTTTGAATGGTGCACCTGGCTCTGGCAAGAGCACTCTGGCAAACGAGATTTCGGAGCAACTTCGAAAGGCAGATGTAGCACATGCAGTAATAGACCTCGATGAGTTTGCACTTATCTATCCAAGTGAGGTTCATTTACGAAATTCACTCAAATGGAAAAACTTGGCTTCAGTCTGGCCGAATTATGCAGAGTTAGGAGAACTTAAAGTTATCATTCCGATACTTATTGATACTACTGAGGACCTTGCAGCCATAAAGCGTGCTGCACCGGGAAAATCATTTGTAGTCTGCGCTCTTTCTGCACCTTTGAGTATCCTGAAAGAGAGGGTTACTGAACGTGAATCGAATGAGTATTGGCGGGCTAGGCTGCGTAGTCTAGTCGAGGGCTACCAAAAGCGTGACAAGGGGGAGTTCGCTGACTTCCGAGTAACCACGCACGACAAGACTATTACAGAGACAACGAGGGGTATAGCTAGACGAGTTGGTTGGTTAGATTGATTAGAGTTGCAATAGTTCTATACCCCTCAATCTGCACCTAGTAGGAATACCTTAACCAAGAGCTGTACCAGATAGTTTTTTTTGTTATAATTCACGTATGAATGAATTTCTCTGCTTCACTAAGAATGGTAAATCGGTTAGCTATGATACGGTTAATTCACATGCTGCAACTCATTTTGCCGACACGCCAATCCTGAGAGGTTTAGTAGTTGAAGTTCTGAAAGGCCTTGATATTAAAGATGATAATCTAGAATTCGATCTTGATATGGGCCGGGAAATTGGGACGAGCGATGTGGTCGAAATTGATGATACTGACGTGGTTGTGTATGCACTGCGCAAAAACCGTAAGGAGCAGGGCTATGTACCATTTACCAAATCACGGGCTGCCCAGCCAAACTCGTTTATATCGATTGCATTAGAGCCTGACCCTGATAGTTCGTATAAGCTGTCAAGTGCTTGGATTGGCAGATGGGATGGCCCGCCGTTTCCTCAGGAACCACATGCTACAACTGAAAGCATACCGTTTTGGAGTAAGCGAGCGTTTGTGTGGGGTAGTCAGGAAGTTGAGCCCGGTTCGGTAATTGATGATTGCCCCTGGTGAGTAATGGAGTAGATCCTAAATAGTCTCAAGTTATATAACGAAAGGGTTGTGTGTTACTAGATTAATTTACGGAACTTGCCAGAGTAATAGCTTCCCTTATCTGCTTTTCGATCTTGTTGCCGAATCTTTCAAGCTCATTTGGTGCAACCCACAAATATTCTTGGTGTTCTTCACTTAAAATAACTTCATTAGAGTTAACTTCACACAGGAAGAATAGCGCAACGATATGTTTCAGTTCGCCCTCTGGCTTCGAAAACCATTCATCAACATGGATTATTTTCCCCACCTTAATCTCAGTTATACCTGTTTCTTCTTTTGTTTCCCGGCGTAACCCTTCCTCGAGCTTCTCTCCTTTTTCTAACCGGCCACCAACTGCTTGCCATCGGTCACCTTCTCGGACAATTAGGAATTTACCATCACTATTTTTAATTACTGCTTTAACGTCTACTTGATTATCCATATGGCAACTCTAGCAAAGCTTGACTTAAACGTCCATAGGCTGGAGATGCTTCATTGCTTCGTAGCAGGTTAAGTAAAATGGTATTAGTCTGATATAGGTATAATATAATCATCCACAGGTAAGGTTTGGGCTAGCCGGTTAGGTTTATTCAGATTCTGAGTAATATCATGAACATGGTAGCGCCGTACAGAACCTCGACGAAGATTCCCCAGGGGCGCTCATATTTCTGAATGTTCATATGGAATTGAATAAACCGATTGCCCTTCGAGGGCTGTAACTTGCCAAATTTCTCTTTGATAGCGAACCGGTATATCCATGGCAAATCGGGTGAATAGGCAACTAGACCGATATAGAACTGCGAGATGTGGCCACTGGTTATAAGCCAGATTGAAATTATGACGGCCGAAATGATGTCTATTGCTACAACAGCCCCAATAATAATCCTATTTTTTGGGTGTTCGGCACCAGTTTTAAGCCAAAAGTGGGGTGACGCGTCGAGTACAAAGTGACTAATAAAGGCTAGTGGGACTGCTACTGGCCACGGCAAGAATTTGCCTAGAACGGCTCCGGTTAGCATGTGATTGGTTAAAGTCATATTAATCTCATTCTATCAGACTAAGTCTAATCTATTTTGCTGTATTCTTGTCGTATAAGATATAGCCGTAGGTTCTATACAATATAAGTATTCGAGGTAGCCCGAGTGAGTCATGGATGGTGTTTTTATATATTTATTTGGGTTGTAGACTTAACGAAAATGTGAAGTACGCTGATGCGTCAAGCTAACCTGTAACCATAAGTCCCTAGCCTTGTATAATATATGTAAGATTAAGTTTAATTAGGTCGAATTTATAACTCTTTATGCGTGAAATAACCAACCACGATGTACTTGAAGCGATCAAGCCTACCAATGCTGGCACGGGTGAAGAGACGTTGGTTTATAAGAATCTGGCAGCTACCGTACAGAAATTTAGACCCAGTCACGCTGCCCGTTTAGCTGAGTTAAGAGGTAGTAAGAAAGATAGTCTTGAGTGGTTAACTGCAGCCAGAAGTCTTGCTTATGAACGCCTTATGATAATCGCCGAGAAGGTAGTTAACTCTAGTGTCAAGAATCGAGATTTATGGTCAGACCGATTTACTGCGGCTTCCATTGAGATTTATGGTCAGCCAGACCCGGAGGAGGTAGCCCAGCTTCTCATAAATGAATATTGGCTCCTCAAGCAATCACAGATCAAAGATAATAGCTTACGGCCGTATGTTAAGTTTTTAATTAGCGTTTATGGGCCAATAGTTGATGGTAGGGTTAGTAGCTTGCTTGACGAAAAAAAGACTGAAGCAGAAAAGATAGCTATCCGTGAGTACGGCACAGCTATTATGAATTCGTACAGACCACTTTTTGATCTTGTAGATAAATCGGCTAGAACTGAGTATGGTTCAAAGGATCTACAAAGACTCTTTGATAGGACGCTTAAGTGGCTGGAAGAACATGATGACAAAAAATGGTCTAAATGGGCGACTATTAGCGTCAATGGCACCTCCTTATCAGTAGATGCCGCTAGTCGCAAAATAGAAATCGCAAATCATAGGGAACCTGCTAGTGCAGAGGATACAAGGGGCCTAATAGCTCACGAACTGCTAGTACATGCCCTGAGAGCAAAGAATGGTTATAAAACTGGCAACACGAAGCTTGCAACTGGTCTTGTAGGTCATATTGATACCGAAGAAGGCTTAGGTATTCTAGCCGAGGACGCAGTGAATGGTCGGCTGCCAGATAGGGCTTATGACCGCTACGTTGATATCGCTCTAGCTCTAGGTAGTGTTGATGGTGTACAGAGGTCTCGAAAGGAAATCTTCCAGATTAGCTTTGCCCGCCAGTTAATTCGTGGACGAACCGGTGGTGTATTAAATGAGCCTGGCGTACCCTCGCTTGAGCGTAGAGTGTGGGGCCATGTTGATCGAATATATAGAGGTGGTAAAGGGGATAGTCTGAACGCCAGACAGGCTGTCTTTACGAAAGACATAGTTTACTACGTTGGTTACAAACAAATGTCTAGATATATTACAAGACAGCTGGCCGCGGGCGAACCAGTTAGTAAAGTCTTTAAGTATCTATCGCGGGCTAAGTTTGATCCTATGAACTCGTTACATATCGAAGAATTGGCTAAGTGGTTCGACAAAGGTCTCTAGCCAGACGCTCCGCAGTATCAGGAATAACACCTACGTCGGAGGGAAAACTTTTGCTATACTTCTAAAGTGCAAGAAATAACTGTAGATTCTCTTAAAATATTAGCCTCCGAAATAACTCAAGCTAGCCATAAGTGGCACTTTCATATATTGACACCGGCTTGCAAGCTTAACGAGAAGCCAAGACATGCTTTCGTATTAGAAGATGTTACAGCTGGCCAGTCCTATGTGAGTTATTCTGATCAGCCCGAGAAATCCTTGGCAGTAGAGTTGGCCCCACTAATTAGCGGCCCTAAAATACTTGATCAAACTACCACTGACGCTGATTATAAGCCATCACAAGAGACCGCTGATATGCTTAAACAGTCTGGTACTAATATTGCTGGTACTGAGTGGCATCATCACATGCTCTTTCCTGATTGCCGGTATAATCATCATGCCCCAAAGTACGTATTGCTATTCGAGGACACTACTCTGAACGAGAATATTGAAATGTTTAGCGACGCTGAGCCGACTAGTGATCTTCGTAAGCTCGAGACCGACTTTTACGCATCAGAATCGTAAAACTAGCCACTTTTAATTTGTAGTTACATTAATTGCTCATGGTTGTCCCCGTATAGTTTGCTAATATTTGATTTATTATGAACGGTCAACTGCACCGCAGGCGGTATAATCGGTCGACAATTGCCTTTCTACTGTGTGCCGCAGTTCTGGGTGGTTTAGTGCTAGCTCGGACTCATTTGTTAGTGAGCGGTCTTTGGCTGTGGCCGCTCGGTGGCTTAGTAATCTTTAGTTTGCGACGACGTAGTGCATTGACGGTGCTAGCCGTTATTAGCTTTGGTTTAGTTTTGGGCTGTTGGCGTGGAGGTAATTTTATGCAGCAACTCCAGCCATATCAGGTGTTATCTCACCAAAAGGTAACAATTACAGGCAACGTAATAATTGATGCTGTTTATAATAACCACAAACAACTCAGTTTTGTGATTGACCACGTTAAATTTGTGAGTCCGGTCGAAGAGTCGGTACCTGGTCGGATGAAGATCAGTGGTTACGGCGTAAACATGGTTTATCGGGGTGACATAGTGAAGATAAGTGGCAGTTTGTATCCGACGCGCGGGGCTAACCAGGCTTCAATTGGTTATTCTGAGATGAGTGTGATCGGTAGTCGACCGTCGTTTGTTGATTCGTTTCGTCGTAATTTCTCGGCTGGCATGCAATCGGCGCTACCAGAGCCGGCGGCTTCGTTTGGTCTGGGGCTTTTGGTAGGCCAGCGTAACACCCTGCCGCCAGATGTTACTCAGGCACTTTTAATGGTTGGGCTGACCCATATTATCGCGGTTAGTGGCTACAATCTAACGATATTACTGGAGGCATCGCGCCGGTTACTTGGTAAGCGTTCTAAATTTCAATCAACCATAGCTGCTCTAGCCTTAATTGGGTTATTTTTGCTGATAGCTGGCAGTAGTGCCAGTATTGTGCGGGCAGCCGTAATTAGTGTAATTGGGCTAGCTGCTTGGTATTACGGCCGGACTATCCGGCCGACGCTCCTAATTTTACTGGCAGCCGCCCTAACAGCCTATGCCAGCCCAGTTTATTTGTGGTCGGATATTAGCTGGTACCTGTCATTTCTAGCATTCTTTGGGGTACTAGTGTTGGCGCCGCAGATAGTTAAGCGGTTTTTTGGCGGTAAACAACCTCATCTGCTGGTCCAGATAGTGCTTGAGAGTTTGTGTGCTGAGATTATGACCATCCCGATTATTCTGTTTACGTTTGGCCAGATGTCGTTTATTGGACTGCTGGCTAATATGTTAGTGGCGGCCTCGATACCGCTAGCTATGTTACTGAGCCTGGTGGCAGGTTTGGCTGGCATGCTAATTCCGGCGGTAGCCGGTTGGTTGGCATGGCCAGCCAGCCTACTCCTAACTTATATGTTAGATGTAGCTAACTTACTGAGCCGGATTCCGCATATTTTTATACAGAATATATCACTTTCGGTAGCTGGCATGGTGTTTCTGTACACCTGCGTCGTAGGGCTACTAGCTATCCTTAAAACTCGAAATAAACGTCAATCTGGTATAATCAATCTGTAAAAGGATAGGAGGTCGCTATGTCCGGACATTCTAAATGGTCAACAATTAAACGCCAGAAGGGCGTCAAAGACGCCGCTAGAGGTGCTGTCTTTACTAAACTTGGCAATAATATTGCTATGGCAGCCCGTAGTGGCACCGATCCAGATATGAACTTCTCGTTGCGCCTAGCCATCGATAAAGCTAAAGCCGCCAATATGCCGGCCGCTAATATTCAGCGAGCCATCGACCGAATTAAAGACAAGGACGCTGCTCAGCTGCAAGAGGTACTGTACGAGGGCTATGGTCCAGGCGGCGTGGCTATATTAGTAGAGGTGGCCACCGATAACCTAAATCGGACCTATCCAGAAGTTCGTCTAGCTTTCTCTAAGCACGGCGGCAATATAGCCGAGAAGGGCGCTGTGGCCTTCCAGTTTGACCATAGAGGCGTTATCCGTGCAAGTGACATAAGTGACGACTTGACTCTAAAAGCCCTAGATGCCGGCGCTACAGATGTTCAGGAAGAAGATGGTGAGTCGGTGATATACACTGAGTCAACCGATCTAGCCAAAGTGCGCGACAGCCTCAAAAACGATGGCGTTGAAATTACCGAAGCCGAGCTGACCTATGTACCGAATAATTCGATTGAAATTACCGAAGCGGATGTGGCCGGCAAAGTTATGCGCCTAATGGATGCTCTGGATGAGATTGATGACGTCCAAAATACCCATGTAAACTTCGATATCGACGAAGGGCTGCTTATGCAAAATGGCTAGTCTGTCTTGTAATGTAGTACTTTTACCGAACTCTGAGCTAGCGGATAAAGCGATTGCGACGAGTCGGGGGTTAGCCAAAGAGCCAGTTTTATTTACTCTTGAAATTGGCAAATTCTTTCCACATGTGTCTATTTATATGCTTCAGCTGAGACGAGCGGATTTGCTTGAGGCCGTAGAGCGATTAAAACAACTTGCTGATAGGTTGCAGTCGTTTGAACTCGCGGCTAGGAAATATAATCAAGAGCAGGGATATTTTGATATTGAATATACCAAAACTGAGGCCATCAGATTATTACAGCCTAAAGTTATTGAGCTCCTAAACCCAATGCGTGATGGCCTAATGCCAGATGATGCTAAGCGACTACATAATATCTCTGGGTTAAAGCTCGAGAATATAAAGCTCTATGGCTTTAGTTCGGTTGGCGAACTGTATAGGCCGCACCTGACTCTTACTAGATTTTTCGGAAGAATGGATATTTCAAATCTTCCGCTACCTAATGCCAACGAATTTAGCGGGGAATTTCCGGCTATCGGCATTTTTGAAATGGGCCCAAACGGTACTTGTAAACGAAAAATCTCTGAGTTTGAATTGAGATATCAATGAGGATTATCGGGATTGACCCGGGGACGGGGATTTTGGGTTTTGGTGTAATTGACGCCTCGGGTGGTAAGGCTAAATTAGTTGATGCTGGGGTGATTCGGACGCCTGTTCACGAAGATGATGCCGTTCGTTTGCAAACTATCTTTGACGAATTAACAGACATAATTACGGCTACTAAACCGACCGTTATGAGTGTCGAGAAACTGTTTTTTGCCCAGAATGTTACTACGGCTATGACGGTGTCCCAAGCTCGGGGAGTAATTCTTCTTTGTGGCAAACAAGCCGGGCTAGAAATTTTTGAATACACACCGCTGCAAATTAAGATGGCCATTACCGGCTATGGCCGGGCCGATAAAAAACAGATGCAAGAGATGGTTCGAGTGATTATGGGCTTAAAAGTTGCACCCCAGCCGGACGACTGCGCCGATGCAATTGCGGCCGCCCTAATGCATGCTCAGACTATAAAACTGGGTTAGGTTAGACTGAAATAGCTAGCCATGGTACAGTGGAAGCACTAGCATTAAAATAAATAGGAGAGAAAATGCCTCCACAAGAATCACAAAATCCAAACGTAAATAACCCAATCGCGGCTCCCGTACCAGCCCCGATGGCGCCTGAACCACAGGCTCCCGTTGCACCACCTGCTGAACCGCAGATACCAGTTATGCCACCAGCTGAACCGAGTGTGCCACCGGTGCCTGTTCCGAGTGAACCACTAGTAGTGCCTATTTCTGAGCCAGCCATTCCACTAGCCCCAGTACCGGATAGTGAACCTACTCAGCCGCAGATTCCTGAAGTACCAGCTACAGCAGCGCCTGAGCCACCCGTTCCAACCGAACCAGTTGCCCCACCAGATGCACCGTTAGCGCCAACGGCGCCGCCTCAACCGTCTGGGCCAGTCGCTCCAGGCTCGAATCTGCCTGGTCAAACTGGTGCGCCAGTCATCGGTTAGTCGTTAGCTATCGATTCTAATTACAACACTCCTATCTGATAGTAGGTAGTATACTTAGGGTATGATTGCGACTTTGAACGGCCTTGTCAGTGAGAAGCTCGGCACCCAATTAATACTAGAAGCGGCCGGTGTCGGCTACGGGTTGTATGTGACGGCCGAAGACTTTGGCCGGCTTCAGACTGGCCAAACGGCTAAATTGTACGTGCATGAGCATATCCGTGAGCAAGCTTATGACTTGTTTGGCTTTGTGTCGGCGGACACTAAGAAATTATTTGAACAATTGCTTGGTGTAAAGAATGTTGGCCCCAAAGTGGCGCTAGCAGTTTTGGATATCGGTAATGCAGCCGGCGTACGTGGGGCGATTGCAGCCGGTGACGTTAAATTGCTGCAGAGTGCTAAAGGCGTTGGCAAGCGCGCCGCCGAGCAAATTGTGGTCGAGCTACGCGATAAGGTTGGTCTAGCTAGTACCGATGCGGCCGAAAATATTGTTGGTCGTCCTGGTATTAACAGCCTTGACGAGGCCGCTGAAGCCTTAATTTCACTTGGCTATTCGCCACAAGATGCCAGCCAGGCTCTAAAAGATATCGACCCTGAACTTCCAATTGAAGACCGGATTAAATTGGCCCTAAAACAGTAGAATGATTCACTCGCCGATTGCACCAAAGATTTTGTCACAGCTCGACATTTGGGGTGGAATTATTGAAAATGAGCTAGATATTGATGGGTTCCAGGTAGAAAGCCGAGATTTTAGTGGTATCCGTAGGCTGAATATTGAAGCTTCACGTATTAATAAAGTGACGGTTATGGGTACAGTACTTGAGAATCTTGAACTATCTGACGTGGAATGTCTGAGGCTTGAAGGGGCGGCACTGCAGGCTTATAAAACGTTCTTTTTACGGGTAAATATGGTTGATTGTCGTCTAACTGGGGCAGAATTTGCTGAAGGTCATTTCGAAGATTGTACATTTAAAAATGTAAAGTTTGATCAGGCCGGCTTCCGGTTCGCTAGCTTTAAACGGGTGATATTTGATAGTTGTGTACTTGAGCAGGCTGATTTTAGTAACGCCAAGCTGACAGATGTTACTTTTACTGACTGCAGCTTAGATAATTCTAGTTTTGTATCAGCCAGTTGCACTAATGTAGATGTTACGTCAGAAGATTTGACGATGATTAAGGGAGTTTTAGGCCTCAAAGGGTCAACTCTATCGAGTGAACAGGTTATTCAGTTGGCGCCATTACTTGCTTCTGAGCTAGGTTTCATAGTCGACTAGAAGTAAGTTAATTAACGGTTATAGATTGTAACAACTGTATAATAAAACGGTAAAGTGAGGGAAATAAGTGGTACCTAAAATTAAGCTAAATGACGGTAACGAGATTCCACAAATTGGGCTAGGGCTGTGGGAGGTTAAAGATAAGTCAGAATTTGATACAGCTTTCAAGACAGCTAACAAGGCGGGTTACACGCATTTTGACACCGCGCAGTCGTATGGAAACGAGCTGTTTTTTGGCCAAGTTTTGCAGCAGGTAAATATTAAACGTAGAGATATTTGGATTACTACTAAGATTGACGTTAAGCACTTTGGGCATGAACATACTCTTAAAAGTTTCGATAAGTCGTTAGAGAAATTACAAACGGACTATGTTGATTTACTGCTTTTACACTTTCCAGTGAGTGTACTGCGCAAAAGGAGTTGGCAGGCGCTAGAGGAGATTCAAGCCACTGGTAGGGCTAAATCAATCGGTGTCAGTAATTACACGGTTCGTCATCTAAAAGAACTCGCCAAGTATTCCAAGGTCACCCCAGCAATTAATCAGGTGGAATTGCATGTGTTTTTGCAGCAACCAGAGCTCTTAGACTACTGCAGAGCTAACGACATCGCAGTCGAGGCCTATTCACCACTAGCTCACGCTAGGGACATGAATGATCCGGTTGTGGCAGAGATTGCTAAGAAATACAGTAAAAGTTATGCCCAAATTATGCTTAGGTGGTGTTTGCAGAAAGACCTCATTATATTACCTAAGTCGATCACACCGTCTAGAATTAAAGAAAATATAGATATTTTAGATTTTGAGATTAGTAAAGAAGACCTTAGGCAGCTTGCCAAACTCGATAAGGGATTACGGACTTGTTGGGATCCAACTAATATACCCTAGAGTTCATCAAATGTGAGGCATCACTATGTAATAATTGGTTGGGCTTTTGGCGTTTGGGCAGAACCACAACATGGTACGATGTAAAGTCTTTACTAGGTATGGGTTCTGTACTTACACTCAAAGACGCTTTATACTAATTTTTAATCAAAGGTAATGGTGGGAGAATCGGAGTAAATCGTGAAACCCCAAGAACTCTTCCAGCATCTATCTGGCATCGTAGGAGAACGTAATGGTCCCTCCGAAACCGCCGGAGAACAAAAAAGATATAATGAAGCAGAGCTTGCTCTCCGCGAGAGGGCTTACAATCTATTAGAACTCGCCGCTAGTAAAGGCCATAAAATTAATGAAGATAGCTGGGGTGGTGGGCAGGTCCCAGCCGGCTGCCTTTCGACCAAAATAACACGTAGAGTTTTGGAAGTTACTTTTCCGGCTAGTTACGACATCCAAATGCTGGTGCCAGACAGCGAGTCAACCGTTATGCAGACTATGGTTATAGGCCTACACGATTTAGAAAGTACGATTGATGATACTGAGACGACCAAACACGCTGCTTCGCTGGATATTGTTACATTTTTTACGGCTGAACGTGAGAATTTGGGCAAGGATGATGATGACCCGAATGATGACAGCCATCCCTTGAATGATAAGTATTTTCTAGAAAGGCTGAATGTTAACTACCCTGTGTTTGATCATCAGCGGGCTGAATCAGAACGGGTAAAACCTTACGATGATATAGTTGTCTCTGAAGAGGTAGATGAAGCGGCGCAGCGATCTCAAAGCCGTGGCTGGGAAGTCACTTTTTCGAACATGCAGGCTTCCCTTGACGAGTTAGAAAACCGTGTTTAAGTGGGAGTGATTGTCGGTAGTGTGAGCCTAATTGAGCTATAATAAGCTAGATGATTGAGCGAATTGTAAATACGGCACCGACGGATGATGATAAGGTTGAAGAAGAGTACGAAGTTAAGCTTCGGCCTCATGATTTTGCTAATTACATCGGTCAGGAGCGACTAAAAAAGAACTTGCAACTAGCAATTGCGGCCGCTAAGAAGCGCGGTGAGCCACTTGATCACGTGTTGCTTTATGGGCCACCTGGCCTTGGTAAAACGACTATGGCTAGCGTATTAGCTAATGAGATGGGGGCTCAGATTCGGATAACTTCTGGCCCAGCTATTGAACGGGCTGGGGATCTGGCTAGCTTACTGACCAATCTCCAAGACGGTGATATTTTGTTTATTGACGAGATTCATCGTTTGCATCGGACGGTTGAAGAGGTTCTGTATAGTGCCATGGAAGATTTTAAACTAGATATTATGATAGGCAAGGGGCCGTCAGCTCGTAGTTTACGACTTGATTTGCCTAAATTTACACTGATTGGCGCGACGACTCGGACGGGTGCGCTGGCAGCACCACTGCGAGATCGCTTTGGTCATATTCATAGGCTAGAATTCTATACTCCAGAGCAGATTGGTCAGATTATTGAGCGAGCAGCCGGTATTTTGGGTGTTAAAATCGATAAAGCTGGGGCGCAGCTACTGGCCACTCGGGCTCGGTTGACGCCACGGATTGCCAACCGGCTACTTAAGCGAGTGCGTGATTATGCTGATGTCAATGGCGATGGCTTTATTGATACGAATATCAGCACCAAAGCTCTGGAGCTATTAGAAATTGATAATTTGGGTCTAGATCCAGCCGATAGGATGATTCTAAATGCAGTTATTAATAGCTATAACGGGGGACCGGTTGGGGCCGAGACACTGGCTGCCATAACCAGTGAGGAACGTACGACTATCGAAGATTTTATTGAACCATATTTACTACAGATTGGGCTGCTGGAACGAACACCACGTGGCCGCAAAGTTACTGCCAAAGCTTACCGGCACTTGGGCAAACAACCGCCAGCAGATAAGTCACAAACAAGCCTGATATAATAAGCACTATGAATCCAAACCAGCCAGTAGATCAACAGTTACAGAATATTAATAATCCTTTAGGTGTGACGCAACCCGGCGAGCGTTTAGTCTGCGAGATAAAGCGTCACCCAATAGGTATTATTGGGACGTATGTTACTTCGGCAATAGTTGTTGTGGCGGTTTGCGTGGCGGCTATTTTGGCTCCTGAATACATTGAAGTAATACGACCGTACAGGGCAGCACTAGCACTTGGAGCGATTATAATTACTGTGATTTCTTTGCTCTTTGCTTATGTGGCTGCCGTTGTATATAAGGGCAATCGTTGGATTGTGACCTCTGACAGTATTACCCAAGTGGAACAGACTAGCTTATTTAACAAGAAGTCTAGTCAGCTGTCGATGGCCAATCTAGAGGATGTTACCTATGAGCAGAATGGTATCTTTCAGTCGATGTTTGGTTATGGCGTGATTAGAGCTGAGAGTGCTGGTGATCGCAGTAAGTTCATGATGATTTATTGTCCACATCCCGGCGTCTGCGCTAAACAGATTATTTCGGCTCATGAAGAATATATTGCCCAAAAGCCGTCTGAAATGGTTTCGACCAATCGGTCGGTCGCTAATACTCAGAATTTTAATCAACCTTACGGGCCGCCAGCATCTGGACCAGCTCAGCCTGAACAGTTTGCCGAGCATGACCAACCCCCAGTTGGCCCCAACAACTATCAGCCACCGTCACCTGTCCAGTCAGTTAATAATTTACCGCCAGCCAACGATCCTACTGCCCAGCAGTAGTAGGATTATTGATCTGAGCAGCTAGTAGATCGATTCGTTGATGGTAGCCGGTCTATTCCTGGAAAGGATTTTGGCGAGCTTGCTCAAATAGAGTTTTAACATTGACGCTATTGTCTTGTAATTGAGTGATCTTGTCTACCACACTAGAATCGATGTGAGGGTTGGTGCTAGTCGAGACTTTAGCCTCAATAGCGCTCTGAGTCGGCTCTACTGCGACTAGGGTATCGATCTTGGAGATTACGAAGCCATAGATTATTCCGAGTAAGATAATGAATAGAATAAACCGATAGCGGACGAACCAACTTAGGCCAGCGCGGAATTTTAGTGTTAGTGTCTCAGAATTAAATTTCATGGCTTGATATACTCGTCGACTATTAGTGTAAATGATACCAGATTGGGGTGAGTTGAGTCGGGCTGAACAGTAATACTACTAACTTGAGCAGTCCGTCTATTCTGCTCGAGTTTGCGTAGGAAGTTTAAGAAGGTGTTATAAGAGACGCTATTCTCGACATCTTGCTGCACAGTTATTTGTAATGTATAGACGCCGCTAATACCTAGGACTGGTTCTAGCTGAGTCAAGCTGTCTTTCTTGGCAGTACCACCACCGAGTGTCGATGAGGGGAAAGTTACTGAGCTAAGTTGTTTGATGCCGCTATCACTAGCAAGATTAACTATTTGTCGGACTGCTTCAGCCTGATCTTTGTCTTGGGGCACAACCGATTGGGCAATCTTATTGAGGCTGGTGTATTTGGCGACATCTTTTCTATCCTTGATAAGTTGTAGCTGTTGTAAGTCGAGGGCCGCACTTTGGGTCTTGGAGTCGACTAGATCGGAGGATTGCTGCTTTAGGATGACGGTAGAGTAGTAGCCACCAGCAATTAAAGCTATCAGTAGAATTAGTAGTGAGCTAGTCAAGATATAATAAAGCCCTTTTGAGTTCATTTGCTTGCTCCCGGTTTTGAATTTATGAATAGAAACGGGTTATTGCTAGCAAATAGTGCCCTTATCGTAACGGTACAAGGGTATTTTGAACTAGCATCATTACCGCTAGATGAGCTAGCGCAGACAATACTTTGAATATCGGCCTTAGAAAATATCTGGTTATCAGGGTCGGCCAAATTGACTTGTAACTGAGTAGCTGACGTATAATTGGCGGTGCGAGCAGTGATATCGATACCACCAGTTGTCTGGAGGATACTTAGGTTTGTCAGGATAGTGTCAGACGGTAAAACGCTACTAAGCCGGTCGAGTAATTGCGAGAATAAGACCTCGCGGGAGAGTACTTTAACAACTAGTTTTAAATTATTAGATATCTCATTGACCTGACTTTGATAGCTCTCGAATTTCTGATCATGTAACTGTTGTGATGATGCGTTGGCTTGGTCCGTATAAGTTTGGGAATTACTGTTAATATAAATCGTACCAAATATTGTTATAACTGCTAGCCCTACCATGCCAACAACAGTGGCTTCTAGCCAGTGCGCTAAGGTGTGGTTATGTCGGGCAAAACGGTAACCTTGCTTAATATCTGGTGGTAGTAGGTTGATCATGCGAATATCTCCGCTGGATTAGCCATACTTAGGCCAGCTACTGTTACGTACGACATTTGATCGGTTTTATTGAAAGGCTGCAGACGCCCAAAGTCGATGTGGGTAGTCGGATCAAAGGCGCGAACTGGCAGGCGCAACCGATCAGTCAAATAATCAGCCAGGCCAGGCATATTGGCCCCACCGCCCATCATTACGATCTGGCCGATTGGCAGTTCACTGTTATAGCGCTCTTCGTAGTAGCGGATTGTCCGTCGAACCTCTTTAATTAATTGCTGGAGTGACAACTCCATGGCGGCTTCGATCTGCTTTTGCTTTTTGCTAAGCGATAAGCCGTATTTAGATTTAATAATATAGGCTTCCCGTTCGGTTACGTCTAGGGCGGCTTTAATGAGTTCTGTAATATGGTTGCCGCCGAAGCTAACCGTACCACTTACGACTAGCCCTTTATTGAAGACGGTTATATCGGTGCTAATGCTGCCAAAATCGACTAGCACAGCCGGGATATCGCTTTGTTTATCTAGGCTGAATAGTTCAGCTCCAGCGCCAATAGATGTTTCAAATAATACAGCCTCGAGACCCATTAACCTGGTTAAGACTAAGTATGAGTCGACTATCTTCTTAGGCATTGCTACTAGGAATACTTCTATACCATCACTTCCCGAATGCAATGTCGTGTAATCGATATATAAATCTTCGGTATGGATAGGAATATACTGCTCGGCCTCTGTTCGAACTGCCTCAGCTACGTCTTTGTCGCTCATTTTGGGCAATCGTACGGCCCGTGTAAATGCTCTGGAGGCTGGCAACGACACGGCAACGCGTTTGGTGGTAATATCACCGACTAAGCCTTTCCTAAATAACTCCAGTGTAGCCTTGGCGATTATTTCTGGTTTCTCGATTACGCCTTCAGTTATAGCTGAGGGGTCAAAGTCGGCCGTACCGTAGCCGATTAGCCTTGGTTCTTTGTGGTCAAAACTATATTGCATGACCCGCAAGCTAGCATTACCAATATCTAGGCCAAATATTGGCTTGTCTTCAAAAAAATATGTCTTATCCGTTTTGTTCATGTTGCCCATCTAAACATAAGCTGCTTAATAGCTATCATATCATAATTACTCATCTAACAGGTAGTAAAAGGCGTGCGTAATAGTGCTTATGTAAGTATAATAGCAATTGATATGCGTGCTAGAGAGAAATCGGGTGAGATTGGTTTTACGCTAGTTGAGCTAACTATTACTATGTTTATTATTGCGATTGTTATGGCTAGCTTTTTTGCTCTGTTCATATCACTGGTTGATAGCACTATACTGGCTAAGCATCGAGCTGTGGCTCTGTCTCTGGCAACTAATCAGATGGAATACTTAAAGTCATTACCTTTTGACGGTCTGACCGTCCAATCACCGTCGACGTTGTCTAAGGTGATTAATGGAATGAAATACGATGTTAAAACTACGATTAAGTATATAGATGATGCTTATGATGGTTGTGGATCATATCCTTCCCAGGAGCAGAAAGAGCTATATTGTCGTAATTATCCGCCACCGGCTGGAGCTCCTGTTACCGACCTAAACCCAGCTGACTATAAAGACGCCTTAGTATCAGTAACTGATAAGACTGGTGCGATGCTGGCTTCAGTAGATACGCAGATCTCAGCCCGTGTATCAGAAACGGCCAGCACGACCGGTGCTCTATTTGTGACGGTTACCAACCCTAGCGGCACACCGATTTCTGGAGCTACTGTCGTAGTCTCTAACAGCACATTATCCCCGACAGTTAATAAGCAGGATGATACCGATAGTAACGGCACAGTTATCTTTTATGGCTTACCGCCCGATAATGGTAAGGATTACGTAATTAGTGCTAATAAGACGAATTATTCTAACTTATCAACTATTGGTGCTTCCGGAACTTTACAGCCAACTTATGCCAACCAGAATATACTCACTCAGAAATCTTCTTTCGTCACGCTGGTGCTTGGGCAACAGAGTGGCAATAGCTTGCTAGTAGAGGCGACTGATACAAATGGTAATCCTTTACCAAATGCCAAAGTATACATTAAGGGTGGCTACAAAATGTACACAGACTCTACTAATTCGAGCTACTATTATGATAATGACCATCCGTCTGATAATCGACCGACAACTGATAGTGCAGGGCTTATTGGGGTACAGAATCTGCCACCAATAAACAGCTACCTGTTTTGTGGAGATGATGGTTCGACGGGTTGCAGTATTGGGGGTACGACTTACTATCTAGCTGCAGCCGTGCCATATAGTGGCAATAATAGTTTGCAGCCAATTGTTGTACCCCAGTATGACCCTGCTAATCCGCCAACTGCAACTTTTCTTTATGGTGACGCTGCTTATTTACAAAAAGCTCGCTTAATACTGACAACTAGTTATGGTTTTCCGAGAGTCTTTACGATGTCACCTGATAATTTGAGCCTGGCGTCGGACAATTTATCAAACTTCCAGATAATCATCAAAGGCAAGAACTTAGGCTCCGCTGGAGCTAGTCTGAAGCAGGGGGCTAATAATTACGCTGGTAGTTGTACGACCGCTGACACTCAACTAACTTGTTCCTTTAATTTGGCTGGCGTTACAACTGGTAGTGCTCAGCTAATGGTCTCAAATGGCTCGGGCACGTTAACCCTACCAGTTGCGCCGATGGGAGGCTTTAATGTCAATCCGTAAGCAGCCTCAGGCTGGCTTTACCTTGGTTGAGTTAGTTATAAGTATGGTACTTATTTCTATTATCGGCACTACCTTCCTAGTGATGTTTAAGAGTACATTGTTTGATTATCTGAACTTGCAGCACGATGCCTCCAGTCTGACTCAACTGGAATATCAGTCGGCTCGTATTACCAAAGTTCTAAGGACTGTAACCAATATTGATAGTGCTGATAGTAGTGATATTACTGCTTATGCCTATTTCTACCCTTCCGATAGCTATGTCTCACGGATCCATTATTATTTGCAGACTAGTGGCAAAGATATGCAGCTTTTAATTGATGTAACGCCAATGACGTCCAACCCGCCAGTTGGTACACCAATTGAGTCTGCTAAAAAAACCTACGTTATAATTGACGAATTCTATCAGCCACTAAACACCCCTTTGTTTACCTATCTGGATATTGCTAATGTGCCAATCAGTGCCCCAGTTGGTGCCCCAGCTTCAATTAAGGCTATCCAGGTAAACTTGGCGGCTGAGACGGCTAGTGGTGGTAATCAGGCGATAAACCTGCAGGTTTCACTACGAAACAGGAAGATTAATCTATGATTCAAACAAACGGTGAAATATATATTAAACGACCAACTGGCTTTATTCTGCCAGGTGTCTTGGCATTTATAATTGCGGCCACAATTTTAGCGGCAGCGGTTCTGACCGTTATTATGAATAACTTCTTTGTGGTTGGTAATAGTGTTAAGAGTCAGCAGGCTTTTGATATAGCTGAGGCCGGCGTTAATTACTACCTATGGCATATGTCACATAATAATTCTGATTACAAAGATGGCCAGAGTACACCAACTACACCTGATCCGATACTGGGTTACGGTCCGTATGTGCATAATTACATTGATAGTAATGCCGTGAAGCAGGGAACATATACTCTTTGGATAAAACCGCAAGGAGCGGGTTCGACAATTGTCACGGTTCGGTCAATTGGTCAAGTTGACGGAAGTGATATTACTCGAACGGTTGACGCCAAGATTGGGGCAGCCTCGTTTGCTAGCTATGGCCTGGTATCTGATACGGACTTCTGGTTTGGTAGTAGCGAGACCGCCAATGGACCAGTCTTTTCTAATGCCGGCGTTCATATGGATGGCCCTAATACTGATACTGTCGGTAGTGCCAATGCGACTTACCAGCCTTCTGCTGGGCACTACCAGAGCGGTGAGGGCGGTTCGCATCCCGGGGTCTGGTGCAGCTACACTATTCCTAATTGTGCTACTCGAAGTAAATCCAATTGGTTATATCCTCAACCAGCCGTCGATTTCAACCAAGTTTCGACCAGTTTGTGCAAAATGAAAGTTACAGCTTTTGCTGATTATGCCACAACTAGCTCGTACGCTGGTCAAGCCAATGCCTGCACGCTTGTTCCGACTAGCCGGACTAATGCCTATATACCGCGTCGAGCCAGCAGCCTGAGTAGTACAAAGGGTTATTTGATACAGCTAAATGGTAACGGTACATATGATTTGTACGATGTGAATGGCGAGAACGATCGGAATACTCCGTATACTAGTGCACTTAGCTTGCAATCTGTCGGTAACGGTGTTAGCTTGCCACCTTCTGGCGTGATTTTTGTTGAAGACAACGTATGGGTCCTAACTAAGACTGGTTCATCGTTTACTGGTCGGGTCACAATAGCCTCTGGTCGCTTGTCGTCTGGTTCTCAAGAAACCAATATAAACATTGCTGGTCCAGTTTTGTATTCATCTAAAGATGGTAGTGATGTAATTGGTTTAGTAGCTGAGAATGATGTGCTCTTAAAACCATACGCTCCGCCAGCGACAGGTAATTTTACGTTCGAAGTTGATGCCGCAGCGTTGGCTCAAAACGGGGCAGTTACATACCCGAATAGGTATGCTTCTAACAGTTCACGTTGTACCCGCGGCTGGACTGGCGCCAACCAGAAGCTGGTTTTCTATGGGTCGGTTGCAACTCGCCAAGAGTGGACTTGGAATATTTATGGTGGGTCCTGTGGTGATAATGCCAGAGATTATTTGACGGGGTATTATTGGTCGGGCATAGAACATACTTCAACCGATTATGACTACAATCTGCTGTATGCGCCGCCGCCGAGCTACCCGGTGACCGGTGGTTATGACATACTTTCCTGGCGAGAAGTCCTAACTAAGCCTTAAGAACCTTTATGGGCTAGATAACTTGGGTTTATGACCTTGATAGCCTTAGGCACCCAATTGCGTGGGCTTCAGCGGTATTTGTGAGGTTGATACTTCTGATACTCTAAATCTACTCATTATCCTAAAATCATGCTATTAGCCGCATGATTAATTGAATTTCTGGTCTGTAGTCTAACTGCTAGTCCTATGCCGGTGGACAATTGCTACAGGCTAGTAAAATGCTAGTTTCTGTATGTGTAGGGAAGAGTACATCGGTTACCGTTGACGGCTTGATGCGCTAACAGACTTGTCATTAAGGTAGCTAATAGGTTACGGAAATATACATAAAGCAAAAGAGCCCATATAGGGCTCTTTTGTAACCTATTATATATTTCTACTAGGTGTTGCTACTCTTACTGAAAGGCGTAGTACTACCTTCTAGAACTGCTCCGAGAGTAAAGATGGCACAAGTTGTATCATCTGTCTCGCAAGATGCCTTAGTAGAGTCAGTAACTTGATATCCGTACTGGTCACCAGTTGCAGCACCAGCCACGAGTGTACCACCCTTAGGGCCAATCAATGCTTCAGGGTCAAGGCCTTTCATATTTGCTGAGACCCAAGTTGTGCTACTTAGATCAGCAAATGAAGGGTAAAAACCCTTTTCGGCATAGAATGCCTCGAGGTGACTATCGACAGCGTTAATATCGGTTTGACGTTGACTATCACGCGCCTTCTTTTGAATACCAGTGAATGTCACAATCACTAGGGTTGCCAAAATGGCAATAATTACGATTACTATCAAAAGTTCAACTATTGTGAAACCTTTGGATTTGTTCTTAAGCTTGTCTTTAAGTGAGATCATAAGGACCCACCCTCCTATTATGATTTTTTGATTAATTTATTAGGTACTTAGGTGCCCCAGTGGGAATACCGTAAGTCTGCTACTGATTATAAACATAAGCGTAGTGACGTCAAGCCGAATATCTAAAAACTCTGGGCATAAACCGGCCGGAGTGCTTAGGAATTTGGGCTAATTTGGGTCGTTAGACTGGCGATTGGACCCATGACGCTTGCCGCGATGACGCCTACACCGGCGCCGAGTACTACTATCATAATTGGCTCAATAATAGAGGCCAGACCATCAATGTTGGCCTGAACCTCTTCCTCGTAAAAGTCGGCAACTTTAACTAGAACTTTATCGGTTTGGCCAGTTTCTTCACCGACGGCCAGCATCTCTGGCACGATTCTGGGGAAGTGTGGGCTGCCGGCTAGTTGTTCCGATAGCGGCTTGCCAGCCTTGACGGCTTCGGCAGCCTCGGCCAGTTCTTTTTCAATTACCTTGTTGCCGATGGCGCCGCCGGTGACATTTAGAGCCTGAAGAACGTTTACGCCCGCCCCCATTAGTGATGAAAAGGTCCTAGCAAACCGAGCAATTGCGATTTTAGTTATTATGCCTTTTACAATTGGTATTTTAAGTAGCAGACTGTGCCACTGATATTTACCTTTAGGCGTCTTCATATAACGCCTTAGTAGCCAGATAGAGACTACTAATATTGGCAGTATTATCAGCGCATAGGCCCGGGTAAAGCTACTTATATCAAGTAGGATTTGGGTGTAGATGGGCATTTTAAAGTTTGGTCCAGCTAGCCCAATAAATATCTTATTTAGCTTTGGCATCAGGATGAACATAATGCCAAAAAAAGCTAGAACTGTGATGGCACCAATGACCATCGGGTACATCATGGCACCCTTAATCTTTTTGCGGGTACTGGCGTCACCCTCAACTTGTTTAGCTAATCGCTTTAGGATTTCGTCTAAAATACCACCTTCTTCACCAGCTTTGACCATGTTTACGTAAATATCGCTAAAAACGTTTGGGAATTTGGCCATGGCATCACCGATCGGTGTGCCACTTTCGACTTCTTTTGTAACGGAGGCCAGAACTTCACGAAAATAGGGAGTTTCTGGGTCGTTTTGGAGTGTTTCTAGGCCGCGGGCTAGTGGTACGCCGGCCGAAATCATGGTTGATAATTGGCGGGTAAAGATAACCATATCGCTGCTTTTAACTTTTTTACTAAAATTGAAGCTTAGGTTTTTCTTGCTACTTGCTGGCTTGACGAGTAGTGGCCGTAGTGCCTGGTGGCTCAAGCTGGCGATAGCAGCTTCACGGCTAGCAGCTTCAATCGTACCGGAAACGTTTGACCCGTCTTTTTTGGCTGCAGTGTAGTTAAAATTCATAGTTTTTTCTGGACCACCTTAAGTTTCTGATGTAACGCGTAGTATTTCCTCAACCGATGTTTGACCACGTAATGCCTTTATGAAACCATCTAACTGCATCGTAACCATACCATCACTGATGGCTTGGTCTTGGAGCTGCTCGCTGGTAGCGTTATTGACGATCAGCTTCTGGACATTAGTATTGCTGGGAAGTACTTCGTAAATTCCAATTCGGCCTTTATATCCACTGTGGCCGCAACTGTCACAGCCATCGTCGTGGGCTTTCCATAGTTTAATTATGGACTTATCGGTACTACCGAGTTCTTCTGGCGATAGTTTGTTTATCTTGCTTGGGTTTTTATCGCCGATGCCGGCAGCTAAGGCTTGCTTTTCTAGCTCGTGGACATAGTGCATTGTTCCGGCGTCCTGTAAGTGGAAAATCTTGGTGATCTGGTCTAGAATGCCGTCATCTGGTACATAGGTTTCGCGGCAATCAATACATAGTCGTCTAACTAAGCGTTGGCCAATCACGGCCCGGACAGTGCTGGCGATCAAAAATGGTTCAACGCCCATATCTAGTAGGCGTGGTAGGCAAGTAGCGGCATTGTTAGTGTGTAGCGTACTGAAGACAAGGTGGCCAGTTAGGGCAGCTTGGACGGCTAGGTCGGCTGTTTCGCCGTCTCGAATCTCTCCAACCATAATAATGTTGGGGTCTTGGCGAAGTAAAGACCGTAGACCAGAGGCGAAGGTCATACCGGCTATTGGATTAACTTGGGTTTGATTGACTCCAATAATTCGATACTCAACTGGGTCTTCGACTGTCGAAATATTGACACTTGGTCGGTTAAGAATACTGAGAACACTGAATAAACTGGTAGATTTGCCAGAACCGGTTGGCCCAGTAACTAGCAGCATACCGTGCGGCTGAACGATAGCGTGCTGAACGTCTTTGAGGGCTTCTCCCCAGTAGCCGAGTTCTTCCAGGGTAGCGGCTTTACTGGATTCGTCCAGAATACGCATGACCACTTTCTCGCCATCGACGACAGGCAGAGTTGAGACTCGTAGAGCATAAATGTGACCATTAATATCGATCTTGAATCTTCCATCCTGTGGAGCGCGGTGTTCATCAATTTTTAGATTAGATAGGATTTTGACACGAGAGATTAGAGCTCCCAGAATTTTACGGGGTAATTTGTTGGCTTCGCGCAGGACACCGTCGACACGGTAGCGAACTAGTACAAAATTTTCCCGTGGTTCGATGTGGACATCGCTGGCACCAGCTTTGACGCCGTAATCAATAATCAAGTTGATCGTTTGAGCGACTGGTGAATCCTCGGCGACATCTTTTTCGTCGACTTCCTCTTCTTCGGTGTCTTTGTCTTCAACAGCTATAACTTTGGCTAGTTCGGTCCCGACATTGCTACCACTGTATTGATCGATGGCGGCCTGAATAGCGCTAGTCGTGGCGATGTGTATCCGGACTGGTTTGGACAGCTGCTTCTGTAAGAAATTAATCGCCTGAATATCATCAGGGTCTTCCATAGCGACAAAGACTACGCCGTCTTCGTCTAAGTCAAAGGCTATAGCTCGGTATTGGCGAGCAACTCGCTCCGGTATAAGTTTTAGGATGTCGTGATGCAGTTCACTAGCGGTAAAGTCGACGAATGGTACTTCAATCGATTCGGCATAGAGCTTGGTTAAGTCTTTTTCGCTAATGGTGTTCGTCTGAACGACCACGTCCTGGAGCGGCTTCTTTTCACTAGCCTCTTGTTCATGGAGACTCTTTAATTGGTCGTCGGTAACTTTACCGCTATTTTTTAGCAGCTTTTCGACTAAGGTATCAGATACGCGCATGATTACACTCTATTATATACGAAAACTATAAGCGGTATAGGTTATTTTGGTGTGTCCGAGTGTATCTGATATATAATGAGGGCAGTAACTGGTGGGGCGGCAGTAAACCTAAGGGGGAATATATCATGGCGAGTAAAAAAGACGATAAGGTAGTTGCTGACAAGCCGACCGATAGTGAAGGTCGTAGTAAAGCTTTGGGACTGGCTATGGAAACCATCGAGAAGCAGTTTGGCAAGGGCTCAATTATGAAATTAGGCGAGAACCACACTGTCAATGTCGAAACAACACCGACAGGCAGTCTTGGTCTAGACATGGCCCTTGGTGGCGGTATACCTAGAGGTAGAATCCTAGAAGTTTATGGGCCAGAAAGCTCTGGCAAGACTACCCTGGCGCTTCATTGTATCGCTGAGGTTCAGAGGGCCGGTGGCACAGCCGCCTTTATCGACGCCGAACATGCACTTGATCCGGCTTATGCTAAGCGTATCGGTGTCGACACCGAGAATCTTCTACTTAGTCAACCTGATAACGGTGAGCAGGCTCTCGAGATTACCGAGACTTTGGTGAGGTCTAATGCAGTCGATTTGATTGTAGTAGACAGCGTGGCCGCTCTAGTGCCGCGGGCCGAAATTGAAGGCGATATGGGTGATCCCCAAATGGGCCTGCAGGCTCGGTTGATGAGTCAGGCTTTACGTAAGTTAACCGGTGTTATATCACGTAGCAAAACGACAGTTCTATTCATTAACCAGATTCGGATGAAGATCGGCGTAATGTTTGGCAATCCCGAAACGACTACCGGCGGTAATGCTCTAAAGTTTTATGCCTCAGTTCGGATGGATATTCGCCGGATTGGCCAGATTAAGGCTGGTGATAGCGTAATCGGCAACCGGACACGCGTTAAAGTCGTTAAAAACAAGATTGCACCACCATTCCGTGAAGCCGAGTTCGATATTATGTACAACAAAGGTATTAGCCGGTCTGGTGACATCCTAGATTTAGCTGTAAATATTGATATTGTCGAAAAAGCTGGCGCCTGGTTCTCTTATGGTGGCGAGAAAATTGGCCAAGGCCGTGAAGCTGCCAAGACTTACCTAGAGAGTAATCCAAAAATCATGGAAGAGATTGGCAAGAAAGTGCGCGAAGCCGCCGCCAAGGAATAATCCTCAGGTCATGGCATATATAAGCGATGCTAAAGATGCAACGCTGGCTGCCTCTCAGTGCTATGTTCAGGGATCAATGACCGAGCGTAGCTTTGACAAAGAGACTGTTAGTCAAAAGTTTATGTTGCTGCTTGAGCGAGCTGGTGATTTCGCTCAAACGGCCCGCAAAAAGGCTAATTTAGTCCAAGTAACTGACACTTCGGTCGAGAGTTGCAAAGATGCGGCAGCTGATGTTTTTACGATTCTGCTAGATATCTGTGATCAACTAGAAATTGATCTAGAGCAGTCTTTTATTGTCCGTGAGCAAAGAATTCAAACCCGCACCTGAGGATGATATTTAGTACCATCACAGGGTTAGGGAAATCTTTATATTGGAGTTTTAATTAGTGAAAATAACGTCGATTAAGCAACAGGAACGAATCAAGGGGCGGTATTCGATTTACCTTGATGAAAAGTATGCCTTTTCTTTGAGTGCCGATGCGCTTCTAGAGGAAAGACTGATCCGCGGGCAGGAGATTAATGATAATGAACTAACTAGGTACAAGCAGCTGTCGGCTGACGACAAGGCTTATAATTTGACGTTAGCTTATGTTGCCCGCCGGATGCGGAGCAAGTGGGAGCTAACTGAATACTTTCGGCGGAAAGGCTACGACGAATCGCTAGATAGGCATATTTTAGATAAATTAGAGCGGATTGGCTTTGTTGATGATAAAAAGTTTGCTGAGGCTTGGGTCCGCAATCGCCGGATGTTAAAGCCGAGTAGTAAAAGGCGACTCGTCCAAGAGCTTCGACAGAAACGGATAGATAACGACATTATCGAGCAGGTTTTGGCTGAAGATGAGACCGATGAGAGGCAAGTACTGCGCGAGCTGATTGCCAGAAAACGCAAGCAATCTCGTTATCAAGATGACCTAAAGCTAATGCGTTACTTAGCCGGTCAAGGTTTCGGCTACGATGACATTAAGCAGTCAATGCAGTCAGGCGAGAGTGAATAGTCGATCCTAGACGGCTGCTCCGGCTGTAACCGGTGCACGTTTTTCTAAATCGTTGATAATAATTTTTTTATCGGTAATTTCGTTAATTTGGCTCCTGTCGATACCCAGACTACCACCACTCAGGCTTTTGAGTAAACTTTGGCTGACGTAAAGCTTCTGAACGTACATGGTTTCGATCTCGGTAGAATAATCACTAACTTTACCGATGTGTTTCTTGCTAAGAGTGACCACGGGTTTACCAATTAGCTGGAAGTTTAGCTCCATGATATCTTTTAGTCGAACTAATTCTTCTGGGTTAGTTAAGACGTCGTGGTCATTTATAACAATACCTTGCAAAACGACATCGCGGATGTCCTGGTACAATAGCACTAGCGTAGCTTTACTAAACTTGTCGTTACAATAAAAACCTTCGATTTTAAGATTGTTAGGGTTGAAAATCGGGCTGATTATAGTCGCCACCGGTTGTCCAGTCCGAAGACTCATAACAGATTTATTTATTAGACCCTCACTCAGTCGTAGCATGTCTTATATTATAGCGCGGAAAAGATTATATCGTGCTACTGCTTGCATTGTGTATAGAGCTCGTCTAAACTCGCAGCTAATATGAAACGCCGCATAGGATTTGT
>JBDTES010000020.1:0-52270 GCA_039922435.1 Saccharimonadales bacterium (SeqCode)
TCTGAACCAGGCTAAACGGATACGAGCTCCGTAGACCTGTAATGTTTTGTTAGTCATAGTTCTTGTTCTCACTTTCACTTCCTTTCTAGTTTAGCGAATAGTGTCCAAGATGTACGGGAGCCGGATACCACTCATTCACGCTAATATTGACTTATGAGAGCTTATAGGTTATTATATTCACTATAATGTCATTAATTACACCCCCAGAGAATTATGGTTTCAATACTCTAGAGGAGAAGCTTGCCTATCGAGAAGCGGCTGATTCTGGACGCGATGCTGCAGCCTTACTCATCGGTCAGCTATTAGAAAAGACTCACACTGCGGCCACTCATGACAAATTAACAGGTTTACTAAACAGATCTGGACTCGATGAAGCCCTAAATTTTCTCCCCATCAACCCCGATGAGGTAAACTACGTCGTTGTCAGCGCTGACATAAAGAATTTCAAACTGATTAACGACACACTCGGACACAATGTGGGCGATAAGGCCCTACGCGCGACTGGACAAGCTTTCGCTTTCGCATTCCGTCAGCGCGACATTGTTGCAAGAACAGGTGGTGATGAATTCGTGGCAGTGGCTCATACTGGCTTCCACGCCAACGACAAGTATCATCGACATGGTGGCTTAACGGCTGAACAGCAATCTCAATCAATTGGATCTAGGATTGATGAAGTAATGAGGGTAGTTATTGAACGCTATAACAAAGAGCTCGGAATAACTGATGACAAAGTAAAGTTTGGTTTCTCTACCGGCTTTAGTGTATGGACCCCATCAAACCAAGGCTTCGACGAAGCAGTCGCTGCTGCAGATGCTCAAATGTACGTTAATAAAAGAGCACAAGGGGACAGCCTACGGCCCAACAATTCCGAGTTAGAATAAGCCATGTTTTTTGGGGTTGGCGTTGAACTGCTCGAGCAGTTCTTTTTGTTGCTTGGTTAGTTTAGTTGGAGTATCAACAATAATCGTGACAATGTGTGGACCACGGGCTTCGCTCCGGATGTGCGGGACGCCGTGGCCAGACAGCTTAAAGTCACTGCTACTTTGTGTACCGGCTGGGATCTTCATGCGGACTTTGCCATCAACCGTATCAACATCGATTTCTGTGCCCAAGGCGGCTTCAATCATACCAATATGCTCTTCGGATAGTATCAAATCACCTTCACGGGTGAATAGCTTATGCGCCTTAACTCGGACATGGACATATAAATCACCTTTTGGCCCGTTAGCCACAGCCTCACCGTGCTCGCGCAGGCGAATAGTTGCCCCATCATCGATGCCAGCCGGGATTTTGAGGTCAATTTTTTGGTTCTTCTTTTCGGTGCCTCGGCCATGGCAGACGCTACAAACCTTTTCTGGTACTTTGCCGCTACCATGGCAGGTTGGGCAGACAGCAGCTTGCTGAATATTGCCAAAAATCGTTCTAGTCGCAGTCACGACCTGGCCCTTGCCACCACAGGTTTCACAAGTTTTTAGCTCGTGACCAGGCTCAACCGTCGTCCCCTTACAATGGCTACAGGTATCGTCCAGGTTAAGGCGCAGGTCTACTTCGGTACCAAAAACAGCTTGCTCAAAACTGATTTCAACAGCTGTCTCGACATCGTTTCCACGAGCCCTTTGTTGTTTGCGGCCACCGCCACCACCGCCAAAAAAGCTACCAAATATATCACCCAGACCCATATCACCAAAATCAAAGTTGGCACTCTGGCCTTGGCCACCAAAACCAGCAAACGGATTACCACCATCGCCAGCTGCACTACCGCCAACGCCAGCATGACCAAACTGGTCGTAACGCTGGCGCTTCGAGGTATCCTTTAAAACTTCGTAGGCTTCGTTGACTTCTTTGAATTTAGCCTCATCGCCACCTTGCTTATCAGGGTGTAGTTCGACTGCCTTCCGCCGGAAAGCCTTTTTTATCTCATCGGCGCTGGCAGTCTTACCAACTCCTAAAACTTCGTAGTAATCACGCTTCGTTGCCATATCAATCTCTATTTTAGCACTAAGACACCGAGAGTGCCAGAAACTAAGCTAATCATTTCTGATCTGTATATTTTTGTAATCTATAAACTGCTAGGCCTATCAAGAATATAGCTAAGAAGGCGAGGGCTGCATAACCAAGACCACGAAGCTGATACAACACTGCTGCTACCGCTATGTATAACCCCCACCGTGTTACAAATTTGCGCCCAATTGCCATACCAAGCAGCATAATAGCCACTTGCTCGATTAATAGCCACCAGCCATACAACTGACCGGCCCCAGAAAGCACCTGAAGAGCTAATGGAACTGTGGCGACAACTATCATCCACCAAAGATATTGGTCCGACTGCACTATCTCGCCACGCTTGTAACGCAAGTATGCGTAGAGTGCTAACACCGCCACTATAACGTGAACGTAGGCCTGTAACTGGTGGATATTACCAAAGTACATTAGCCACCATACGGCCAAAACTATAACAGCGCCAGACAATTCCCTATCAGACTGTTTACCTAACCTAACATGATATTGCAAGAGCAGGCCAGCCAGTAAAAGCCCTGTCGCCATCACCCAATTAGGTTTGGCGCCAAAGACAATACTGACAGGGCTAACAAACGCCGTAACTAAACTAACCTGAAGTGGGCCTCCTAGGCTTTTAATATCCGGACCACTTCTTTGCTGCAGCTTATTAAAAGAAAAGTAGAATATAATCGCTAGGATAGAACTAATTCCTAAGAATAGTTGTGTAGCAGCCAAGTCCTGGCCAGGGCGAATCACACTAAGAACAAATGCCTGAGCTAGTATTGGTAGAAATACCAATAAGTCATTTCGTTTTTCGATGTAGCGACTTAGAATAATGGTTGTCAAACCAAGTATACCGAGAATAACCGAGGTATGGATACGACTATCAGGTGTAGTTAGCGAAACCACAAATGCCAACCCGGCTGCGACGATGTACCCAGCTACATAAGAAAGGCTGGCGCTACGAGCATAACTAGACATCGGCACTTTAGAGGAAATATATATCACTCCGCGGGCAACTGCTCGAGATATGATGAGCCCCACCATAGCGAGTATGTACGCCCAAGCATAAATAGCCGTATACCAGTCACCACCCACGCTAGCGTGGCCAAGTGCTACCGGCACCAAGAGCCAGACTCCCGTACTCAACCAACGCAAAGTTTCGCGGCGAAAACGAATAGATAATAATACTAAAGAAATCAACGCCATCAGTGTAACGGTCAAAAATACACCAGCGGAATCCCAACCATTTAGAAGTGGGGCAAGTAAGCTAAAGCCTGCAGCATCAGCCCAGGTGTCTCGTTTCTCATGATGTCTCAGAGTTAAGAACATGACAGCAACTATAATAGCTGCTGTCTCGGTCACTAAGGGTTGCGCAAATAACGCACAAACCAGGACTGATAATGAACCAATAATATATGTACTGGTAGCAACTGCTTGCCAACCTGGCAAACTCCGCATGTTCTTACCCTGGCCAATAAACATACCGAGTAGCAATAATAAGCTAATAAGACTTAGCCCAGTCTGCCAAGCAGCAGAGACCGGACCAAAGACTAGTTGTCCCGCTACGTACGGCAGCGCTAGCCAACTCAGTGCAGCCAGACCGTAGGCATCTTCTCGCTGTTGGCGCCACCATAAAACAAGAGAGCTAAATATTAAAACAACAATAGCGACAAATAATAAGTCATGGTAATAAATCGTAGTAAAAACAGCCGCCAAAGAGCTAACTAGTAGTACACTGCCAAAATTTCCCCAAATCGTTCCACTTAACCTAAACAGGTTCATAAATATAAGTTGAGCAACATTAACCAATAACAAGCTAACTCCAGCTGCAAACCAACTCTGGCTAGCGCCATACGTAATCGCCACTACTCCTAGGATTAAGCCAATCTGAGCCACAGTTGCATCAGCTTCTCGCTCCGTACCTTTAGCACTAAGAGCTTCCAGTCCGTAAAAGGCTGCAGCTAGTAGCAAAGACACACCCAACTGAGTAGCCCCTTGGCTCGGCACCAAGACTAGTGAAGCAGCCAGCGAAATGGGTAAAAATATACTGGCACTTTGGGTTGAAGCCGATCTAAGTTCAGGCAGCCAACCCCTATAATACTGCAGCAGCCCTAGCCCAATACCGAGTGTAGCCAACCCCCAACCATAGTAATATAACGGCACCGTGAACATGCCAATACCGGATTCAAATAAAGACAGGAATGTAAAGATAAGCACATAACTCATTAACGCCGTTCGGAAAACATACAGCGCGTGAGCATATATCACTAAGCAGAATATCGAGGTAATCAGCCAGGCAAACACGCCGTGGCTCTGATTAAAAACATAGGCATAGAGCGCTCCACCCACCAGTGGCGCTAAGACAACTCCGATACCAGCAAAAGCCTGCCCAGCTTGAGCTAATTTTGGCCGATTACGATATAGCCATACGCCACTAGCATATAAGGCTAGGCTAACTAGCAATATAATAATCGTGCGTAAAACAGCGCTAGCTCCACCAAATGCTACAAACAAGCCAGCCGAAGCTACAAACAGAAACGCCCCAAAATAAAGCAATAATGATGCATTGTCGAGTTCCACTTTAGAGACTTGTGGTGGCATTATGTCGACCAAAGCCATATCCTCAACTGGTAAAGTATCGCCACTCCCTGTTTGGGACGCAAGCTGTTCGGCCGACCCTAAATCTTCATTAGATTGTGCATACTCAGATTTAGCCTTAGGTGTCTCACTGGGTGGAGGCATACCCTGACGAAGTAGATCTGCCAGCATTTTAGCAACTAGAGCTTTTTCGCTAGGAGTTTTAGCGACATTACGGTAGGTAGCGATAAAATCAATCCAATACTGATTGAATGCTCTGGTTTCATTAGACCGACTTGAATCTTTGGGGCTACTACGCGATATTAGAATAACCAGAACAATCACTGCAAGTAAGATAAGCCAGAACATGTCGCACCCCTCTCTGCAGAAAATATAACCTATATCAAGCTAGCCTACAACCGCATTATTAATACACTACTATAAAAGGCCCCGTTAATTAACAAACGGTCCCATAATAATTCTATGGCACTACTTATTCACCGGGTATAACTAACTGCCTTACGATAGAAGATCATCCTTAACTCAACGCTCTTGTAATCACTCTAATATTCAGAACCTCATAGTAACTAGATTTCTATAATCACTGTTACTAGCCTAGCTTTATGCGGCTTAATTATCAGGAGTAACGACTAAACGCCAATCGTTATCGGCAACTTATCCCATACGAAGTAAATATCCTTGTCTGGCTGACGCTCAACATAGCCCTGCGGAGCGAAACTGGCCTCACCGATAATTACTTCCGACCGTCTTATTTCATGCCGAGAACGCAAACCATCGAAAGCCTGGCTAACCTGATCGACCTGCCGTACTTCCCCCTCAGTGATTGCTCGGATATCCTTGATACCCAGCTCTTCTAGAATCGCCCGGCGGACGGCTTGTTCGGTTGTCTCGTCCGGCTTCATTTTCTCGCCAAGTGAAGTATCCAGGTGCCGATGGCGTTCGGAGCCATCATTCTTAAATACCTGTTTGTCCTCCCTGAGCCTGTAGCTGGATCCGTCAACTAGTCGAGCTATGACGTCCACTCCCACAACTGTAGTCCCACGAATCAACTCACCATCCTCTTCAACTATTATAGATTCTCCGTCTGCAATCTCTTTATATAATCCATCTACAGTTTTGGTTGGACCTTGCCCCCATGAAGATGTATCAACATCATGTAGCTCGAGCAAGTCACGCAGCTCATCACTACCAGCTACAACAACTGGTATAGATTCACTGTGGACTTGCTGCTCAGACATCTTATTTCTTCTTTTTGTCAGACCCCGTGTCAGCTTTAGTGTCATCGACTACTTCGCCTTCTATCGGGCCTTCGGCTTTATCTTTATCGGAATCATCGTCAGACTTATCGCCGTCTTTTTTAGCTTCTTTAGCGGCAGCTTCGTACATCTTGGCGCCAATTGGCATTAAGACTTCGTTTAACTCTTTAGCAGCAGCCTCTAGGGTATCTTTATCCGCTTTGTCGTCAGCCACCACTTTCTTGGCCTTCTCGACGGCTTCGTCAATTTTCTTAACATCGTCTTCGGCTAACTTGTCTTTGTTATCCGTCTTCATCTTATCAGCCTGATAGACAGAGCTATCGAGCAAGTTACGAGCCTCAATCGACTCTTTCTTCTTCTTGTCATCTTCGGCATGTTCCTCAGCGTCTTTGGCCATCTTCTCAACTTCGGTTTTGTCGAGGCTGCCTGATCCCTGAATAGTAATGTTCTGCTCTTTGCCAGAACCCTTATCCTTGGCGGTAACATTCAAAATACCATTAGCATCTATATTAAAGGTAACTTCAATCTGCGGTACGCCGCGCGGTGCACTTGGAATACCATCAAGCACGAATCGTCCAAGCGATTTGTTGCCCTCGGCCATTTCACGCTCGCCCTGCAGCACGTGGACTTCAACCTGGGGCTGACTATCGGCTGCAGTCGAAAATACTTCTGATTTAGAGGTCGGAATAGTGGTATTACGGTCAATTAACTTGGTCATGACACCACCCATAGTCTCGATACCGAGACTTAATGGGGTTACGTCGAGCAGCAAGACGTCTTTGACGTCACCCTGCAAAACACCGCCCTGAATGGCCGCGCCAACAGCGACAACTTCGTCGGGGTTAACACCCTTCATCGGAGCCTTCCCAAAAATCTTCTTAACCTTCTCGGCGACAGCTGGCATACGGGTCATTCCACCTACTAACACAACTGCATCAATATCGCTGGCCTTTAATTTAGCATCCTTAAGAGCCTTCTCACATGGGTCAGCTGTTTTATCGATTAGTTCACCAACTAAGCTTTCTAGCTTGGCTCGGGTCAGTTTGTGCTCGAAGTGCTTTGGACCTTCAGCATCAGCCGTCAAAAATGGTAAGTTTACATCGACTTCCTGAGCCGAAGATAATTCAATCTTGGCCTTCTCGGCTTCATCACGCATCCGCTGCATAGCAGCCTTGTCGTTAGAAATATCGATGCCACTCTCTTTTTTAAATTCAGCTACAAAGTAATCAACAATTACGTGATCAAAGTCGGCCCCACCAAGGTGAGTGTCGCCGTTGGTCGATTTCACCTCAAATACACCATCACCAAGTTCCAAGATGGATACATCAAACGTTCCACCGCCAAGGTCGTAAACAGCGATCTTTTCGTCTTTAGTGCTAGCCTTATCGAGACCATAAGCCAGCGCAGCCGCTGTCGGCTCGTTAATAATCCGCTTAACTTCTAACCCAGCAATCTTGCCAGCATCTTTGGTAGCGTGGCGCTGAGAATCATCAAAGTAAGCCGGTACCGTAATAACAGCCTCGGTAACTGGTTCGCCCAAAAAAGCTTCAGCATCAGCCTTCAGCTTAGACAAAATCATAGCCGAGACTTCTTCGGGGCTATATTCTTTATCACCCATCTTGACCTTGACACCGTTGCCACCCTTAACAATCTCGTAACCCATCTTTTTGAGATCACGCTGGACTTCAGTATCGTTAAAATTGCGCCCAATTAGCCGCTTGACTTCATAAATTGTGTTCTTCGAGTTGGTAACCTGCTGGCGCCTGGCTAAAGCCCCGACTAAACGCTCACCGTTCTTATTGACAGCTACCACGCTCGGTGTAGTCCGTGTGCCCTCACTGTTAGCGATAATTTCTGGCTTACCAGACTGCATAACGGCCATAGCCGAGTTAGTTGTCCCTAGATCTATCCCAATAATTTTTCCCATTAATTTGTTCCCTTTCTTGTTAGCAGATAGCTACTTTGAGTGCTAATACCATTATATCATAAGAAATTGGCACTCACATGTCAAGAGTGCCAATTGTTTTACTCTGCCCTACTCAGATGCATCAAACCTAAGTTCTGCATTACCTGGAAAATCTAGGCTAGCTATCTCACGCGCCAGATCCATCACCGCACATTCTGATGATTGTACGTGGCCCCGAATAACCCTGGAGCCTAACACGCCCCGTATTGTCGAGCACCATTCGGTACAACCCTTTTGAGAGGCCACCAAAACCTCATTATTAGACATACTTAGAACCTTACTCGCCTTTTTGGTGTCAACTTCACTATCAGGAATAAGGTTTAGTGAACCAACTATATGCTCACCATTAGCAAATTTTCTCATAACACAATCCTCACAGAGTTCTTTGGACGACATATCAACTCCTAAACAGTCTTAACGCGGACCATAGCATGACGAATAACTTGTTCGCCGATTTTGTAGCCGGATTGAAGCTCTTCGCTAACTACTTCCTTGGCCCCGTCGCCTTCTTCCATAGTAACGGCTTCATGAACATGTGGGTCAAATAACTCACCAACCGTCTTAATACGTTCAACACCCAGGTCAGCCAAGAACTTCCCAAACTGCTTTACTATACTTTGTATACCATTAACATAATCATGTTTCTCGATATCTTTCGGAACATGCTTGAGCGCTCGTTCAAAGTTATCTATAACAGGCAGTAGACTGCGCACCACATCAGCCTTAACGGTCGAACGAAGCCCTGTGATTTGCTCTTCGCCACGCCGACGCAGATTAACTGCATCAGCTCGCTCCCGCTGCAGAGCTTCAGTCAGGCCTGCAATTTGGCCCAGCAAGTCTTGGTTAATCAATTTAGGCTCATGAGCCTTTTTACTAGGCATAGAGTACCTCCTCTAGAGTTCTGCCGGTGTGGGCTACTAATGCCATAACGTCGCGGTAGCTTTGGCGAGTTGGGCCAAGTGTACCGACATAACTGCGGTCCGAGAACGGGCTACGAAAACGACTAATAATCAGGCTAACCCCAGCACTTCGGCCAATCGGGTTTTCGCTGCCGATATAAACACTTAATGGTTCGTTTGGTGCAACTTCGCGCAGCCACGGCTCTAGATTATCAAGTAGATTAGCAACCTGCTTAACCTGGTGGCCGCCAATAAATTCTGGCTGGCCAAATAGATTGCTCAGGCCGCTCATATATAACTGATCGCCAATAGTAGCTAGGCCAAGATTGTGCGTCAGCTCGACCAATGTATCAACGGCATTACGAATAGTCCGCTCTGGTAGCCCACCATCCTGAACCCTCGCGGTCAGGGCCCGCTCAGCCCGGTGCTCTGGGGCTGTATCGTCCTCAGCCAAGTTATTTACATAAAACCGATAACCTTGATCAGTCGGAATCCGACCAGCGCTAGTATGAGGCTGCTTGATGTAACCCATGTGCTCTAACTCGGCCATTTCCGCCCGAATAGTGGCACTCGAAACGTCAAAAACTTTGGCTAGCAAGCTAGAGCCAACTGGTACAGCCACCTCGGCATATTGCTCAATAATAGCTGATAAAATTTGCTTTTGTCGGCCTGTCATATCATAGATTATAGCGTTTTAGCACTCAAAACTCAAGAGTGCCAAACTTATCTAGGTTTTGCTAGATATTGTCTGATCTCTTTTAGTAACAGCCCGGCACGTTGTCGTCCTTGAGCTTGTTTCTCTGGATAAGCTGGCCGGCCATTGGCTAGCTCATCAACGACTTTGGCAGCCAAATGAATCTCAGTATTAACTACAAATTGATAATAATCCGCCTGGAGACCCTCCATGATTTCCTTCTCAGAACTCTGAAGTCTCCGATAAATCTCCGCGTCGCCCATACCGCCCCTGGACTTAATACGCTCCATCCATATATCAAAACTAGGTGGTAACAAGAATATGCACAAAATATTCGAATTGTAGCCACGATAAGTTGCCGCTCCCTGAATCTCAATCTCTTTTAAGGCAATTTTGTGACTATCGAGTGTCGCCTGAATCTCGGAAATATTGGCACCACTAACTTGCTGATTATGAATCACGGCTGCCTCAATGTATTGGCCCTGCCTAAGCCCCTCTAAAACTGCTTCCTCGGTCTTAAACCAATAGACTTTGCCGTTTTCTTCGATTACACCACCCATGTTGCGAGGTGGTCTGGTAGAGTCCGAGACTATCATACGGTATCGGCCGGTATCTTGTAGAATATTTATAAGAGTATTACGGCCTGCCGCAGTTGGTCCCACGAGTAGAACAATTGGGACTGATTTGAATAGCTTCTGACTAGCCTCACTAGGCCGGTAATCTTTTAGAACAGACTTGAACTCATCCAGGTAATCTAGGTGCGGTACAGCTACTTCCATAGCCTATTTATAGCAAATTACCTCTGGTAATACCAGTGTTTCACTAAAATATGTGTCACACAATCTATCTAATAACGTAGCTAGAACTAATTTACTGAGGGGCCACGCGACTTGACGTCGGGCATGTATTCCTCGCCAGGTGTGTCAAACGATTCGACCTCTTGCCATTCAATTGGTTCGCCGTGTACTAAAATAACCTGAGTTAAACACTCGCCAATTTCTACACTAATTGGCTCATCACCATAATTATAAAGTTGAATCTTTAATTCGGCCTTGTCACCCCCTAAAATATGGATCGATAATCCCAACCCCATTGGCCAGCATTAAACCTTTACTGAGTGGTGTGCTACTGCGTGCTGCTAGCAGCATAAAATAACCCTCAGGGATATCGACAGCAATATTAACTGGTATTAGAGCTATGCTTCGTGGCTCGACAATAACACTCTCGCTACAAGTTAAATCTAGTCCTGCCGCCCCGACCGTCGGGTTGGCGGCTGGTAGCGCCAAACTTTTATCAAATCGTTTAATTGGTACTTCCATATTTTTCTCCTAGCTTCTTTTTAGCATAATAGCAAACTTGTATACATCTAAGCATTAGTGCTATACTTTGTATAGTATGAAGCAAGCACCAAATTTCTCACTCCCTGATCAAAATAGTAAAACCCACTCACTCAAAGATTACGCCGGTAAATGGCTAGTTCTGTATTTTTACCCCAAAGACGACACGCCAGGCTGTACTACCGAGGCTTGTAGTTTTCGCGATGAGCGCAGTGCTATCGCCGAATTTGGTCACACCGAAATCGTCGGTATTAGCAAAGATAGTGTAGCTAGCCACCAGAAGTTTGCCGAAAAGTACCACCTGGACTTCACAATTCTAAGCGACACGGAACACAAAGTAATCGAAGCCTATGACAGCTGGAAGCCTAAAAAAATGATGGGGCGAGAATTCTTTGGCACCCAGCGCAACACCTTTATAATCAACCCAAATGGCCAAATAGCTAAAGAATACATCGGCGTTAACCCCAAAGATCACGCCGGCCAAATTATCGCCGACCTGAAATCTCTCCAGAATGCTTAAGGCCATTATCTTTGACTGTTTTGACGTCTTAGTTGGTAATGGACTACCTCTATATTGCCAAAAATACCTGAAAAATGATCCCAAACTTATGTCTATTGTTAAGAAGTACGAGATTATGTCCAACGCCGGGAAAATCAGCTATTCGGACTTCGTTGCCAAACTGTCAGACCTAGCGGAGGCCAAGCCAGAGGACGTCGAGCGCATACTCGACGAAAACCCGGTCAATCAAGAACTCATAAGCTACATTACTAAAGACTTACGACCAAAATATAAAATCAGCATACTCTCAAACGCTTCAGGCGACTGGATTGATGATTTCTTCAACAAAGACCAACGCCGTATATTTGACGACATAGTGCTGTCGTTTCAGCATGGCATTGTCAAGCCAGACCAGGCAATCTATCTACTAGCTGCCTCTAGGCTCGGCCTTGCGCCCAAAGAATGTCTATTTATCGACGATAAAGAAACTTACTGCAAGGGCGCCGAGGCAGTCGGCATGCGAGCAATACAATATTTATCTCTACCTCAACTAAGACAAGATCTTGGCAAGACGCTTTCAACAAGCTAGTCGCGTTTGAGTAGCACCATGAAGGCGCTATAGTTGAATTAATAGCTTACAACTACTCTGGATTATGTAACACAATACGAATTCCACTAAGCGCTAGGGTGCCCGGTAAAACTGGTCTCAGCTCACCTACAATCTGATTCGCCGTAGCTCGCGAATCAACCTGAGCAATTGATACGTGAGGATTGAAGTCACTCGAGCTATAATCCGCAAAGCTCGGCGATAAAGTATCAAGAGTCTCAATCAAACGAGACCTCTGCACCACAAGGGCAGGGTTATCTACAATCAGGCTAACAAACGGTCTAGCTCGGCTGCCGAACAAACGTATCCCTCTCACTGACACTTCGATCCCATCGAAAACACTTGGGACCTCTTGTCGTAACTTTGACTCAATATTCTCCTTACCCAACGCTACAAAGTCACGCGGTAAGCCGCGCTTTCCCGAGCTTAATAAGGTCATAGATGTATGAGACAAGTTCTTAATACTTATTTGCCTATTACTATATTCTTGTTTAAGGGTATGGGATAGAGATCCCAATATATCTGGATGCGCAACATTACGGCCAATCCAAAGATACCCATTGGCTACTAAATCTGCCTGATAATGATTCGAAGATATACCGCAACCACCGTTTAGCTGATTTGAATCTACTATATCGTGGGTAGGACGTCCGGATCCTCTCGCTATTCGCCTCATTTGCATACTTAATCGCGTTTTAGCATTACTGTAAAGGCTTCGGATGGGATATCGACTTTACCGAAGCGCTTCAGGCGCTTTTTACCCTTGGCCTGCTTAGCTAGCACCTTTTTCTTACGCGAAACGTCGCCGCCGTATAAGCCAATCGTAACGTCTTTACGGTAGGCACTGATATCTTCGCGGGCAATAAACTTACCACCGATGGCGGCTTGCAGGGCTACCTGAAAATTATGGCGTGGAATAACTTCTTTGAGTTTTTTAACAATCACCCGTCCCAGGCTCTCGGCCTCGCTACGATGCACCACCACCGAAAGGGCGCTGACTATTTCGCCGGCTACGTAAAAGTCTAGTCGTACCAAGTCTTCGACCCGGTAGTCTGCCAGTTCGTAGTTGAAGCTGCCATAACCACTGGTTAGACTCTTCAGTTGATCATAGAAATCAGTCAGCAAATTAGCCAGTGGTGCCTCAAAGCTAATCAGAGCCCGGTCTTCCATGTAACTAAGGTTCTTCTGCAGACCGCGCTTACCAACGATAAGTTGAATAACTGGCCCAACGTAGTTTTGGGGCACAATAATTTCGCCATTAACCCACGGCTCTCGAATCTCGCTAATTCGGCCTGGGTCCGGCAAATCAGCTGCGCTCTGAATATTAATTTCCTCACCACTAGTCAATTTAACGTGATAGTCAGTTGACGGATTCGTTACAACTAATTCGAGATTATACTCACGCTCCAGCCGCTCATGGATAATGTCCATGTGGAGTAAGCCCAAAAAGCCAATCCGGACACCGAAACCCAATACCGGTGAATTCTCTGGCGCAAACTGCAAGGCACTGTCACTCAAGCTGAGTTTTTCGACAGCGTCTTTCAGATCTTGATATTGCTCGTTACTATCCGGGAAAAAACCAGCGTAAACAAATGGTTGAACGTCTTTGTAGCCCGGTAGTGGCTCAGTAGCTGGTGAGGATACCAACGTAACAGTGTCACCAACCTTAGCGTCACGGGTAGTTTTCAAGTTCGTCACAATATAGCCAATTTCGCCTGCCCCCAGATTCTGACCTGGTGTCATATCAGGCCTCAAAGCCCCGACCTCTAGGGCGATGCCGTGGGCGTCGGTATTCATCATCTTTATCTGGGCACTTTTGGCGATTTCGCCGTCAAATACCCTCACGTACAGAATTACTCCTCGGTAATCATCGTAATAACTATCAAAAATCAACGCCCGTGTGCCTGGTGCTTGGGTTACCTGGCCCTGCTGGTTATGGCCAGCCGAAGGTGGTGGCACGGCAGCCACAACTCTATCTAGGACAGCCTCAACACCCTGGCCAGTTTTAGCCGAAATCAGTAAAACGTCTTCTTTCTGACAACCCAGTAAGCCTATTACTTCTTTGCTTACTTTGTCGACGTCAGCGGCCGGCAAGTCTATCTTATTTAAAACTGGGATAATGGTTAGCTCCGCTGCCATTGCTAGGTACACATTAGCCAGTGTCTGGGCTTGAATACCCTGAGTAGCATCTACTACTAATAGGGCGCCCTCGCAGGCCACAAGGCTCCTAGACACCTCATATGAGAAATCGACGTGCCCAGGTGTATCTATAAGGTTAAGCTCGTATTCGAGCTCAATATTTCCCATTTTCCAATTATCATTCACTATCCTTGAGGGCTCTTTATCACTCTTAGAAAGAGTACCTGGTAAATCTTTGTCAAATGGTAAATGAGAATTGGTAAGTTTAGTCCGATACGCCATACGAACTGGCTGAAGTTTGATGGTAATTCCCTTCTCCCGCTCCAAATCCATCCGGTCCAGCATCTGAGCTTTCATATTGCGCTTTTCGACCGTACCGGTCAGCTCTAATAATCGATCCGCTAGAGTAGATTTGCCGTGGTCAATATGCGCAATTATACAAAAATTACGAATGTGATCTTGATTCATTAATACTATTATAACAGAGGTAGCTGTTAATACACTTGCTTTTTACGCAGTTGCTTAGGTAATATGGTAGCACAAGGGGCTATTTATGCGTGAAGCACTGATTCCAGAAGATATTTTAGCAAATCAACTTATTACTACGTACCAAGATCTGTTAGAGACTAGATCTCTGCCACTGCCACCATCACCACGGACAGTACTAGACAGTTACGCTACCAATCACTTCATTACGGCCGAAACACTAGGTAGAGTCGGAGATGAACAGCTAGCCGACATCGGCCGGGGAGTCCTATCAGCCCACTTTGAGTCCGGGCTGAGAGAGCAAAGAATACGTAAAATAAGTGATCATTTAACGAACCTTATCATGCAAGCCAGTGAATATAAGGTCCAGGTGAGCTATGCAGGACCTCAGCCACCTAAGCAACGATCTCCTATCCATGAGCTACGATTTAATCAAAATATTGGTACTTATGTAGATACTGACAAGCAAGTTCGCTCGGTAACAGGCCAGATTAGCCCCATAAGTTGGACTAGTATTAATAATGGTATCCTATACATTGATGCACACCGAAAACGCTATTCAGTAAACATGCTCGGTAATCCTAATATTCAGCTTCAATTTAGTCATTAGTAGTCGACTTTAATAGGGTGCAGAACTATACGACGTAGCCACTTAAAGATTGGGCGGGCCTCGTCCATGCCAAAGAAGCCAGATATCAGGATATGGACCGCAAATGTTACTGAACCGATAGCGGCCAGCTTGAGACCAAGTGTGATAATACCCCGATCAGCCAAGGTTAGCGGTAATAGGTGAGACATTATGAAGGCTGCCATGATACTAAAGCCCGAAACTGCCACAATCTTAACAAGTGACCCAAACAAGGCTGCATCTAACATCTTACGGTCGCGCAGGAACATAATCGTCGTCAGTACAGTAACTTCGGCAGCAGCCGTGATTGACTGAGCCATAGCTAGACCGGCAATATTATAGCCGTCTTTGGTGGCCAACGAGAATGCCAAAATTATATTTAGGGTAATTGCGAAAATTGAAATATATAGTGGCGTTTTAGTATCCTTTTGAGCATAAAACCAGCGTGAAATCATGGTGTAAATAATGCGGAACAGAATTGAGGCCGTCAAAAACCCAAGAATCGTTGATACTTTCGGCGAGGCATCACCAGTAATCAACCGAGCTAAATAACCTCTACAAAAGTACATTGCAATCACAGTTGGCACGGCCAGCCAGATAACAACCCGTAGAATCGCCAAAAAGTCTTTGCGAAATAGGTCTGGACGATGGTTAGCCAAGCGTTCGGTCAGCTTAGGAAAGGCCGCCGTAGCGATCGATGTGCCAATCAGCATAATCGGTACGTTCTGGAGCGTCAAAGCGTAGTTGTAGTAACTAACCGGCCCAATACCCAGAGCCTGAGCTCGGTTGGTCTCAACGATACTGTTCAGCTGATCAACACCTTGGTCAATTGAGCGCGGCGGCAGAGCCCTCAGCACGCTTCGGAAATGTTGATTCTTCCAGAGGATTTTGGGATGCCATTTAAAGCCCAGACCCCACATACCCAGCCAAGCTACCAACATCTGTAAAACAGCCCCGATTAAAGCTCCAACGCCAAGTCCGACAATACCAATATTATCTTTGAACAAATAAATACTGGCAATAATTGACAAGTTATAAGTAAGTGGCGCTATGGCGAAGAAGAAAAACCTGCCCATAGCCTGCTGAATAGAAGTTACGACGCCAGACAGGGTAAAGAATAGTGGGTTGAAAGAAATCAACCTCATTATATTGACGGCGTCGTTAAAGTGGGCCGGCGATAAATCAGGTGCTAACAGATGAATTAGTGGGGCAGCAAAGATAAACAGTATCACCGAGACTACTGCCATTATGATCGCCAAGGAATTTAGTAAGCTGCTAGTAAGCTCCCACAAGCCCTTGCGATCACCCAGGTGTAGCCGCTCCGATATAATAGGTATAAAGGCCACGCCTAAAGCTCCGGCCGCAATCACATAGAAAAAGAAATCAGGGATCTGGAAAGCTACGAAAAAGGCATCGGATGCACCGGGAGTATGTACCGTAAAGTTAGTACTAACCAGACGGTTTCTCAAAAAGCCTAATATCTGGCCACTTAGGGCCACAATAATAAGCAGCGTCGCAGCGCTGCTTACAGTAAACTTTTTAGTCGGCTTGTTAGTTGGACTCAGAAGTCAGCCTCTTAATTAGATTGATACTCATCAAAGTATAGTTCGTGCGTGCCGATTTGGCCACTGTTTTGGTATCGTTTTTGGGCTATTTTAAGTTAATCACAACCTCATCACCAGAATCGCGTGGATTTATAAATGTGGCATCGGCTGGCCCAGCCGGTTCAGTCACCTTCCGCTTACGTTTTCGAACACGTTTACGTTTGGTTGGTTTTTCGGCCGTACCAGCTACTGCAGAATCGGAGTCTAACATTGTCAGGCGCTTCTCGGGTCGGTCTACTTGGATAGAGATCAAATCATTAACAACTGGACTGGAGGGCTCTGGACTCTTAGGCGGTGAGGGTTTATCTGACAGAACTGCAGGCTGTTTCGGAGTTGATGGTGCGGTTATGCGCGGCGGCGTTTGCTTAGCCGCAGCCGTTTGGGGAGTTAGATACCTCTCGGCGACATGGCTCTCAATACTTTCCCGGGTCATAGCGTACTGAGCCCGTGAGTGATCAATAATCGCTTGGGTGTAATCCTGCTGGAAATCAGGTAAATTAAGACTGATTGCCGAAAAAGCCTGGACCTTCTCACCACCAATTGTCATACTGACGGCAAAATTACGATTATTCATGTGCACCATGTCGTGATCAGTAAATTTGGGCTCAAAGTATTTCAGCATAGCGCTAGCATCATCAGCGCTAGTCCGGAACGAAATAATTGAACCGACGTTGCCAAAGACCGCATCTCTAACTTCGGGCAGCATCTGGGCAATATATTGGTTGGCAACTGTTAAATTGAGTCCGTATTTGCGAGCTTCCGACAAAATAGTTGCGAAGCTATCTGTTGCAAAATTCTGAAACTCATCGACGTAAAGATAAAACGGCGTGCGCTCTTCGCCAGTGATATCAGCCCGACTCATGGCCGCCATCTGGACTTTGGTAACCAGTAGCGCGCCAAGCAGTGCCGCATTATCTTCACCAACCAGGCCCCGACTCAGGTTAACTATCAATATCTTGTGCTCGTCCATAATTTGGCGAATATTAAAGCTGCTCTTGGACTGGCCAATAATATTACGCACTAGCGGGTTGGCCGTAAAGGCCCCAACTTTGTTGAGGATCGGAGCAATTGCCTCGGTCATAAAACGGTCATTCCAGCTAGCAAATTCAATCGTCCAGAAGTTTCGCACTACTGGGTCAGCAACATACTCCAGAACTTCGTTTCGGAATCTCTTTTCGGTCAAAACCCGGGTAATATCCAGCATGGTAGCATTTGGGTAATCCAGCAGAGCCAATATACTATAACGCAGTATATATTCTAGCCGTGGACCCCAACTATTCTCAAAAATACGCTTAATAACGCCAATCAACTCCGAGCAAGTGTGAGTCTTCAGTTTAGGGTCGTAAACTTCGAGTGGATTAAAGCCCATCGGGAAATCGGTGTCGGCCGGGTTAAAGTAAATCACATCATTTACCCGTTCTGGTGGAATACGTTTAAGGATTGCTTGGGCATAATCACCGTGCGGATCGATTATAGCAAAGCCATACGGGCTGTAAATGTCAGATATGGTCAGCAGTTCCAATAAACCAGATTTACCGGTACCGGTCTGACCAATTATATATAAGTGGCGCCCGCGATCTGACCGTGGCATACCAAACATAGTGTTGTGCCCCCGGAAATTGGCGGCTGCAATTGGGCTCAGATTATCGCGCGATTCTGGAGTAATTATCGGCAGATTGGCCGGTGGCTCAGCTGTCTGGCTAGTGGCCCACAGAATATACGGGGTTTCGACATTGGTGTGCGGCAAATGGTAAAGTGTTGCTACTTCCTCGATATTGCAACTATAACCGCGACGATTAAAAGCTCGCGATCGGAAATGGGCCACAATTGACGAATCATCGGCAATCCGCTTAGCCTGAAAGCCATTTAAATAGGTACTATTGAACTGTTTATAACTGGCGATAATTGACTGCATCTGTAGCTGAGCCTGCTGCTTATGGACATCACCGCGGTAGACAATTCTTAGTTGTGTCTCAAAGGCCAGTTTTTGAGACTTGTCTTCGGCAGCAGTAGCTCGAGTTTGTTCATAATCTGTCAATTTAGCGGCCTCGGTTTTAAATTCTGGCGGCTTCCACAGTGCCGCCATCAAACCCTTAGAGGTACCACTACCGCCACTCTTAAGACTGGCAACAAATCGCTCACTATTTTTATGCCAATTTTTGGCAGCCGGACGGACAAGCATCTGTATCCAGGCTTCTTCTTGATTAGTAAATTTGGCTAGTGTAGCTGTGATGGCTGCCAGTGGGTCTACTTCGAAACTCTGGAAAGTCTTAATCGGTAAAGCCTCATTGGTAATAAATTTGAGTTCTGTTACCAATTGCATCGGGTATTGATCCTCGGCGTGTAATTTGGCATAATCCTCGACTTCACTAATGTGTACCGTTGGGTATTGGGCATAAATCTGTTCCTCGACGTAGCTCTTCAGATAAATCGGTACCCAAACATAAAAGCCAATCTGCTTCTCCCGCACCGCAATCTCGAAGCTCAACCGCTCCCGCTTGGCTGGCTTAAGCATCCCCTGAGTTGGAATTGTCAAAAGACCATGCAAACTAGCAAACATTTGTTCAGCCGCTAGCTCTTTCTTCTCGTTAGCTCGCGGAACTTGCAGCAACAAAACCACCCCCTCATCACTGGGAGTCTCTTCTGATTGCTTTCTTGATAGTATTGCCATAGATTAACAAGCCCGTCTTAGCTGATAGGCTTAAGCTCTATTTTCTCATCTTTCGCCCAACAAATACAGCTACTCTATCGCCGACAACGGAATCATTATAGTTTGGCCCTCTAATCACAAAAGCGTCTTATGACTCACAAATATCCAGTTATCATAGAACTTAGAAGGAGATATACGGACCGAGAATTAGTATAGCTCGGCTTCTTTGGGCATCTTGGAGCCTTCGAAAAGCTTGGCTACTTCTTCGGCATCAACAGTTTCTTTCTCAAGTAACTTGTCCTTGAGGCGTTTCAGAGGTTCTAAATTGGCCTTAATGACAGCTCGAGCCCGGTTGGCAGCTTCTGTAATTAGCGATTCAACTTCATCATCAATCACTTTAGCAGTCTCGTCGCTGTATTCACGTTCGTGCATAATCCGCTCCATCATAATGCCTTCATCAACGTGGAAGACCTGATCACGCAATTTCTTGCCCATACCCTGGTTGACTATCATCTCGCGGGCCAGTTCAGCGGCCTTTTGGAGATCGCTGCCAGCTCCGGTCGTAACACGTTCTTTGCCGTAAACCACTTCTTCGGCAATCCTACCACCCAGCATTCGGGCCAGAATATCCTTGTAATCAATAATACTGTGGTAGCTGCGGTCTTCGGGTGGAATAAACCAGGTGACACCACCAGTACCGCCTCGTGGAATGATAGTTACTTTGTGTACAACGTCGCTATCCGGTAAGACATGGCCAACGATAGCGTGACCAGCCTCGTGGTAAGCCGTCATTTCTTTTTCTTTATCATTCATGATCTTGTTCTTGCGCTCCGGGCCAATCGCCACCCGCTCAAATGCTTCGGTTACGTCAGTCTGCGAAATCTCGCTGTGGCCATTTCTGGCGGCAATAATAGCTGATTCATTGGCGATATTAGCTAGATCGGCACCCGACGAACCAGCTGTTTTGGCGGCCAAAGCGTCTAGATCAACTAGTTTGGCTAGTGGTTTCTTCTCGAAATGGATTTTTAGTATAGCTTGGCGGTCTGGTCGGTCTGGCAAATCAATCGACACGCGTCTATCAAACCGGCCTGGTCGAAGCAACGCCGGGTCAAGTACATCGGCCCGGTTAGTAGCAGCTAGTACAATTACATTCTGACCTTGTTCAAAGCCATCCATTTCAACCAATATTTGGTTAAGTGTCTGCTCACGCTCGTCATGGCCACCACCCATACCAGAGCCACGGCGTCGACCAACCGCATCAATCTCATCGACAAATATAATACAAGGGGCATTCTTTTTAGCCTTAGCAAATAAATCACGGACGCGGGAGGCGCCAACCCCAACAAACATCTCAACGAACTCCGAGCCAGAAATACTAAAGAAAGGGACGTTAGCCTCGCCAGCTACAGCTCGAGCCAGCATGGTTTTACCGGTACCTGGAGGACCCACCAGCAACACGCCCTTAGGAATCCTAGCGCCGACGCTGGCAAATTTCTTGGGAAATTTAAGGAATTCAACGACCTCTTCGAGATCCTGTTTGGCCTCAGCTTGGCCAGCCACACTCTTGAACGTCATCTTGTCTTTTTCGTTACCGTACAGCCGAGCCTTACTCTTGCCAAAAGACATCGCCTGATTACCCTGGCCTTGAGCACTGCGCAACATAAAGAATAACAACCCACCAATCAGAATAACTGGTATAAGATTAATCGCCAGACTACCGAGCACCGACCCAGTACTACTGGAGGCCTTGACGGTGATCTCGGCATCCTTATTTTTAATGCCCTCGTCTTTTAGACCAACGCCATCTTCTTTAATTGTCTTGAGTGATGGCTTGTCGTCGCCTTTTTTGGTAATAGTTAAATTGTTGCCGTCTACCTCTATCTTCGAGTATTTACCATCATTGGCCTGTTGAACGGCCTGTGAAATTGGTATGTCTTTAAGTGAGCTAGGTTGATGATAGGCTGCAAAAGTAATCAGGGCCAGCAGCACTAGTAGGGCAATAAAGCCAAAGTTACGGTAGCTACGCTTACCGTTCTTGCCACCCTTTTTACCCCCACTCATAATTGGTCGAATTGGTTTCTTATCCATGTTTAATAATTATACATTATCTTACCCCAGTTTGACTAGCGCTCAGGGCATTAGAGTGCCAGAAAGGGCATTCTAACAACAAGATTCGGCTATCGGAGTACAAATTGTAAGCCTTCCTATCTTAAAGATATATTCTACAATTAAATCTCCCAGAAGTGCAGTAAAATTACTGAATAATCTTAAGTTACCTCTGTAAAATATTATTATCTCGGTAATAGGGCAATTGTTGTAGGAGACAATACTAAGCGGTATTCACGGTCTACATCAATCTGCTTATGCGGCTCAAGTGTCTTGGCGGCCACCACTAACCGTTCTAATAATTGACGCGATAGCACAGTAGCAGTGTTTGCCAGTAACCACTCAGCCATAATTTCGCGTGACACTGCGTGCGGCAAATTAGTAAAGCTACTTCGATCAAGCCGTTTAGGACTAGGCTGTAAATGTAGGTAATTAGTCGCCTGATTATGAATTTGTTGATTTATATTAGCCGTTGATCGACTTAATTCTAATAAAGCCTCCCTATCTGCTTTAGCAAAGTGAGGCAATATATTCATTCGAACATAGTTACGCAAATACTTTTGATCAATGTTGGTACTATCTTCGCGCCACTTGAGTCCTTCTCTCTTAGCGTAGCGTAGCAGTTCCTCTTTAGGTACAGATAATAACGGCCGCTTAAGTACATCAGTTGACTTAAGTGAGCTTAAGCCTCGCCGACCAGTGCCGCGTAACAGGTTAAGAATAATTGTTTCCAGCAAATCGTCTTGATGATGGGCCGTAATAATGGCGCTGGCTCCACTAGTTCGCCGCACCTGGTGCAAAAATTCGTAACGAGCAATTCTGGCGCTGGCTTCGCTGGCGTTCGGGCCTAAGTTCCCCTCATGAAACACAAAGGGTAGCCTGTATTCTTTTGCCAAGTCCTGGACTAGCCGCCGATCCTCTACTGAATCTTGGCGAATTCCATGGTCGAAGTGGGCCACCGTTAAGCTTAGACCCGGCATATCTTTGAGCATATGTAGTAATGCCATGGAGTCGACACCGCCACTTACGGCCACCACATACTTTCCGGCTGGCAAATTTATCTCCATTACTTATAATTGTAGCAATGAAAAGCAACGAGAGTTTACAAAAACGAATTGCGGCCTTAGAAAAGCGCAACAAGCGCGTCGAGGCCGACAAAGCCTGGGAAACCAGCTGGCTACGCCCGGATCGCCATTATGATACTGACTTATCTAACAATCGTGGCCTATCTACAGTATGTGGTCCATATTAACCCTTGGATAAACGCAGTCGTGCCAGTCTGTGGCTTCTTTTTATCGACTATTACAGTCTCGCTCCTAAAATGGCGCTGGATTGAACGTAAAACCAAGCACTAATGAAGTAACGGCCAGTGCTTGAGCTGTTTTTCACATATCGCCACGAACAGCTCTGGGCCCAGACCATTTATCTCAGCAATTTTATTCAACTTATGTGTCTTTTTAGGATTCCGAACCGCCTGCAAAGGTTCGGTTGCCCCAGCCTTTCGACCGGCGCTACGAAAGAACAATACTCGCAAGCTGTACTTAGGATACATATAGATATAGCCAAGAAATACTTGGCGGCGCGGTATCGGATAGTCCAGATTATGACCATCGTACCGGCCACGCGTTACCGTATACACCACATCACTCATTTCGCTCCAACGCGCCACTGGGCCCCTAGCCTCTTTTAATTCTTGCAGTTCGTCAGCAATATCGTCGTCGTGCCAAGCTTTGCTCTCGGCTGGCTGATTAACCCAACGATGCCATTTCTGCACAATCATAGTATTAGTATACAATTAACCTTAATGAAGCAACTATATTTCGTACGACATGGTGAAAGCGAAGCCAACTTACAGCGAGTTTTTGCAGGTCAAATGGATACACCGCTAACCAACAAGGGGCGCACCGAAGCCAGGACGGCCAGTGAAAGCTTAAAGAACCAGCATTTTGATCTTATAGTTTCGTCGCCACTAGTTCGAGCCCATGAAACCGCTCAGATAATCGCGCATAAGATTGGCTACTCAATGGGTAGCATCATCGTAAGTGACATCTTCAAAGAACATTACATCGGCGACTTAGCCGGCAAATCTTGGGATGAATATGACGAATTTGATTCACGTATATCAAATATGGAATCTTATGATGATCTCCAAGAACGAGCTAAAAAGGGACTAAAGTTCTTAGAAAGTCGACCTGAAGACACAATCCTACTAGTCGGCCATGGATCATTTGTACGCCACCTCCGCACCGCTATCGACCCAACCCAAGAATACACTGAGCCTAAAAACGCCGAAGTAATAAAACTAATCTAATGAAGCACTTGTACTTTGCTCGTCACGGCTTAAGTGAGATGAATAAGATCGGTTTGTTTGCTGGCCAAATCGAGACTCCATTGACTACCGAAGGCCGTCACCAAGCTAAACAAGCCGGTATAAAAGCACAAGAATTAGGTATTGATCACATTATCACTTCCCCTTACTCCCGGACCCTCGACACAGCCAAGATTATTGCTACCGAAATCGGCCTTCCACTCAATAATATAGAAACAAACCGTTTGTTCGTGGAGAGGAACCTTGGTGCGTTAGAAGGCACCCCATACCATGCAAAATTGGATCTCGATATAGATGGGGTTACCGATATTGAGACTGCTGTAGACTTACAATATCGTTTAGAGCTAGCCTGGCAATATTTGAAATCGCTTAAATACGATACTGTGCTGGTGATAGGCCATGGTGCATCCGGGCGCATGCTGCGCCACGTTATCAATCCAGAAATACCTTTTAAATTCGATACTCTAGCTCTAAAAGATCACTACAAATTAGGTAACGCTGAAATCGTTCAGCTCATTTGAATAATAAACATATGTTATTACATATGTTTATTTAAGTTTGATCTAAGCCTAAAAATGGCCTAATCAGACATAGAGTGCTACATTATGGCTATGAATCTACCAAGCATAGATTGAATTGCTGAACTACAGCAACTTATTGCTGACTTTGCTAAAGTCGAGCGCGTACCGCAGCTAGCCGATACTGGACGACCGGAAAATGATGTCGAACACAGCTACGGGCTGGCTCTAACTTGTTGGTTTCTGGCTCCCAAAATTGCACCCGAACTAGATTTAGCAGAGATCCTTAAGTACGCACTAGCCCACGATACGGTCGAGATTCAAGCTGGCGATACCTTCGTGTTCGGTTCAGCCGAAGCAATTGCTTCCAAATCTGGCCGCGAAGATGCCGCTCTTATACAATTAAAACAAGATTGGCCAGATTTTCCCGAAATGGTCGAGGCGGCTAAGGGTTACAAGAGCAAAGTTAACGAAGAAGCCAGGTTTGTAAAAGCCGTCGATAAGATTTTGCCAGTTTTAATGGTAAATTTAGGTGATAAATCAGCTTTCTGGGAACGACACAAGATCACTCTCCAGATGGAAATTGAAAATAAAGTCACAATGAAGGTATCGGATACCGTAGCACCATATTATGACAAGCTAGTTGCCTGGATGAGCGACAACGACTACTTCTACAAACCTACAGAATAAACCACTTCGACCTGAAGTTTATTGCCCATTTTGTTACACTTAGCTTTAGGTTATACAAATAAAAAATGATTACAGATATTTTACTTTTTCTAGTCGGTATATTAGTCGGTGTCATGAACGCTATTGCTGGCGGTGGCGGCCTAGTTGCCTTCCCGGCCCTAATGGCAGTCGGGTTACCGGCCCTGACAGCCGATGCCACTAACTTCGTGGCCATACTACCTGGGCAACTTAGCTCGGCCTTTGGTTACCGCAAGTATTTACGCAAAGTACCCAGATTATATTTACTACTACTAATCCCTTGTGCGCTCGGTGCAGCAGTCGGTGCTCATTTACTAAAACACACTTCAATTGTCGGCTTCGAGAAGATTGTGCCATTTCTAGTATTAACGGCCGTAATTATCTTTGCTGTCCAACCATTACTACACATTCACTTGATAAAACACATCCGCAGCCGCAATAAGAACATCTGGAAATTCATCGCTATGGCAGTCGCACTCTTTGCAATGACTATTTACGGCGGCTACTTTGGAGTTGGCTTTGGCTTCGTCGTACTAGCTCTGCTAAGCTTCGCAAATTTAAAAGAAATTCATTCAATGAATGGCATGAAAAACATTGCTAGTGCCACCTCGGTGACTGTAGCAATTATCAGCCTGCAAGGTACGGGCTTTATTAACTGGCACTTCGGGCTAGTTATAGCGGCCGGTAATATCATTGGTGGTTATGGTGGTTCACGGTTTGCTCAAAGAGTACCATCACGTATCTTAAGAGTGATCGTAATTGTTATAGGCCTAGTTTCGGCTGGCTATATTGCCTTCCGTTATCACTAGCTAGCAGCCGTAAATTATGCTACAATCTCCCCTGTTGTAGCAGTCTAGTTACGATAAGGCACCATAGCTCAGCTGGTTAGAGCGCAGGACTCATAAGCCTGAGGTCGGTGGTTCGAGCCCACCTGGTGCTACCAAATGATTACACAAAAAGGACGACTACGTGTCGTCCTTTTGATTTAGCTAAATTCTTGAAGTACTACAAAGTACTAATTTTGGGTAGCGGGCTTAGGTACAGCGTTTTGGCCAAGGATCAAAATAAAGTCTGCGTTAGGATAGGTAGCGCTCAGCGTCTCGTTCTTAACTACCTGAGCATTATATCTCTGCTTCAAATCTGTCTTAGTACCTGGGGCATGACCTTTCGAGTTATCAATTAAGCTAGTTTTAGCTTGGTTAGCTGGGGCGTCCGCTACAGCCTCTACTACCATGCCTTGATCGATTAGTTTATCGCCTTGGCTACTCGCCAGCCCAATAGTATCGGTGCCATTAAGAATTACAATCGAGGCACCCTCTCGTACAACTGGATCACGGCTAAGTTGCCGCTTTAGCTGAGTTTGAATATCACTAAAATCATCTAGACCGGCCGTTGGAATCAAAGCTGATTGACCTTCGGGCGACGTGTAGTTATCGAGCATTGGCTTACCGTCTAGTGTATTTACGTTTAGCGACTTTATATTACCGTCATTCAAGCCCTTGCTATAGCTGTATAGAGTTTCTATCTCGCCGACACTCAGATTGGTACGCACATTATTACCGACCGCATCAATCAACCTAACGACCTTTAAGGGGTTAGCGATAACACTAGTCTGCGAAGCCTTGGTTTTTATCGCCATTAGCATTTGACGCTGGTGCTCAGTCCGATCAAAGTCGGCCTGTGGAAAGCCGTACGAACCGTAGGCATCGCCACGAGCCCGGGCTAGGTTTAGGGCTTGCTTACCGTCCAGCGTCACGTTACCATTAGGGTATTTGGCTAGTGAGCAACAGTTACGACTGGTATAATCGAGACTCGGGTCGTAAATACCACGTGGGTCGGAACTCTCAATATTCATAGTAATACCACCGATGGCATCCACTAAGTCTTGGAAGGCCGAGTAGTTAACCAAAACTTGATAGTTAATTGTTAGGTCTAGTTTACTCTCGATAACTTGCTGTAATAAATCCATGCCGCCATCGACAAAGGCAGCATTAATTTTGGAATGGCCATAGCCAGGAATATTAACCCAGAGATCACGCGGCACGCTGAGCATGAAGGCATTATTATTACGAGTATCAATACTAAGTACCATTATCGAGTCAGTTAACTGGGCTCCGTCGTGCCCCAGATCATCGGCTGAATTCCCGGCTACTAGCACATTAACTCGACCATCCTGATTCTTTAAGGGCGACGGATGAAAGGCCCCAAGCAGACTAAACGGATTTCCATTACCGGTCAGCCTAGCGATATCTTTGTAGAACTTAAATCCTACAAACAAGCCACCGATTAAAATTAAAATGCCAAGCATCAGGCCAAATCGCTTAAAAATCCGTTTTTTACGGCGCGGCTTAGCTTTTTTAGCCGGTGGCGCAACTACTGGTCGACTTTTTGGTATCGGCGAAAACGGCTCACTGCTAGGCATTAGTTGGCTGGTGGCGGCGGGTGGTGCAACCATATCATCGAAATTACTAGGCTGAATCGTCTGTGGGATAGGCCGCTTTGGCATACCCTCCATTACCTTCGGAATCGGTTCAGGTTTAGTCGAACTACCACGAAAAACTGGTTGCCGTGGTCTGCCACCCGGTGGGCTGGCCAGAAAACCGTCTATAGAAGTCGCCCGGCGCGGCCTAAAACCGTCTTGATGTTTATCTTTCACTAGATAGCTATTATAACGGAGATTGGCCTATAAGCTAAATCATTTGGGTCTTTGTAGTGAAGCAAAAAGCAAAAATCCACCCCTATTACAGGATGGATCTTTGTAAATTACGCCCAACTTTTTATAGTTGACGTAAAATCGAGTCGACGGCGAGGATTTTGCTATTGGTAGTTGGTACCAATTCAAAAGCCCAGCTATCATTGATGGCTATTCGCATCGTCTACTCCTTAGGTTTTTATTTTTGTAAATTTTTGTTTTGAATTATCCAAAACTATGACATAGTATAGCAAAAAGCTTACGTTTTGTCAACTACCAAATTGAGTCCTACAACCTAACCCGGCAAACAAACGTATATACATATCATCTGTTAAATCTAAAATTTACTAAAGATCTGGTTCGATTATAAGTTGTATATAATACAAACCTGATCGCCTATAGCCACTTTTTTTTACGAAGATACAGATACATTACCACGGCAGCAATGACCGACAGACCAATAGCCAGTCCGAGAGTTGTGTACTGACCCCAAAATGTCCAAGGCCTTCCATTAATACTGCCTGGCAGCAGGATATTCATACCATAGAGAGTGCCAAGAACAGTCACCGGAATAGTAAAGGTAAAGACTAGCGTCAGAACAGCTAGAGTCTTATTGGTTTGCTCGGTACTAGTTGTAAAATCAGCATCTTTGTAAATTTCAACTGTCTCCTTGGCTTCATCAACCATTTCCCACAATCGGTTTACGGACTTGGTGTTATTAACATAATATTTAGGCATATCCTGGCCAGCAAACAGGCCTATTTGGTCAGCCAAATCATGTAAAACTAGTCGCTTCGGGCCGATAATCCGACGCATTTTGACAATCTTTTGCCTAATCCGACTGATATTCTCGGCATCCGACGAAACATCATCAAACACTTGGTCCTCAATATCATCTAGATCAGCCTGAATCTGCTCCACCATGTTTGAAATTCCAGCCAACATATAGCCGATAAATATATACAGTAAAAAAGCCGAACCCTTGGCAAAGTTTTCGGTTACCTTATTGGGGTGGATGCAGTTCCTAATCAAATTTTCTATCCCTGCACTCTCCCCCTCATGAACAGTTATCAGGTAATTGTGGCCCAAAAATATACCGACCTGCTCGGCTAAAACTCGACCAGACCTTGAATCGAAGACTGGTGGCCGCAAAACTAAAAAAATGTAATCACTATTGCGATCAACTTCAGTATGTTGGACCTTTTGAGTACACTCTTCGAGGTGTAGCGGATCCAAATGATAGTCTGCGGCCAGCTGTTTAAAAGTTGCGGCACTAGGATCCGACACATCGAGCCATTTAACATCTCCGTGCTGGAGTATTTCTATACCACCATTGCCAGAATCGGTGGGCTCATTAATAACCGAGTCCTGATCTAGAGTTTGCTTATCGGGCCCATCCATATTGCTTTAATCATAAGCGATATAGACCAAAATTAATAGCACAGCCTATTGTTCTTTTAGAATTTTGAAGGAAGTATCGTAATATCGGTTGGATAAAGGCTAGTGTGCGATTCGGCTAGCTGAATAATCAGCCCAGCTAAATCCTCTGGAAGGATAGCATTTGTCGGATCTTGGCCGTTGGTAGCGATGTAGCTTGGGTATAAGTTAGTTATTTGATAATCCCTATCAGATAATTCCTTCTGAAGTGACTGGAAGAACTGCCTAGACGCAGCTTTGGCAGCGCCATATGATCCCATGCCAGGTAGAGGTGTCAGGGCAACTGCTGAAATAATGTTTATAATGCGAGCTTTCTTGATGTTCTGAACAAGCCCACGAGTCATATTGACGCCTGCAAAATAATTGCTCTGCATTTGCCTTTCATAATCTTCGGGTTTAGCTTCGATCAATTTGCCACCAGCAAAACCGCCAGCGTTATTTACTAGACAAACCTCGCCTTCGGCCGCCAGCTGCTGCCAAAAGTCTGCTGCGGCTTTAGAATCAGATGCATCAAACTGCTGGTACTCGATCGAGCTGCCTAAATCCTCGGGTCGGTCTGACCGGCCGGTACCAATAACTCGCCAACCATTTTTAGTAAATGCTTCGGCCACAAACTTACCTAAACCTCGACTCACTCCGGTTACAACAACTGTATTCATAGATTCAGCTTAACACATTTGGGTATGGCAAACACCGAGTTATCGCTGGTATAATTCAGCTAAATGGATAATTTAGAATCAGAAACAGAATTCTTTCACGAAATATCAAAGCGGGTAATCAGATACGTTAAAAATACTAACCAGGATATATCGGTGGTCGTTAGCAAGGGAGTCGGCGACTACGCTACCCAAATGGATATCGATGTCGAGCAGTTGATTGTAACAGAGCTCGCCAAACAATTCCCAAACGACTCGATATTAGCCGAAGAAAGCCATGCAGATACCGAAATTACCGATGGTAGAATCTGGATAATTGACCCTATTTGCGGTACCAATAATTTGGGCCGAGGCACCAATATATTTTGTACCAATATTGCCTTGGCTGATGGCGGTAAATTAATTGCTTCTTGTGTTATTGATCATAGCCAAGCAGATTACTATTGGTCGGCTGGCAATAACAAGATTAACACTGGTCACAATCAGTACGTTTTGGCGCCCAACAATGAGCTTGGCTTAAAAATCGATGTAAATTTTGGATCTGCTAAGAAATCTGGTGACAAAAACTATCAGTTAAAACACAATCTGTTTTTACTAAGAATTATGGAAGGAACCAATTACGATATGGTGTCACTTAACTCGTCACTTAGTAATCTATATACCGCACTTGGTAAACTTGATGGTTTCGTAGACCTTTTCAACCACGCCTGGGACGTATGTGCTGCCAGTTTCTTAATTCAGCAAGCCGGTGGGGTAATTACCGCTCTAGACGGCTCACCCTGGACACTCACAACTATTGGCGCAATTGCTGGTCGTACTCCAGAAATACACAAGCAACTTCTGGATCTGTTCGTTAGTTCGTAACTTAGAAAATAGCAGGCTAAGCTACAATAACTGTCTTATAATGTCTACATGGACTTTACTGGTGTAAAAATTGCTCTTATTTATGATAATAAGCTGCTAGTTATCCAGCGCGATAATAAACCAGGTCTTCGGTTTGCCGGGTTATGGGACTTCCCGGGCGGCGGGCGTGAAGGCAACGAAACTCCGTTCGAGTGTGTCAGTCGGGAAGTTATGGAAGAGCTAGGCATAGAGCTTAAGGCCAGTTCAATAATCTGGCAAAGTACCCACCCAGCTATGCACGATCCCAAGATTATTGCCTACTTTATGGTTTCAAATATAAGCCAAGCCGACATCCAATCAATCCATTTTGGTGACGAAGGCCAGGGCTGGAAACTGATATCGATAGATGAGTTTATGCAAGCTGGTGATGTAGTCGAACCGCTCAAGGCTAGGTTGCAAACCTACTTAGACTCTAAATCGATCCCCGGCAGTAACGCTGCTAATTCGGCCACAAATTGATTAGTAGTTTTGAAGATTATGCCATGGATACCTAAGTTCTCGGCAGCTACCACGTTTTCGGGATTATCGTCGATAAAGACTGCTTCTTCTGGACTAACCTGCAACTTACTTAGCACTCTTTTATAAAATCGAGGGTCAGGCTTTCTAATACCCAACTCGTACGAAAGAAATACTTTCCTAAAAGGCGCATAGACTCCGACTTCCCGAAGGACTTTAGCGTGTGGCTCAATCGTGTCCGACAGAATTGCAATATCCAGGCCAGCTAGGCTGATCTGCTTTGCTATATTTATTACCCGCCTATTTTGTTTCAGGACACCGGCAAAGGACCTGCCTATTAGGTCTTCACCTGGCTCAACCTGCCTAATTCCATATTTGCTTTTCAGTTCAGCCCAAAACGCCGGTTCGTCTAGTTCACCAGCTCCCATCCGAACTATTTGATCCGCCCAAATCTCTCTTGTTTGTTCGGGCGTAAGATTTAACTGGCGCTCGAGCTCATCACTACCGCATGTACCAACATCAACTAGCACGCCACCAACATCAAAAATCACAGCTTTAATCATAATTAAACTATAGCAAACACATCTGCTATCTCGCCATGAATTCCGCGTTCTTCTATACTATGAATGATCTGCCATAGAACCACTTACATTTTTTAGCTAGCAAAATTATGAACTCGGAGTTAACTCCGAGTTCTAACAGAGTAGAATGCTATGCACTTAAATTTGGCTTAACAACAATTTTTCTAATTAGACTCTCAGGCTTGCCCATTCGCCAATACTGGCCAGCACCGTAGGATCAGGGCTAGTAGCTTGAATAAGTGGCTTAGTACCCACCATACTTCTATGAATCTCACGAAGGCTGGCGAGTGAGACATTTGCCGCAAAATCCTGTATTTCACTCAGTCCAACTTCAGTCCTCCTCGAAGCACCAAGCATACTCCGGACTTTATCGGCCACAAGCTCAGGCGGGCTTTGCATCAAATGATCAGTCTCACGACTAAAGCCAATTAAGATTGATTCAAATATTGACTGCGGTAAATCTTGATGCAAGACATCATCATACATAGTGTTTAGCGCCGTAAGACTATCTTGACCAGCCAAGCCAGTCGAAGCAGAAAAATGCGACCAGTTTTTATTCCGTCCAAAGCTTAGATCGGCTTGTCTAGACACACCCGCGCCTGCTCCATAGCACAACGCTAGTTCTCTCCTTAAACGACTGTGTGTAGCCCTTGAAAGTATCAGGCTAATTAATTTGTAGTTCAACTGTTCTCGGACCGACGTCGTCTCGGGCAAGCCGTAGCTAATACCAATAATTGTACGATCAGTCAAAGGTCGGTCAATCTGCTCCAAAGCTGCAGGTAGCCCCCCGGGGTTAAAATCGTCAAAATCAACACGTTGGGGCTTTTCGGTATCATCGGATTTATAACCATCTAATAGAGTTTCGGCCACTTCGCGCTGCCTTTCTACAGACTCCGCTGAACAAAGTACAAGAACAGCATTACTCAATTTGTAATGACGACTGTGGAATGCTCTAATTGCATCTGGTGACATATTTTGAGTATCCTCTGGGCTGGCTTCGACAGGCCGTGAATACAGTTTCCCCCTAATAGCAAAATTATGCCGAATTGCTGGGAAATAGCCGGCTTTTGAGGCTAGACCACGAATCTCATCAATAATTGGGTTTCGTTCACCCTCCAACGATCCATCGGTGAGTGTAGGCCTCAGAGCAACCTGGCTTACAAAAGATGCCACAGTTTCTAACTCATAACCATCAGCTACGAAAATAGTACTTGTTTGGCCAGTCTCAGCATTGCGTCTTAACCCTCTTTCTTCAGCATAATAATGAACTTCTGCTTCAGTAGGCATAGTATCTGTGCCACGAAACGACACGTGCTCCAGAAAATGGGCAGCACCATATTCCCCAGAAACTTCGTGTGCAGAACCGGCGTTCACCGTTAAGCGGGCTGAGTGGGTCCGAAAATGCGGCAAATGAACAAAAGCAGCTTGCAGGCCGTTTTCTAACTGCTCGACTTCTACTATTTCTCCAGACATTAAGGCAACTATACCATTTTATTAATTACTCATCAAAGGTTTATAACTGAGAGTGATTTCTGTATTCAAATTATTGGATAAACTTGCTAGCCACCTAGTAAAACCTGAAGTACCTCTTTATACTTTAAGACGATGGAAGAAGTGGCAGATTCATGCTTTCGAGCAATTACTTCACAGAGAAAACGACCCTTATTCGTGGCAGTTACCGGGGATTCAGGTAGCGGCAAGAGCTATTTAGTTTCCCTACTTCAAGCAAAACTAGAAGAAGCCCATCTTGCCTACACTCTAATTAACCACGACGAGTTCTTAATTTCTAGAGTAGACAGAGAACCGATGAAGTCTATTTACTACACCGATGGTAAATATGTCAGAAAATCACATTGGGAAGTCTTAGAAAACATGTTTCGCCTCGCTGAGTTCGAACGAGTTATAAGTGAGTTGAGAGCCGGGAAAGAGGCAAGCTTTCATCCTTATTCGCGAGAAACTGGCAGCGTCATGGATACAGCGCGAACCGTTTTACCAAACGACTTTATAATTTTTGATACAAGCATGATGCTCGATAAAATGGACTTCGTAATCTTGGTTGATGTTACCCAAGAGAATATTATTAAGCGAAAACTTGCTCGAGATAGTGATATCAGAACGCCAGAGCAAATAACTGAAATGCATAAACAAGTCCAAGGCTATTATTGGGAAGACAGAGGCAGGCCAGCCCATCCGGATATTATCATTGATAACAATGACTTCTCGAACGTAAAGATTATCCAATCAAATGAATTGTCTCATTACCCCAAAACCTAAAGCTAGAGCAAAACCAATATACACACCCACCAGCTCTAAGCTATTTTTTAAGTTGAACCGAACTCGGGGTTAACTCCGAGTTATAACAGATTGCTAATATACTCACTTACATATAACTTAGTTTATTTACAAAATTAATTGTTTGTATATTTGATGGGTGATTAAAATTCGATCTCAGATATTTCCCACGGATGTCTGGTGGTGTCGGTAAACCTAAGCCAGCGCGGTTCGATTAAAAAATAACTTTCATTTGGGGCATCTTTGTAAGCCCTAGCCCCCTCGTTTTTCAAAAAATAAAATTCGGCATAAACATCAACGTCATTACCTCCCAACAAGCGCGCCGTGCCTTCGTACTGAATAGTGCCCTGATTGTCCCAGCCAATGACGACCGAAACGTCTTTATTGGTAGCAATATTCTGAGCTTTGCGGGTTGAACCAGCGGTGCCAAAGACCAACTGTAACTTATTAGTAGCCCCAAATCCAACCACAGCACTCTCCGACCGGCCCTCGCCATCGACAGTCGACAAGACCATATTATGCCTAGCATCCATGAACTCTCGCAGCATCGCTTTATTCATACTCTAATCATATCATTTATACCTTTAGCCACGTGGACTCAGTTTCGGAACTCGCTAGAATCCCGAAGTACAGGTTTGATCAAGGCAAGAAGATCACCAGAGAAACCGTAAGTATAATTTTATTACTCAGGTACATGGGCATCGGAGCCTTATCCATAGCTAACTACTAGACTGGAGACAGCCATTAATCGCCTCTGATACTATGCCCTGACAGGCGGGGCTAAAACTGCTCGTGAGCAACTAAGTACCCTATTTTGATAACCCCATCTCCAGACTTACATGCTAAGGTAATCTTCAAGGTTCTGGACACCGTTAAAAGTAATATATTTTTTAGCGTGCAGGTAGCCAATAGCTTTACCTACCGCAGTAACCCTACAGGCTGGTAAGTTATGCCACCATTCACTAGCTTCTTTTAAATTAGAATCCTGGTCAATCAACTGTAATAGCTGTTCTTGTGCGACCGGATCAAATGCGTCAAAGTTATTCATATTCACTATCTCGTTAATAATAGTACCCACAGATCCTCCAGCTTCAACTGACACCCTAACTGCCTCCAAAAACTGATCTTTTGAATCGTGATTAACGAGAACGAATCCTTCTTTAAGCGGATGCAGGATGATGTTAATTCTAATGTCATGCTTGTAATCCATGAGGGTTTTGTTCATATCATTCCATCTATCAACCGGGATGCCTGCCCGCAGGTAACGTGGAAACTTTTCACTGAGCATCTCGACAAATGGCTTAGTATCAGAAATAAAACCACGCTCAACTTCAATCAACCTTAACAATTCCGCTTCTTCAATCCACTTAGATGGCAGTGCTGGCTTCAGGGTACTAAATGACTCTCCGAAAATTCTAGAGAAACCTGCCAAATAATCCTCGAATCGACTTTGCTGCGGTACGATGAAAAGCATCACCCATAAATTAGTTAAAGCATTCAGCGTATCATCAGTTAGCTTGTCGGCGGCTTCGATAGCCTGCATTGTAACAATCTTGACCCTATTCGAGCCGCTGTGGGCTGCTCTGTTAGCTAAAATCTCAACCAGTAACTCTTCTGTATACTCGCTTTCGTTGGATGCGACAGCCCTACCTGCATCACGCAAGGCGTAGTTGAAATCGGGGTCAGAAAAAGCATTCAACTTACTCTGGTCATCCCCAATTACTGCAACCAGCTTCTCAATCATCGAGTTACCCTTAGCTACATACTTTTCAAGTGCGTTAGCCTTGTAATTAGAGAGTGTTAGTTCAATCTCCGACTTCACAATGTCGCGTATATCGCTGACTGAGGCAGACTGAGAAATAATAACTACATCCCGTTCTGCATTGATTTGGTTACTATCCTTGCCTGCTTTCTGCTTGTTTACCATCGTTAATCCCCAATACGAGTGTCCCGTCCACTCTGCACCTGCGTTGATTCCTTACCGGCTTTTTGGCTTAAGCGTCGCCTACTCACTAGCTTGTAGCCACCAAAGCCTGCAATTACCGCCGTGAGAACAAAGATTATCAGCTCAGTACCCAAGCCATCAAACAAATCATTCATATTAAGCAACCTTTCTGTGATTTATTATAGCTCTCAAATGCTTATATGAACAAAGTGGGTCGCTGGCACAACAAATTGCCTAATGCCCAATTATTTCTCGCAAAGTAACAAAGGTTAATTAACTAATTTAGAGGAACGAAAGATATAAGGTTCACCCCTGAAAGGGGTACTCCCTCATGAGTTTAGACTCAGTCGGTTGTAGAGTAGCGGACAATTCTATTCTAAAATTATTTACCAGTCACGTTTTTGGCCACGGTGCCAAAATTGGCCTGATTCTACTTTTGACGTGACTAATTGATAAATCTCTTGGGCTACTTCGGCTGGCTGGCGACCTGGTTTATCGTCTTCGGTTGCCACCGACATTCCTATATCAGTTATCCCCCAACCCGGATGAATACAGCCAAATTGGAGACTGATTGCTGATCGCTATCTTAGCGAGAAAAGAGTTCTTTTATCATGTTGTAGTCGGTACGAGCACTCTCTCGTTCGTCATCAAATGAAATCTTATTGTTAAGGTCTCTGTCGATCTTTTTCAAAGCCCACTTCTTTAACTCCTCTAAACTGCGACCTTTACCAAATGACCACGCTGCATATATATAAAAGTCTGTTCGCAAATGAGCGAGTGAGTCCGCTGTCGCTAGTATCAAGCCCTCTTTGCTCTTAGGTCGCTCAGCGCCATTGCAGCTATGGTAACGGATTGCATCGTCGACAACTAGGGAGATTTCATCTGTCGTAAAACCGGCTTCCGTCATTACTTGTCGGGCAATCTCAAGACTCCTTTTTTCGTGACTAGAACTCATGCGGGCCATCTCAGTATCTGCTATATCGTGTAGCAAGGCTGCCACTTCACTGAGACCCTCGCTGGCTCCGTACTTCTTGGCTAGTTTACCGGCGGTTTCGGCAACGACCAGTACGTGATTACCGTACAGCCAGTCGGCCCACTCAGCTCGGTTTGGGTCTTTACTCAGATATAGTTCGCGAACCTTGGCCCGGACTCGTTCTAATTTGCTCATAGCTCATATTATAACAGAAGGCCAATCAATAGCATGGAGCTTGTATCTACATATTGATTGCATATAATTATTGAAGAAATACAGCCCGAGGTGCCCCCACGAGGAATATTGGCCGGCTTCTGTAGATTCCACCTTGCTAGCAACGATCATTGTTGTAAACACCGGGGGCACAGCGTAGTCTATAAGACATAACTTAAGAGGATTATCTAATGGCAAAAAAGACAAATAACACTTTTAGCTCACAGTATCCTAGCGGTATAGCTTTTGTCGGCTCAATTATAATTGGGACCGGTGTTGGCATGTTAACTAACCGCGTTGGAGCTTTTAGTACACTGGGCGTAGGTGTGGGATTTATACTGGTTGCCATCCTATCAAGCTCTAGTAAGAATCGGCCTTTAGACCGCTAAATTACTGACCCAATCATATCTACGGTCGAGCTTTATATAAAGTTACTTGATTATTTCGCCTGTAACTAAATCTAGAACAACCTTGTCACTATTCTGTAAAACCTTGGTCGCCTGTTTGGTGCCTACGATACAAGGTAGGTTGAATTCACGCGCCACAATGGCAGTGTGTGACATCATACCGCCATGGTCAGTCACTAAGGCCTTAGCCTTACGCATCAGAGGAACATAGCTCGGACTAGTGAAAGGCACAACTACGATTTTGCCATCCTCCACATTATCTGTCGGGCTATTAACTACAACAACTTCGCCACTTACGAAATGCTTACTACCATTACTGGCGACAACTCCAGCTACTGCGCTAGAAGACGACTTGAAGTCTACATACCGCTGCCATAATTCGCGGGTATCAATCTCGCCAATCAAGGTAATCTCGCCGTTATCGAAGAACCAACCGTGTTCAATATTACCGACTGAACGTTTTAAAAGTCTGCGAGTCTGCATCATCCATACTTTCCGGTCGTCCATAAACTCAGCCAACTTCCTAGCCAAAGTCAAAGACTTAACTTCGGTTTCACTTAGGTCCAACTTGGTAATAAGCTGACGCCTTTTAGGTTCACGGTTATCTGCTTTATAACTGATTCCATTTACAACTTTTAAGCGATCTTTAAAATACTGCTCGGCATTATTTGACAAACCACTATAGCCATCTTGGATCCACGGGTATTTTTTTGCCATTAACAAGGGACTACGCGTCTCACTCAGTTCTTGATCTAAACGCATCATGAAGACCGGTTTATCTGGTACTGTAAAAGTATCCCAAACTAAATGCCTAGTTTCATCATCAAACCTACTGAGCCGCTTTGTTAGGGCCAGTTCCGAACCATATAAGGAAAGCTCAGCCATTTCAGTAAAACACCATGCTCCAATAGCTGTTTCGTTAAAAGCCTTACCGCTAAGCTGCCCCAACTTGTTAGCTTCGGCTTGCCAGCCTGCTATATCACGATCGAGCTGATCTAGCTCTACGTATGTCTCAAATACTCTCTCGCACCAATCGAAAAAATCCTTTGCATTACTAAGCCAGATCATACTGCCTTTGTAGAATAGCACTAGATTTCTAGGCGGCGTGGGCAAATTCGGGTCATCTACCATCTGTTTCATAACTCTTTCGATAGCAGCCATAAATTCGCTCATATACATCGGCGTTGCTCTAGACGGGCCCCAATAAAACAATTCATCCGGTTCACCCAAATAATAATTAGACCGAGCTTTCCAGGTGGTTGTAATCGGGCGGGCCTGTAACAGCCAGATCTTATTATCGGCCCAGGCCCACTCGATATCTTGGGGGACACCAAACAGCTGCCCAACTTTACTAGCCAAAACAACAAGCTGAGTTCTATCAAAGGGAACATTAACATCATTTCTATCCAGCACAACTCGCACAGGGTCCACCCTTCCACTAACCAGTTCTTCCCCCAAACCTGCAACGTATTCAGTTATGAACTGCTCTCTACCTGATACTGGGTCCTGTGTAAAAAGTACTCCAGCGTATTCTGGCTTCAGCATTTCTTGAACGACGACTGCAACTTCAAAATTTCCCTCTAACCTCTGCTCGCTAGCGTACGCTTGAGCACGGTCTCTAGCTGAATTATGACATTCTTCTACCTTTAAACTCACGCCTTTAGGCGCCGTGTTCAAGAAAGATTCAAATTGGCCAGCCCACGAAGCCCCCTCGGCATCCTCGGCCAGTGCCGAAGAGCGTACAGCATACATCTTGTCATCTTCAAGGTATTCTTCAATCTGTCGCTTAGCGTCGCTCTTTAGCCTTAGCCCATCGAAGGCAGTTAGACCAACGGCAATACCGTCAGGGACCGGCAAGCCCGCCCGAATCACTTTGCCTAAATTCACAGCCTTACCACCATAAAGAGTTGCGTCCTCGGCTTCGGCTAGAGGAACAATGTTCATAAGCTAATTATCCCATCATCAATCCTGCACAACCTATCAAACTCAGTGTTAACTCCGAGTTCTATAGAAGATAAGGCGCTAATTTGGTCGAGCCACATACAGATAAATCAACCTCGTAGCCAGTCACTAATTTTAGCTTGGTAATCTATCAACTCACTACTGGGAATATCGTGTAGTGAATGCGGCATTCCTTTGGCTACATAAACATCTGCACCAAAAGCTTTTATATAGGCATCAGTAGTGGATTTGGGGACTCGTTCATCATTTTCATGAACAACTACTAGTGTTTTGCCCTTAAAACTACCGGCCCGGGCCAGCAAAGGATGCTTAGCCAGCGCCTCGCTATCCAGTCTAAAGGCGTCTGTTCGCTTACGGCCAGCTCCGTTATGCAGATCATCGTTCGACGTATAGAAATCTGACGGCAAATAGATGGCCGGCACGCGTAGAATCAGCTTTTCAAAAGTTCGATATTTCGTCAGCTGTGTCGCCAAATACCCACCATAACTGGCCCCTACTACCGTAACTTTGGCATTGGGGTATTTATTCCTGAGCCAATCAAACACATAAATTACTTCCAGAAAATGCTGAGCCGGACGAGTACCGTTAATATCAATTGGGCTATCGCCGTGGCCACTGTAATCAAAAGTAAGTACACTCATACCGGTGCGCTCCATAAGGCCTTCTATCAAATTACTCTGCGATTTGCGACTAGAAGCCCACCCGATTAATACTAGTACGATCTCGTCGCTGGTATTACCAGCATACCAATCAGCATCAACGCTGTATCCCGAACATTCAATTTTTATAGTCTCAGCCATGGCTTAATCATACCAAATAGTTGCTTAGCATGTGATGAGGCTTACTTACTCTTTAATCAGCTGCCGTTGACGGGTTATAGCCAAACAACCCCAGGCTGCAATGGCGGCAATAACAAACACAATATTAAATATCAAGTGGGTATTACTCGATGTCAGCGTCAGCACAAGTAATATGCTCCAGAACGTGGCATAAGCCAGATCGCAAGCAATTTCCATGCTGATAATATACTGCGCCCCCTTATTCCGAGCGTGCCCATAATAAATACTGGTCCATGAATTTTGAAAGTATGCCAAAGCGGCTCGATAGACAGCTCCGACAACTGTTATAGACAGCAACGAGGTTGCCGCCAGCCGAAGTAAGTCAATTACGCTTGACGCGGCTATGCCCTGTCTTAGAACCGTGCGGTCTTTACCGCTATCACCCTGGTAGCCGGCAACCCAAGTTGTGGCTATCGCAGCCATAGCTGCCAGTGCCGTAATCAGCCCAATTGACTTATAGCTACCTATAACAATCGCCAGATAAATCGGCCAAGCCAGTGAGCCGACTATAGTTTCAATATTAAAACAGTAGTTAGCTATTAAATCTCGAATCGGAGCTCCCTTTAGGTTATACCTGAGTTTCTCGGAAGGCTGATATACAAAATCCTCTTTTAATCGTCTTAGTGGCACGAAAGCGCTCATTACACAGACTAGCGATGCCAGTAATAACCAAGCGGCGCCAAACTTGGCACCAATTAACCCACCCAGAATCGGGCTAACGATATCAAAGATTCGCCCGTATATTTCTATCGCAGCAATACTAGAGCTCTTGGTCAATGGATCCATGTTACTAGAAATGTAATAATGCTGGGCATTCCAAACAAACGCGTTAGTGAAGGCCAGAAGTATACCAGCCAAGATAAGGATTATTATATTTTGATAATGCGAATAACTTAATATAGCGGCAAGCTGGAGAGCGCTAAATATAAAACCGGCGCCAAGCCCAAAGTGGGCGCCTCTACGCTGGATTATCTTCATAAAGGAATAATTGACGCACAACTTGACCAGAGCGTACACCAGGTAAAAGAGGGCAATCTCCCAAAGCGCCCCACCACTTTTCAGGATCACCAGCGGGATAAACACCCCAGCCAAATTATTGCCTAGCCGAAAAAGGTTTAAGGCTCTGCCAACCTGAATGAGGTTATGCTGTATCTTGGGGATAGTAGCCATCCGTCAATCATAACAGCAGACAAGCCACAGACGAACCAAATAATGGTCATGAAATATAGACATCTCAAACTATTATGATTCTGGGGCTATCCCGTATACAGTAGTCTGACCTGGGCCAAGTACGAGCGGGACCTATTGGGACCTCTTATCTATCGAGACTCAAACTTAGTCCTATAATGGAATTTGCAACATTTTCTCTAACTGCGCTTAATATAGGTGTCTTGTGTGCTTTACTATAATCAAGCAGTTCTTTTAGCCGCTGCTTATCTTCAATCCTCTCACTTCCAGCTAATCTTGTAACCTCATCCATAGCATCTGGAACTCCGTCCATATATACACTAAGCCGTGTCATCTCTCCCGCTATGAATGCGATACGTTGCTTAGCATAATTCAGATAGCCTTCGTCTAGAAATACTGCATCTGGAAGCTTACCAGTTCGGATAAAACCTGAAGTTATTCCTTCTGTCGCTTCTCTTCTCTTATAGTCATACAGTGCATGCACTGCAAACAGAGGACCACTAAACTCCCTGGCTACCCCAAAACGATCTTGTTGGCCTTTTAGGCCAATTGCCCAGGTTGCAATAATAGTCTGTATATCTAGCTCAAATGGTGAAGCCTTTATTAAGTCATCAGCAAATGCATCTCTCGCATCATGCGACTTGGGATGGCTGGCCCGCATTAGGCCGACGTTCCTCTCCAGAACACTAAAGACGGGGTTATCGCATTCGCCTCTTTGGGCACGCTCGACATCCGTATCGCTTAGTTCAATAGAGGCCGGTGATAAAGTTTCGTTCAAATCAACCATGGATAAATACTACCCGTTAATACTAACTTTGCAAGCACAAGCACGTGGATGTGCCGAACCAAGCTTCAAAATAGTTCCTGTGTTATATAGAAATGGTTGCAATGCCGGGATAGTAGATCGACACTGTAGCTGGCTCATCTCGATTATTTGGGACTATTTGCGGCGTCGCTACACCGAACCTGGTACACTGCTAAAATAACGCCCACATAACCGCGGGACTTCTGTTATTTAGCCCCACGGCGTCTTAGGCTTTTGGCGAGTTCTCTTATGCCTCGTCTTTGTCGGGCTGAGCTCAGCAACTCGGCTGGTTGAATAACTATTGTCGGAGGGCTCATTTCTGAAATCAATTCGGCCGGTTCTTTTCGGCCCGCCTGGTAGCTACTATGATTAACTTTTGCAAATAAACCGCGAGACCTACTTATAACATCTTGGATGCGTTTTTTGTGTAATGCCATTAGGTCTTTCTACCTATTAAGGCTTTTGATTAATAGTAATCAGCTTAACTATCCCCCAGGCAATCAGGGCATAAATTAAACCAGCAACAATAATAGATGGAACAAATACTGAGTGAGTTGCCCCGGCCGTAGTATTAGTAACACCAAATATACTGTCAAACGGTGCAGTTAATATCTTTGTAATGGTATAGATAAAGTTAACAAACGAATTTATCGAGTTAGCGCCTAGTAGTTTAAGCACAAATCGGAAAGCCAACGCCACTTCTATAACACCCAGGACGTACCATATTATATTCTGAGCCGTGGTCTTCTTATCTACAGCAGATTCTGTGTGAACCTGTTTAGTCTCTTGCCGAACTGATGCACCGTCGTTATTTAGACCCTGCTCTTCGGACCGAGTAACCGTCTGTTTAATATCTGGCATAGTTCCCTCCCCAGTTATTCCACGTTGATTGGCTAAGTGTACTCTTATGGCTGGCCATCAGCTAATAAATAATTAACTAAACCCTAAGAATATTCACGGTTGTTGCAAGGCAGCTCTAAACGAATAGTAGGCCGGCTTAGCCTTGTAGTTTGCATCAAACATCAGAGGCCTGGCATCTTGGGTTGATGGCCCCATGTAGTTATACCAAGTTTCCGAATCTGTTATACCTAGCTCAGAGAAACTATGGCAAACCTTTGATTCGATACAGGCTCGCATCATATTGTAGTAAATCTGGCCTTCAATTTCGTCTCTGGCAGCATCGGATGCTGGCACTGCGCTCATATTAACGTCGAACTCTGTGACATATACGCTGACTCCTAACGCCCCAAAGCGTTCCATGTTTTGAATAACCTCTTGGACATCAGGCGGATGCGTACCATCGATGTGCATCTGCATACCGATACCATTAATCGGCACACCTCGAGCTTTCGCACCTTTTATATAGGTATACATGGCATCTGATACAGGGTTAAAGTGTTCATTGTCGAAATCATTAAGAATTAATTTTGCGCTTGGATCAGCCTGGTGTGCCCAAATAAAGGCTTGGTCAATATAGGCCTGGCTGCCCGTATTGTCGGCCCACCAATCATGTAAGCCATTGACGTGTAGCCCCCGCGTAAACGCTTCATTAACCACCGTCCATTCTTTAATCTTTCCCTTGTACCGACCAACCGTGGTCGCAATATCATCATGAATAATATTCATAAGCTGCGCCTGATTATATTTACCGTTCTTTAGCCAATCAGGTAGCCATTTAGCTTCACCCCACAATAAATGATGAGCTTGGATGCTCATATTATGAGCCTGCGCATAAGCCACTATGGTGTCCATATTCTTGAAATCGTAGGTTGTAGGGCTGGGCCGTAACCCACCGTCTGTAAAATACCAGTTAGGAGTGTTGTCGATAAGTGCCAGATTAAACTGTGAGGTTAGAATGTGGCTGTATTCAGGGTCTTTTAATTTAGTAAGGATAGCAAAATTGCCAAGTTCAATATTATGAGCGGCAGCTAGAGATTTAAGAGGTGGATCGAGTAAAGTCTGACGATGACTATGGTTTAGTGTGCACACTACAGCTATACCAATAAATACCAGGATGATAATACCCAGCCAAATCCATTTGTAACGTAAGTTTTTAAATACTCGAGTTATATAGTCCACTTCCATATCCTATCAAACGAGCAGCAAATAACCGAGATATTAACATTTTAGTGAATCTAAGACAAAGAAAAGCTCAATCACAATATCGGAGTAGAATCCGTGCGCGGTTGCGATCCAAGACATTGTACAACTTTTCAACCCACACTTCTTTCTGTAGTACTCGGCAAAAATATCCAAGTATATTTTTGGCCTCCGTTCCTCGTCTGCCGAACCTTCGGTTCGTGTCCTGGGCCAGCAAGCCAAAAAGAAAATACCCCATCAAATGCTGAGGTATTTTCTTTGGTTGAGCATACCGGTCTGGAACCCCTTTAAGGGGTGGATGGGACAAACTGGGACATCATAAAAAAGGAGTGTCACATTCTGTTTAACGAAACCGGCTCATGCCAATGCCTGCTACGGACCAAGTACAGCCCCTGGTTGCTAAATCCAATAACACCCTATAGCATTGTACTAATTGTCATATCCGTGACTATCGCAATTACACTGAGGTGCTTTGCCCCAAGCTCTTAATATCTGCCTCATTTTGATTGCCTTCTATGGCGGCGCAAAATGAACAGCCATGCTATGCCGATTAACACGATGATTGGTAGCCACCACCAGCCCAATCCTAGGGAGTTATTGGATTTTTGGGAAATGGACTTACCTGCTTGATTCGAGGAGCCACCATTTTCTTGACTGATATTATTCTGAGTGTTGGCTAGCCCAGACTGTGACTTGTTATTACTGGTATCGGTGGCCTCTGGCTGATTATTCCCTCCTGCGGCAGACTCATTATTATTCGACGCCTGGCTCGGATTAGACGAATCTTTAGTAGTAGCTGTAGCTGGATTAGGCGTTGAAACGGCTACTACAGGCATAGCTGTTCCAAATACGGCAAATGTCGAGAAATGGGTTGTTGTACAGCTAACTGTATGCGTGACGGAGTCTGCCTGACAATTGTCGAGTTCCGCCCAACCCGTGCCACTATCCCATCGATAAATAGCAATTGTAGGTACTAGTAAGTTCGCCACATCAGCTGGATCATAAGAAAGTGTAATGGTTATTGGTTTAGCAAAGACTGTGATAGGTGTAGTTGAGTTTAGCAGTGCTTTTATGTCGTAGACGTTGTTGCCACTGGGTGCTGTCATGGAGCCCGGCTTACCGATGCCATCAAAGGCGGTATTTGCCTGCAACTGCTTTATTTGTATTGTGGTGTCCGAGGTCGTGTAGCCAGAAGGAGTATCTACGGTTGCGCCAGCCAGCCCGTTCGACAGAACCAGCGAAGTATCAGTATTTATGGGAGCAGCATTAGATTTCTCGGTAATTACTGGACTAGAACCGGCGCAGCCACTGGTAGTAAAGTTACCGTCACTACTAGTGTTGCTGTTATTCATCACATCAATTGACGCTAGCTGGAAGTGGTAAGTCGTGCACGCAAGCAGACCGCTCAAATCGACACTATGACTGTTCACACGCGGGCTGGTATCTGTAACGGCCGTTTGGCCACCATAGCTGGCACTGGGACCATACATAACTTGTGATGAGGTCTGGCTGTCGGTGCTCCAGGTGATTGTTTGATTGGTATCGGATATCGGTGTCGTGTTTATGTCACTAAATATTGGCGGCAAGGCCAATATCAAGACACTACCAACACTAGAGGATTTGGTGTTACCCGCCTGATCGGTTGCAGTTACTCGTACGTACCATGTCCCATCCGATAAATCGCTTGCGGGCGTAAAGTTTAAGCTATTGGTCGTAGTGGTTAAAGTGCTACTATCAACTGGGAAGCTACTATCCTTTGATAGTTCTAGAGTATAGGCAGGGTTGGCCAGTCCACTCCCACTATCGCTAACCGCAGTCCAATAAAAGGTCGGTGTTGAATCTTTGGTCGGCGAGGTAACGGTAGGTGCTCCGGGAGCTCCAGGATCGGTGGTATCAACCACAATCGTCCCAGCCACCGAGTAGGCGGAACTATTGGTGGCCACATCAGTTGCCATTACCTTATAGCTGTAGGTACCGTCGGTCAGTGCCTCACTCATAGTAGTATTGTCCGTGGTCGCCGTGGTGCAGCCCCCACCAGACTTACACCACTGCAAGGTGTAGGTTGGGCTAGCAAGGCCAGAGCCACTGTCGGTGGATGCGCTCCAGTTAAAATGCGTCACCGTAGATTTACTAGGTGAGGTTTCGTCAGTCTGCACGTTCTGGGGGACACTTGGTGCTGTAGAATCTACGACTATTGCGTCGCTTACTGGAGAAGTGGCGGTATTACCTACTTGGTCAACAGCAATAGCTCGAAAGTACCATGTGCCATCTGCCAAATTTGAAGTTGGTTGGGATACTCCGCTACTTGTGGTAGCCGATCCAGCAACAGTAGTGAAGCTAGAGTCCGTTGACCATTGCAGCGTATACGGATTAGTACTAGCAAGCCCGAGGCCAGAATCCGAGCTAGACGTCCAATATAAGGTCGGTTTAGCTGATTTGGTCATAGTGATCGTACCCCCCGGAGCATTAAGAGCAGGTTTACCAGGCGTGGTTGGCGGCGTGCTATCTACATACACGCTACCTATAGTGGAGTTAGTCCAATTGCCAGCCTTGTCGTAGGTAAAGACGTACGCATAATTCCAACCGTCGGCCACGGCATCCGGCTGAGTAAATGACAGACTATTGGTCGTGGCATAGTCCGCTGGATTGAAACTTAGGTGGTTAGTCGACCATACTATTTTGTAAGCTGGGTTAGCAAGACCAGAACCGCTATCGCTGCCGGCTGTCCAGCTCCATGTTAACGAATTATTGGCAGTATACTGGGTGCTCTGGTACAGGTTACTAGCGATAGGCTTGCCGGCTGCCGACGGGTTTGTCTTATCAATACTGATAGCGTCGCTAACTGGTGATGTGGATGTATTGCCCGCATTGTCGGTGGCGACAATTCGGAAATACCAGACACCTTCCGCTAATGGAACCGGCGGACTGAGGGCGAGGGCACTAACGCTTGACGAGCCAACAACCGATCCAAAGTTTGAGTCTTGCGACCATTGTAGCGTATACGGCGCGGCACTACTCAGGCCCGAACCGCCAGAGTCTGTACTCCCTGTCCAATCTATTAGGGGCTGGGTGGAACGGGTGTCGTTGGTTGCGTAGCCAGTGCCATTGGCGCTATCGAGCGTTGGTTTGCCTGGTGTAGTTGGAGCATCTGTATCTACGTAAAACTTTGTACCGGCAGTCCAGGTCGTGCTAAGCCCGTATGCATCGTTAGCCTTGACCCGCCAGTACCACGTACCGTCGGTGAACCCTGAGGCAGCGTAGCTGGTACTAGAACTGGTCTGGCTAGTTACGCCGCTAGCAAAGCTGCTATCCTTCGACCACTGGACGGTGTAGCTTGGCGATGCCGAACCGCTACCGGCAGCCCACGAGAAGGTCGGGCTGGCAGTAGTATAAACATTCGCGGGCGTGGCGGGAGTAGGTGTAGCCGACACGGTATGCTGAGCTGTATATATGTACGAACTATTGTAGGATACACCCGCTAATCTAATGCCATCAGCACTGGAAGTTAGGGAATTTACGAACGTACCGGGAGCTCCTGCTTCCAGCGTCCAGTTAGCACCAGAATCGTACGAAGTATAGACTTGATAGGGATTTGTACTCTCTGCCAGTCGCGTCCCATCGGCGGAAGAAGTCAGAGAAGCTGCACCGTTAGGGGTCGTATGGGTTGAGGCTGTCCAGGTTGCACCGCCATTGGTCGAAGTATAAAGGTTTTGCCCTTGTGTCGTCGCTAGCTTCTGGCCGTCCGACGACGCCGATACATAGGCCGGCGGGTTTCCCGTACCAAAGCGATCATTCCAGGTCTGACCATAGTCGTTAGAAACGTAGACCTCGCCATTGCCGGCACCGGTAATAATCGTGCCCGCATTCGCCGAGTATGCAACAGATTCCCAGTTCTGGGAGCCCACACTAGCCTGTGTCCAGGTAGCACCGTAGCTACTAGAAGTGAAAATATTACTACCGTCTATAGCCGCTACATAGTATCCATTGTTACTAGCACTCATGCTGACCCAAGCGTGGTGACCCGAGCCCGTTTGATCAGTCCAGCTTGCGCCATAATTAGTGGAGCTATAGATGTCTCCATTATACTGCCCGGCATACAAAATGTTGCCAGCCGGCGCGTAGCTGATAGCAAACCACGATCCGCTCGTCAACCCTGAAGTGCGCTGGGTCCAAGTGGTACCGTAATCATCCGAAGTGTATATATAGCCACCATTTGTACCGGCCGCCAAATGCTGCCCATCAGCCGTAGAAGTCAAGCTAAGAAAGCTCTGCCCCGATATGTTGTGGCTTGTCCACACCATGTTGTCTGCGGCACGTGTCGACATCGGATGCAATGTAGTTACAGCTAGGCTCAACACCAACACGGCTAGTCCGATTAGCTCAATCCATTTACCAAGCCGTCTCCTGATTGCCATTTGTCTATATTCCTCTGACCTTATGTCAACTGTTACTGTGATTTTACCATAAGCCTCGTTAAATTAGACAAATATTTATTACCCATTTACTGTGTAAAAACCTTGTACTAGATGAGGAGTGCACCATTTTGGCTGCTGGTACAGGACAACACAAAGCGATATAAGAACCCAAAACAAGCTTGCCTGTCTGCGTTGTCAGCCATATCTACTATCTTGTTTCAGCTAAACCCACCACGTCACAGGTTCAGCTTCAAGCCTTACGGCACAGAAAACAGCCCTACTTCTAAAGAACTCTTTGCCAGAAGGAGTACGCCCGCCATAGAATACGGTCAAGTTTTGAAGCGCCCAGTCCCTATAGTAGGAACCGGTCGGTTTTGGAACCTGCGTAAAGAGTTAGTCGCACACTATGGACAAGTTTGGCGGTTCGAGACGGGTTTAGTCAATTTCTAGAGTACTTGAATATACATGCGCTGATTAATTTACGTCAGTGAGGGACTCTAGCTTTCTCGGCTAGCGATTGGCCATGCTCGACTAGTAGCGGAAAGGCCTTTTCTAAAACAGCTAGTGACCTAAGCTTCCCTTTAGTTATTTCATCTCTCCATAGCTGGACTTGATCAATTTGGTCACGTGTCGAAAGTTTGCGTGCTTCATGCTTAGATTGACTTCTATCAGGTCTACTCATAAGCCAATACTAGTGTGTTTACTACAAAAAGTAAGCATAGGCAAGATAAAAATACTACCAAAGCAATTCAAAAAACTTCTATTAATATATAGGTACGCTCACAATCTATAGACAAAATCTTAGCCAGCTATTTTTTTGTATAACCAAATGGAACTCGGAGTTAACTCCGAGTTCCACCGATGTTATATTACGCGTCTTTATTTTTACTTATATAATCACCCCTGTACTCATGATTTATATAAGAAGCCAAGCACCGACACACGGCGCATAACCAACATAAAACACCCTCTTTCGTGGGAGACTTATTTTGGCTGCCCAAGTACAATCGAATTGGAACCTCATCAGCACTGAGCTATTACGCTGGAATCAAGCTTTGTCTCAAAGTCGTATTATTTTGGGTCTGAAGCCAGGACTCGAACTTGGAAAGCTTTATCACGCCGCTCGCGCGCTGGCTCCACCAGGTACATGGAAGGTCTGGGGCAAAAATCCCTCGTTACCTTCAAAATCCCTAGCCACAATTCCGTAATTCATTCTGTTACCGCTTCTAACATTTACAATCCTAGATAGGCGCGCAGCGTAGAGGTTACCTTTGCGCGGAGTTCGCCAGTCTGCAGAATCTGCAGCTACGATATATAGCTCTGCTCTACCAATAGTTTGTGATAACTTTCTAGCAGCTTTTATGCGTTGGGCTTCACGTATGTCCTTGTAGCCAGTAAAGACTTCTTCAAGTTTTGCAGTCAATTCAGGTTGCTCGCTATAGGGGCTCACTCTTAAATCTCTTAACAAGCTCTGGAAGTGCTCAGTCGAATAATCTCCATCGACACTACCATTCATCTCGTAAAGCCTATTGATACACAAATTTACCTGGGTAAAAGCTCCGTCTCTATTTTGCCCATCTTGACGACGCATTCGTTCAGCGTAGATATGCGGCAAAATCGAGCCAAAGTTACTCTCTCGAAGTGGATACAGCGTCGTGGGCCCACGATCGGGTATGTCCGCTGAAATAGCCCTGCCAACGAGGGGATACATCCCCCAATTCACCATCTGGGCCAAGCCACTCTGCCGTTACGAAGCTTTCTTTAGGTAGGGGTACACAGTCACTCATAGTCATCTCCTTCTGGGGAATTATCTAACTCGCCAGTAGATTATGCAAGCATAAGGAGAAAAAACCGCAAAACGGTTTTGCAAAACGGTTCTTGATAATTTCCATGTTACATAGAAATGGTTGCAGGGTTAGGACAGCGAACATTTTTGTCTTCGACAAAAACACTTTTCCGCTGTGGCGTGCTCGGAACAAGTTCCTGTGCGCGTCCTCGCTCCACCGAACCTGGGGCTACGATATTTTGCTTTGCAAAATCTCTGCCCCAGAACCGAGCCAGCACCATGAACCAAAGAAAAAGCCCCAGACTAGCTGGGACTCTTTCTTTGGTTGCCCAAGTACAATCGGGAACCTCATCTTGCCAGAGTTAAGTCGCTGGGAGCAACTCAATAGAGGTGATTCGGTAGTTCATTACTCTACCGTGTCACACTAGAACCTTTTGTATACGGCCTATTGGTTATATGTTTCGCTCCAACCAGCCTGGTGAGCGAATGAATCGGTGGGCTCCGGCCTATAACGCTCTTCATCTTCTGCATCATCCGTTGCTTGTTGCTGCTCATCATCCTGTCGCTTTTGTTCATCCCTATAAGTTATAGCTGGTGCCAAAACTTCTTTAAGCCTCTCGACATCGGCTGGTTTAAGTGTTCGTTCTCGGGTAATAGTTGTTAATTCAAAATCTTCATCGTCATTAGTTAGTTCTGTAAATTCGTATTTAGCACCGTGAAACATAGATAAAGTAAACTTCTCTTCCCGGCCTGTATCGCTATGTATAGTACCTGACTTCACGACAACGTTTTCGTGCTCGTCAAACATTACAGTAACTACGTTTTCATTGCCCCAGTAATCATGCTCGGTATTGGTAGAAAACTCTGTTCGTCCTGTACTTTGCACCAAATCATGTACAGCGGCTAATGCTTCTATATCGGGTGAAGATTTGTCGCCAGTCTGTTCATTATGCTTCGCAATTGCATCACTATAACGTAAAACTTGGTTTCTCTTGTGAATGTTATAGCGAGATAAATCTTCCTTCGATCTTTTTTTCTCAACCTCGTTAGGCTCATACCCTTTAGTATTAGCTTTTGCTATAGCAACATCATATTCATTACCAGCTCTCAAGGAAGCATTCTGAGGAAACTGCTCACCTGAGTCGAATGCATCATTTTCAGCATGCGCCATTACCTCTGCCTTTTCTTTATCACGGATGTAGCTATCAGGTACCTTGGCATCATCATTTAACGCAACTTCGCCTAAATGCGGCGAATCGTCTTGCTGCTCTAGCGATTGCTCAACTGAAGCCTGTACGTTATTAGGGTCATGAGGTAATTCTTCGCCCATAATTATTTCCTTCTAGAGTATTTTTGTTATTTAATTCTATATTCACTATACAGCTTGTCAGATATAAGTCAATATTCCAATGGCCCATTAGGGCTCGAACATAGTTTACAGGGTAGAATGTTCGAGAAAAATAAAAAGAGATTGGTTTTGGTACCAATCTCAATCTGGAAAGTTTATTTTGGTTGCGGGGCTAGGGCAGCGCACATTTTTGCCTTCGGCAAAAAAACTTTTCCGCTGTGGCGTGCTCGGAACAAGTTCCTGTGCG
>JBDTES010000021.1:0-30946 GCA_039922435.1 Saccharimonadales bacterium (SeqCode)
GTACAAGAGTGTGGTATCGGCAGCGCTTTCGGATAAAAGTTACGCCGGGGATAACAGGCTTATAGCGCCCAATAGTTCACATAGACGGCGCTGTTTGGCACCTCGATGTCGGCTCATCTCATCCTGGGGCAGGAGCATGTCCCAAGGGTCCGGCTGTTCGCCGGTTAAAGAGGTACGTGAGCTGGGTTCAGAACGTCGTGAGACAGTTCGGTTTATATCCGCTGTGGACGTCAGGAAATTTGAGAGAGTTTGTTCCTAGTACGAGAGGACCGGAATGAACGCACCTCTGGTGTACCAATTGTTCTACCAAGAGCATTGTTGGGTAGCTATCGTGCGGTATAGATAAGCGCTGAAAGCATATTAAGCGCGAAACTAGTCTCAAGATTAGATTTCCCTATGAGGACACTGAAAGACGATCAGTTTGATAGGCGCAAGGTGGAAGTGCAGTAATGCATGTAGCCGAAGCGTACTAATAGTCCCATCGACTTTTTACGTTCTCTGAGTCGTGCACCCTTGTTGGTGTGCAGCTCAGAGAAGTGCATTGACTGGTTATTGGTGTTTATTAACACCCGTTTGTTTTTATGTTTGTTCTTTTATTTAACCAATACGCACAATATGTATGGACATCGAGAATAGCTTCGACTACCTCTGTTCCCAAGGGAAAAGAGCAGCCGGAGTCGGCGGATTTATTCCGCCGCCCCGCGCGATGAGGAAACCGTAGGTTTTCCTCATTAGGCGTAGCCGCCTCGGTGCCCATAGCGAGAGGGAAACACCTGTTCCCATACCGAACACAGCAGTTAAGCCTCTCAGCGGTTACAATACTTGGGGTTCACCCCTGGGAAAATAGCACGGTGCCGTATTATAGTTAAACCACCCGAATAGGGTGGTTTTTCTTTAGATGCAGCCAGGATACTTTGCTTGCAACGCTAATAGCTCAGGGCTTGGCTCTTCTTGAAAGGTTTGTTCTATAGGGTTATAGTCGATGATTGTTTTCTCTAATAACTGGTCTACTCGATCCGTGAGTTCGACGTTATCTACCGGGGGAGTAGTCCATAACCCTGCGCCTATATGGGCACGGTGCGCTTCGCGCCAGCGCCATTGTCTGTCTGCGATACTTTGCGGGACAGGGCTCTTATCGCCGGTGTCGACGTCCGTTACACCATCGGTGTATATGGGGATTGCAACGGGTTTTACAGTCGCCTGCAGGTCAGCCAGGTAGTCTCTTATAAAATCTAGCTCTTGTCGCCTGTCGGCTAATTGTCGTAGTTCTCCGAGGGTCTCTGGCATTACTAGGTTCGTTGACTCGAGCGCATAGGGCCTGCCTGTCCACTCCACTCCATTGTGATGGTCTATGTTGACAATGTAGGTTGCAAAAGTTTGCCGTCGCCTTGAGTCAACTCGCCGGGCGGCCTCGGCCAAGAAACTTCTCATTCCATTATGCTGGGGTTTTTGGGGGCGGAGAGTGCCAACACCATAGGTGATTATTTCCTGCGCAGTTGGAGTATCGCTCCAGCTCATCTGGCGCTGAACACGGAAACCATTGTTGACATACCCATCTGGCCACATCTTACGGGGAGACAGAGTGTCTAGCCCACCGTATCTGTACCAAAAGTCTTCGTTTATTTCATTTTGATTGTTCTGCCTTGCCTCTACTCTTTTGCGAGCTGTTGGGTCTAAGTACTGCAGCATCTCAAGATCGATATAAGCAGAAGGTGTAAGTGCCAAGGGGACATCAGCGTGTCTGTAAGTAACGACCCCGCGGTTAGAAATCATTTCGGTAGATTGTGCAAGTTCTAAAAATGGTACAAAATTAGGATGATTTGGGTAAATAAAGTTGCGCTCTGACATGTAATATAGTATAACATTATAGGTTATGAAACACTAAGCTTTCTCGGTGGTAGGAACTTACCAGGATATCTAAGATCTAATCTGGCGAGAGGGAAACACCTGTTCCCATACCGAACACAGCAGTCAAGCCTCTTAAGCGGTGACAATACTTGGGGTTCACCCCTGGGAAAATAGCACGGTGCCGTATTATAGTTAAACCACCCGAATAGGGTGGTTTTTCTTTTACTAAAATTGTATAATATACCTCTATGAGTCAAATTTATAGCGAAATTGAGCCTTCTGTATACCTTCAATTTGAGCGTTTACAGGTAATGGTCGGTTATATAGTTTGTTCAGAGGTTGGGCAACAAGCGTATCAGGGGGCTCTTGATGCAGCCGAGCTTTCGCGGAGACAGGATGATCTGTTAACCGATGATGCGCGAGATATAGCTGAATTATTTCGTGATAGTGAACGGGATGCACGGGCCAAGATGGTATTTGGAGTTGAATCCTATTGGCAGCTCGGTGCAGCTCAACGGTTAATAGACATTATTTATTTATCGCCAATCGCAGGATCCGATAGTGAAAGTAGAGTTATTGAAGCTACCGTAGATCTACAGGATAAAATATGTTTAGCAACAGAAAAGAACTGCACGTATATCGGAAACTTGACTTTAAATAGCTATGAAGTGGAATTTACGGATACACGTTCGCTGAATACGTACTCAGCTAACTGCTTTGGGGCTGATGGGACATCTTTGGATGTGCGTGTTCAAAATCCTTCTTTAGGAGTCGACTCTCCTTTTATAGTACCAAAGGGTAGGACTAGGATAGATGCACTGAATCGTATTAAGTTGGTACTTGACATGGTTGAAGACCAAACGGTTGCCCTGATAATGTCAGATGGATCAGAGACAGACTGAAGAATATAGTTTGATAAAGATTTGTGTAGAGAGCTAATTCTAGGAGTGGATATCTGATACTAAAGGGGCTGTTTCATAAAAGATGAATATAATAGATAATTATTGTTGACATTAGCGCAATAGCGTGATATCATAAGCGTAATTCGAAAAGAATAAGAGGGTTTCCAGGTTTCTATTTAGATTCCGGGAAGCTCTTTTTGTTTCGGATCCAACAAAAGCTAATACACTGGGAGGTGTTATAAGATGGCTGGAACTAAAGCTGGTGGCCAAGCGGCTGCTGCAACTAACAAGAAGAAGTATGGTAGCGATTTTTACGCTAAAATCGGTGCTCGTGGTGGCAAAAAAGGTACAACAGGTGGTTTTGCTGCTGGTGAAGCCGGCCGTGAGCGAGCTCGCAAATTTGGTGCCGTTGGTGGTCGTATTAGTCGACGTACCAAAAAAGCCTAATTTAAATCTCTAATTTTAGAGGCTTATCTGTGAATAAAAACCACCTTGGTTCCCTTGGTGGTTTTTATTTGGCCTTTTGCAGTCGGTAAGGCCGACACAGCCTAGAGCGGCTAACTTGCCAGGTAGCTTGGCAGTTGTAACAGCGGTAGACCGAGGTGGTCGATTGGAGAGATCGGGCAAAACAGACTGGGCAAGTGCTACGCAAGTGTAGCCAATCACGATAGGTGTCGAGGCAGTCTTCAATATAATCATCGTCGATTTTTGGGCCATAGTGTTTTGCTAGGGTCTTGGCTTTGTGCCAGGCCGAAACCTCCATTTGGAGTAGCTCAACGTCGTTGGTATAGTCGGTGTGTCCCAGCAGGGCGTGTCCCAGCTCATGAAGCAGCGCCCAGGAATTATGATTTGGCTGCTCCTGAGTAGTCTTTTTATACGAAACGTGCTTTTTCTGAGCGTGCCACGAAAAGCTTGACCCCTCAACGAACGATAGGTCTGGGTAATCATTTTTAATTCTAGTTATTATATCTTCCATGATGGCGGCTACTTTGGTAGGTAAGTGTCTCTAGCTAAATCATAGCAACCATAGATAACGGCTTCATCTGGTCGCTGGGCCTCCACTATAGGTGGGATTTTTAGCATTGGTGTCTCATAGCGCTTTAGACCGTCGACTAATGAGTCATGAAATTTCTCTAAGTAATGACCGACACCACCACCTATTACTATAATCTCTGGGTGCAAGATAGCGATTAACTCCAAAAACCCCGGCACAAGGTCACGGGTAATTGTCTTCCAGGTTTCGGCGTCGTCTATCTCGGAAGCTCTTTTGCCGAACCGTTGGACGATGGCGCTGCCAGAAGCATACGATTCCCAAGGGACGAGCTTACCGTGGTGCTCAAGCATCATATTGCGCCCACCAGCATCACTTAGACCAGACTCTATAACTCGGCCCACTACCAGTCCGTAGCCTATACCGGTACTAATGGTTACATATAATACTCGATCTTCTTTTAGGAGTACTGCCTCACCTAGACCAGCTAGCTTGGCATCGTTTTCTAGTAGCATAGGGCAATGGGAGATAGTTTCAACGTTTTTGAGCAAGGGAACATTTGTCCAGGGCAGGTTGCCGAAGTTGATTACTCGCCCGCGGGGCCTATCGAGTGCTCCGGGGGCGGCCACACAGCCAGCCCGAAAGTCCTGAGTCTTAAAACTGCGGATAGTTTTGGTCAGTTCTTGTAGGAATTCATCGTACTTCTTGGGGGTCGGGAATTTAATTTGCTCTTCAAGGGCGCCTTCGTCCGAAAAAACGGCCGCCAGCGTCTTAGTCCCTCCGATGTCGATTCCGAGATACATATATCTTTTAGTTTACCACCCCTTGGCCTAGGCACGTAGTCTTTACCACGCCCTCGCTGGACTAAAAAGATATTAACAGGTATAATGTAGGTAATCTTGTGGATTTAATTTAGGTCCAGGGCTATTACTCTGGATCTAAGTTAGCTATCTGCCGGAAATACATTCGAAGGAGGCACTTAAGAAATGCCAAAAAACAATTTAGTAACAATGGATGAGCTACTAGCTCAGAGTGACATTAAACAGTTAAATACTGGTGATGTTATCGAGGGGATAGTTAGCTCTGTCCGAAAACATCAGATCTGGATAGATTTGGGGCCGCAGGGCGTCGGTGTGATTATGCGCCGCGAAGTTGGCCATGGTCAGACGCTAGAAGAGGGTCAGACGGTCACAATCAGCGTAATAGACCCAGAAATGGAAGAGGGCTACGCGCTGCTGAGTATGCGCCGGGCTGTCAAAGACCGGGGCTGGGATGAACTGCAACGGGCTTTCGAAGCTAGTGAAATTATCGAAATTATGCCATATGACGCTAATCGTGGTGGTCTGCTGGTCGAGCTAGAAGGGATTCGCGGCTTCTTGCCTGTTTCTCAGCTGGCCGCATCGCACTACCCACGGGTTTCTGGGGCTGACAAGGATGAGATATTGCAGAAACTGCACGCTCTAACTGGCAAACCTATTCGAGTCCGTATACTCGATGTTAGTCGCAAGGATAACAAGCTTATTTTCTCTGAAAAAGAAGCCGTTAAAGATGACATGCAGGCACGCTTTGCCGAGCTGAAAGTTGGCGACGTGGTTGAAGGTACGGTTACTGGTGTAATCGACTTTGGGGCATTTATCAATATCGATGGTATTGAGGGCTTAATCCATATTTCTGAGATTTCTTGGGAACGTGTTGAGAACCCACGTGATTACGTTAAAGTTGGCGAAACCGTCAAGGCCAAGATTATCGCTATCGATAAGGACCGTTTATCACTTAGTCTCAAGCAAATGACTGAGGATCCATGGCTCCAAGAAGTTAAAGCTTTTAAGAAGGGCGATAGCGTCGAGGGTAAAGTCACCCGCATTACGCCATTTGGAGCTTTTGTGCAGCTTAGCTCGAGCGTCGAGGCTTTGGTACACGTTTCAGAAATGGGTGATGATAATGATGTTGATCCTGAGAAGATCTTTCAGCTGAATGAGACAAAGAAATTTAAGGTGCTCGATATTGATACCGATGCCCGCAAGATTTCTCTGAGCCTCAAAGACGCCAAGAAGTAGTATGTTTAGTTTTAGTGTTTAGGCCAACTTAGGACGGCCGGAAAGGAGTGCAGATGGCTACAACAATCCAGATAGAAGACAATATAACCGTCGGCACTCTGGCCGAACGTCTAAAATTGCCAGTTACGCGCTTAATCGGTGAGCTGATGAAGAATGGTATTCTAGCCACTATTAATGAGCGGCTAGACTTTGATACAGCCCAGATAATTGTGGGCGAACTAGGGCTTGACGTAGAACTGGTTCAAAAGACTGAGGAATTGACTGTAGTACCGAAAGAACGTCAAAAACGGACTGGTGATCACTTATCGCCTCGTCCACCAGTTGTAGCAGTAATGGGACACGTCGATCACGGTAAAACAACTCTACTAGACGCTATTCGTGGCGCTCATGTGGCTCAGGGTGAAGCTGGCGGTATCACTCAGCATATATCAGCCTATCAGGTTAGCCGTGGTGACCGTCTAATAACTTTTCTTGATACGCCTGGACACGAAGCTTTTGCGGCTATTCGTGAACACAGCGCTCTTCTGACGGACATCGTAATTATCGTAGTTGCTGCTGATGATGGTGTTAAACCGCAAACAATTGAAGCTATTCGTTATGCCCGTAAGGCCGGTGTTAGGATTATTGTGGCGATTAACAAGATGGATAAAGAGGGGGCCAACCCGAATCTAGTTAAGCAGCAGTTGGCTGAACAAGATTTATTAGTCGAAGACTGGGGTGGGGATATTGTGGCTTTACCGGTTTCGGCCAAAGCTCACCAAGGTATTGATGAATTATTAGATATGATTTTACTGGTTAGTGATGTCGAGGAATTACAAGCTGATGCGACAGTCTCGGCCCAGGGGTTGATAATCGAAGCACATATCGAACAGGGACGTGGCCCGGTGGCTCATGCTCTAATCGAGGAAGGTACTCTAAAAGCCGGCGACTTTGTAGTATCTGGTGCGACTTATGCTAAAATCCGTAACCTAGAATCTACCAGTGGTCAGGTTCTAAAAACGGCTGGTCCGTCAACTCCGGTCGTAATAAGTGGCTTTAAGACTTTACCAGAATTTGGTGAGGCCTTTAGGGTAGTCGCTAACGAGAAGCTAGCTCGTAGCCAAGCCGAAAAAACATCTATTAGCCAACATGCCGGGACAGCTCGAAGCGACATGAGCGGTAGTGAGTTACTACGTATCATGAGCCGAAGCGATACCTTGCAGGAATTGCCGATAATTGTTAAAGCAGACGTACAGGGTTCCTTGACCTCAGTTGCGGATAGTCTTAAATCAGCTGATACCGATGAGGTAGCAGTGCGAATAGTGGAATCGGGTGTAGGCGCAATTAATGACAACGATATTTACATGGCCCACTCTTCAGGTGCTATAGTTTATGGTTTTGGAACTACCATACCAAGTAATATTAAACGTATTGCTAGTCGTGATAAGGTATCGGTTCGACTATATAACGTCATATATGAGTTAATTGATGATGTAAGAACTGAACTAGGGCACTTACTGGCACCGGAGGTGATTGAGAAGGTGCTGGGCGTTCTTGAGGTTAAGGCTGTCTTCAAGACTACTAAGAGTGAGGTTATTTGCGGAGGTGAAGTGCTGGAAGGTAAATTAACTGTGCCGGCTTTGGCTCGGATTGACCGAGGTAAAGAGATGATCGCTGAAGCTAAAGTTACTCAGCTAAAACGTGCCTCTAATGATGCTAAAGAAATTGCTACCGGAGAGCTATGTGGCATAAGTCTATCGACAGATAGTCGGGTTGAGCTACAGGAAGGCGATAAAATTAGCGTGTTTACTAGGGAGACGCGGGCTCGTAGCCTGTAGAGGGCTATATTTGAGTCTGGTATAATAGGTCTATGTTAAAGTTAGACAACAATCTACTCGATGAACTGGGATTAGGTAGTCTACCTGATGACCAAAAGAAAGGTATGCTTCAGCATATCTATGAAACACTAGAGTTGCGGGTCGGTACTAATCTGGCTAATCAGATGACCGATAAGCAGCTACAGGAGTTTGAGCAATTTATCGACCAAGGTGGCGAAGAGAGTCAGTCTCAGGCGTTGCAATGGTTGGAAACAAACCTGCCCAACTATAAACAAGTGGTTAACGAAGTGTTTGAAGCTCTTAAGACCGAAATAAAGCAGACAGCACCACAAATAGTTGCTGCTAGCGCTGGTCAACAGCCAGATCAACCAGCTGCTTAACTTTTACCTGAATTAACACTTTCTACGGGGGTGACGTATGTACGCCCGTATATACGTTACCAGGGGTAATAATCCGTAGTTTTGTTAAAGTTTTTTAGATAATCAACAGCTAGAAGCCTGTTCAGATAGTTGTATATCGGGGTGATGTAAGACAAGCCTTACAAGCCTTTGCTGTAGCCGTTTAGGAAATCCTTGGCAGACATTTCAGGCTTACCAGCCGGCTTTAGCGCCTCTACGACTAGGACACCGGCGGCTGTTTGGATATATAATCCTTTATTTATGACCGAAATAGTACCAATTGGTAGCTTATCGCTTAATCCTTCTGGTTTTACTAGGCTGGACTTGGTTATAACTACTTCTTTACCGGCTACTATTGTGTGGCTCTTTGGCCATCCCTTAAAAGCCCTGATTTCACGCTCTAACTGCGAGGCTGGTTTAGTAAAGTCTAGTTGTCCATCTGATTTAGTTAGCTTGCGTGAGTAGCTTGACTCGCCTTGCTGTGGTACGGCCTTTAGGTTACCGGCTAAGTACTCAGGTAAAATAATCTTTAATGTTTGGTTGCTTAGATCGATTAAGTCTTCGGTAAGTTCAGGGGTAGTGATATTGGCAGGTAAATCATAAGTAGCTTGAGCCAGCAACGGCCCTTCATCCATTTTCTGGACAATTAGCATTAGGCTGATGCCGGTTTGCTTTTGGCCACTTAATATCGAAAAAGTAATTGGATCGGCCCCACGTAGTTCTGGTAGTAGGCTAAAGTGGCTATTAATAATTCCCAAGGGGAATTCATCGATAACATCTTGTTTAATGATGAATCCGTAGTCTATAACCACACCGAGTTGGCTATGAAATTTGTGAGTCGCCATGAACTCCGATAGCTCCGCCTTGCCGTTCGGGGTAAATGTTCTAAGACCCAGTCTCTTAGCGGTTACTAACACCGGGAAAGGCTCTTGGTGGTGGGGTGGTTGGGGCTTTGTTACGACGGCTTCTATATCTATCCAGCTGGCTAGTAATTCGAGCGATTCAGCCGCGACTGGCCCACTACCAAAGAAGACTATTGTTTCGGATATCTTTTTCATAGTCTAACTGTTGTAAATTTCCGCTTTCTTCTAGGTTGAAGAAGGCGTCCGGCTTATCTTTAATATGATCGATGAAGACAATACCGTTGGTGTGGTCAATCTCGTGCTGAAAAACTCGTGCTAGAAAGCCCTCAGCGGTCACTCGGACTTCTTTACCTTCTTGATTGAGTGCCTTGACGCGTACTTTACTGTGGCGGGGAACTTTACCATATATATCTTTTACGCTTAAGCAGCCTTCGAAGTCCTCGACTATTTCGCCCTCGAATTTAGTAATAACGGGATTAATGAATGCTTGAAAGGTTGTATTATCTTTGTTGTCGAAATCACTTCTTATGACAATTACGCGCAGTGGAGCGTCAATTTGGATAGCCGCCAGAGCTACGCCCACTTCATGTTGTCGGCTATTCTCCCAGTTAATTGTTTCAACTTGCATACTCTCGATCAGATCGCTGACTTTTTTGTCTATATAACCAACCTTCTGTGAACGCTGTCTTAAGTGTGAATTTGGTAGGCTGATAAGTTTTGAATCCATGCTTACAATAGTATAACTTTATCTTGTCAATTATAAAAGATTAGCTGGATCTATGTCATAGTCCCAGTTGGCTGGTAGGCCAGCTATGATGCGCGTTAGTGTAGTCCGCTCAGTCGACTTTATCGTTAACTGCCAACTGTGTTTACCGGCTACTACGGCGCGAAAAGAGGGTGCTGGACCATCTATTGTTACGCGCGGATATTCAACTGATAGTTGCTCGGCCAGGCGCTTAGCTGTAGCTTCGGCGCTGTTGCTACTAGCTCGCTTACAGCTTAGTTTCAGTAGGTACGTAAATGGCGGGAAATGGTATGTTCTACGCTCATTTAGTTCATTGGTGTAAAATGCCTCCCAATCTTTAACAACGGCTGATTTAAGGGATAATCCGTCCGGTAAATAGGTCTGTACTACAACTTGACCAGCCGAGTGGCCTCTACCAACCCGGCCAATTACCTGAGATAGGAGTTGATAGGTGCGTTCCGAGGCGGTGTAGTCAGGAATATACAGGCTAGTATCAGCATTGATAATTCCTACAACAGATAATTTTGGTAAATCTAATCCTTTAGCGATTGTTTGAGTGCCGATAATGATATCGATTTTCCCACTTTTAAGTGAGTTCATATTTTGCTCGAGTCGTTCAACTCCAATTGAGTCACCGTCGAATCTTTGAGTCTGGGCAGCTGGAAATAATCGCTCAACTTCGTCTACTACGGCTTTGGTGCCAGCACTTTTAAAGATTATATCCGGGCTTGCACAGACTGGGCATACGCTTGGCGGAGCTTGTCGGTAGCCACAGGTATGGCAACGTAGCAAATGCAGATCTCCGTGATAGACCAGTGATATGTCGCAGCGCGGACAGAGTGGTTGCCAACCACAATTACTACACAGAACTACCTTGGCTGTTCCGCGGCGATTTAAGAACAACATAATCTGTTGCTTCTTATCTAGGGCTTCGGTAATGGCTTTTAAGAGTGGCTTACTAATGATTTGGCTTGAGCTAAAATTTGATCTATCTCTTAAGTCTATGATTTGAAAGTCGACTTCTGTACTTACTGCAGTCGAGGCTGGCGTTGTTAACCTAATGATCGGCCGATTTTTCTGCTCAGCAATGTAGTAATCCTCTACAGATGGGGTGGCCGAGCCCATAATAAAAGTTGCTTTATGCAGGTGGGCTAGCGTAGCGGCTACTCTGGAAGTTACGTAGTGCGGTGATGATTCGTTTTTGTAAGCTGTATCGTGGGATTCATCGATGACGATTAACCCTACATTCTTGATGGGCATAAATAGGGCTGAGCGTGGCCCGATAATAACTAGAGGATGCGTAGAGGCTAGAATGTAGTACCAGATATTACGTCGATCGGCTACGGTTAACTGTGAGTGAAATACTATTGGCTCAACGGGGAAGTTATTTTTAAAATCATCAACTAACTGCGCGGTTAAGCCTATTTCTGGAGTTAGGATGATAGCCGACATGTTATTACTAATACATTTTTTAGTAAGTTCTATGTAAAGTCTAGTTTTGCCGGTACCGGTGGCGCCGTGCAGTATAAATAAGCCGCTGCCAGATATGCTCTTTAGGGCAGCTAATTGTTCGGTGGTGAGCGGCGGTAGTGGTTTGCTAGGCGCATTAGTAGTACTTGGGTCGGGCAATAATTTTGGACTGGAAGTGCTGCCAGGTAGGAATTGGCGGACGATAGTGCCAAGTGGTGCTGGGTAGTAATCTTTTAGCCACGCTAGTAGTTCTAGGCTCTGGGTTGGTAGGGGTGGCCAGTCATTTGAATAGCTTGAGATTGGCTTAACTAGGAAGCTGGGCTTACTAACGGTCTTGATTATAATTCCTAGGACTTCGCGGCTTCTGAGCTCGACCTTAGCAATGCTGCCTATTGGTATTGCCTTGTCAGAGCTATAGGTTAGGGCGCTGTCACCGTGATATTTTATATCTCCCACCAATACTTCGTAGTAATTCATAACCTAAGATTATAGGTTTTGAGCCTTTCGGTAAAGGTCGCCTTGATTAGTGGCTCGAGGTAAGTTAGATTTTTAGACAAAACTAATTAATAAGGTTGAAATTGGTATAGTTGCTGAGTATACTAATAATCACGTTGTTTGAATGACAATGGATGTTTATGTTAGATGTATTTATTACCTCACGAGTTCGACGCAAGATAATCGTTATCTATGCTAAGTATCCCGACTTCAAGACTCATGTCCGTGGTCTGGCTAAGCTTATCAAAGAAGATGCCGGTAATATTCAGCGTGAACTTAAACGTCTTGAAAAAGCTGGGTTCTTGATATCGGAGAAGCAGGGCAATACTAAGATTTATCACACTAATAAGCAGTATATTATTTTTAAGGAATTACAAAGTATAGTTTTAAAGTCACAGCGGGCTGCTCAGAAACGACGGCAGGCCTAAAACTTTTTAAGGCATGACAAGCCTTGATTATTACACGGTGTTACGCTATACTAGGTCTCGATATGATAGAAGTTACTAAAAAAGATGGAAAAGAGTCAACCGAGAATTTAATTCGGCGCTTTAATCGTCGTGTCCAGCAAGCTGGTGTTATAAATATTGTCAAACAGGGCCAGTTTTTCGAGAAGCCAATAAGTAAACGTGATCGTCGTAAAAAAGCTATAATCCGGCAGCAACGTAAACTAGTTAAGCTGAAGCGAATTAAATTAGGTTTACAGCGCTAGACAAACTAGATGATATCCCAGCAACTCAACGCTGACTTTAAATCTGCTCTTCTGGCAGGTGATAAGTTACGAGTTAGTGTGGTTCGTAGTTTGAAAAGTGCTATTTTGTATGCCGAATTAGACAAGGGTAAACGCCAAGAAGGTCTGGCTGATAGTGATATATTGATGCTATTTGCTAAAGAGGCTAAGAAGCGTCAAGAGAGCGCCGATTTGTACATCCAGGGTGGTGATAAAGCTCGGGCCGATAAAGAACTCGCCGAAAAGGTTATCATCGAAATTTATTTACCAACCCAACTATCTGAGACTGAGTTGGTGTCGATAGTTGACGAGGTTATTAAGAGTGAGGCTGCAACAGGCATGCAGGCGATGGGGAAGGTTATTAGCGCGGTTAAGGCTAAGGCAGGCCCAGCGGCTGATGGTAGCTTAATCGCCAAACTAGTTAAAGAGAGGCTTAATTAAATGATAGTTCTTATGGGTGTTGCTGGATCTGGCAAGAGTTCTCAGGGTAAAATGCTGGCCGATGATTATGGCTACGCCTGGATATCGACTGGTGAAGTCTTTCGGGTGCTTATTACTGGTAAGCGACGCCAAGAAATGCTTAGCGGCAAACTGTTGAGCGACAAAGAAGTAATAAAAGTTGTTGATACGGTGTTTAATCTGATTGATACCTCGCAGGAATTTGTAATTGACGGTTTCCCGCGGACTATTCCGCAGGCTGACTGGTTGATAGGAAACACCAAGAGTGGTCAGCTCAAATTGTCGGCTATTATTCATTTAGAAGCGGACGAGAGCGTGGTACTAGAGCGTTTGGTGCAACGTGGCCGGCAAGATGATAATAGTAAGGCAATCGCGGAGCGTTTTAGGGAGTACCGAGAGTCTACGTTGCCGATTCTAGAGCATTTTGTATCAGAAGGTGTGCCAGTGCATCGGATTAACGCCGACCAAACCACAGAAGAGGTCCATAAAGATATTATGAAAGTTTTGAATAGCAAGCGATGATGACAAGTGTAAAAACAGCTACTGAAGCAGAGTCGATGCGTATTGGCGGTAAGATGTTGGCTACAATCTTGCAGCTTATTAAAAAAGAAGTTAAGGCCGGGATGACTCCGAAGGATATGTCCGAGTTAGCCGGCAAGGAGCTAAAACGTTTAGGTGGTCAGCCAACGTTCAAGGGGTTTGAGGGCTACCCTGACATAATCTGTATTTCTACTAATAACGAAGTTCAACATAGTATACCTAGTAGTCGACCATTTGAAGATGGTGATATTGTGAATTTCGACTTTGGGGTAACTTATGGAGGTATGGTGACTGATGCTGGTTTGAGTCTTTGTGTCGGCGGTAAGCCGGATAAAGATGGGCGGCGCCTACTAGAGGGCACGGAGCGGGCTTTGTATGCTGGCCTGGACGTGGTCAAAAATGGTTGCCGGGTAGGAGATATATCGGCTGCTATAGAGAAAGTACTGAAGTCGTACAACCTGGGTATTGTTCAGGAGCTAGTTGGGCATGGAGTCGGTTATGATATGCACGAGGACCCAGAGGTCCCCAATTACGGTCCGGCTGGCCGGGGCCCCGTACTCAAATCGGGTATGACTATTGCGGTCGAGCCAATTACGACACTTGGGAGCCATCATATATTCGTAGCACACGATGGTTGGACGCTGCTTACAGCCGATGGTAGTCGATCAGCTCAGTTTGAACATTCCATTATGGTGACTGATGACGGCTGCGAAATCTTGACGCAAGTCTAATCAAGGGTCTTTACCAGATAACTAATTTACTAGCTTCCTTTACGGTCTTGACCATCTCAGCGTGTACGGGCTCTACTGCGAATAGTGCAGCAAGTTTCATAGTAGTATCTAATACGCCAAAAGTATTAATGACTTCTGGGGTTAATTCTATCTCTTCATATACTTCACCGTCTCGCTCAACGCCATCTTTGCGTAATCCTTTATCAAGTTTGCAGTTAAATGCTAATAATTTATTATAGTCCTCGGGTACATTTAGTAGATTGAGGCGTGATCCCCAGACATGAGTTGTTAATGTGCGAAACTTTCCGTTAGGACCGTAATAACTCCCGTATGCGTTGAATCTGTTGAGTGTATACATCCCAGTTTCGGGATTAAAGTTGTAGAGGCTATAGTCTGAATTGTTAATCGGTTTTATTAGACGTTGCATAGCGAGCTCATCGGATCGACTGTATTTGGCTAGTGAAGTCTTAATTTTTAAGAATGAGGGGTCTTGAGTGTCCGAGGACGCAGGTGTGAGTAATAGTTCAATTTCTGCATCTGCCGATGTATTCTTATCGCGGATAATATGCTCACCTATGACAAAAACTGGAACCCCACCTCGACCACGCCAGGTTGTTGGCTTTCTCTCGGTGTAGCCGTTTCCATAAGTTAAATCTGGCTTGGGTTGCTTAACCCACCAGACAGTGGCCTCAGTTAACCGTAATACTGTGAGCTCTTTTGACCTGAAGCCTTTGTGGCCGTTTGCCAGTGGTAACTTACGGGTGAATTCAAATACGCTCGTAGTTATCTCATCATTAGTATGGGTCTCTGCCTCAAGCATTTGGTATTCATCAACAATTGTTGGCTCGTTTTCATCCTTGATTGTTATAGCGGTGTTACCTAGAGACTTGAGAAGTTCTACAGCAGACTGTACTCCTTTAATTGCTTCGATGCGAGCCTGATCTAGACCTATTGAGCCATAAGGTGAGGAACTTTGATCTGTTGAACCTTTTGGTTTTGGTTCGGGCATAATTCACATATTAGCATATAAGTGAATTTTAAGCAATAGCATTATAAAGAAGTACCTATTAGGGTTGCGTAAGCTAAAGCACAGGCGGTATACTACAGGTATGCGCGACCCTGCCGCCACTTATTACGTTGGCCTAGATATTGGTACATCTTCTGTTCGATGCGTCGTCGGAACTCGTAACGATAACGATTCGGGCGTTGTTTCTGTGATTGGCCACGGTAGTAGCCAGAATGCGGGAATGCGCAAGGGTATGGTAATGCATGTTGATGAAGTGGCCGAGGCTATAGTTCAGGCAGTGACTGAGGCCGAGCGGCTTTCTGGTGTACATATCGATCAGGCAACTATCAATGTTAATGGCTCTCAGGTTGTTGGGATCAATTCTAAGGGTGTTGTGGCAATTAGCTCACCGCACCGCGAGATTACTATCGAAGACCGCGAGAGGGTAGAAGAGGCCGCGACTATAGTACAGCTTCCACCTAATCGAGAAATTATTCAGGTATTTGCTAAAGACTATCGCCTAGACGGTCAGAGTAATATCAAAGACCCAGTCGGCATGCAAGGTGTGCGTTTGGAGGTTGATTGCCATATTGTAACGGCATCGACACCTAATGTTCGGAACTTAGATCTAGCTCTAGAGAAAGCTCAGGTCCGACCCTCGCACCATACTGTCTCAGGTCTAGCCTCGGTTGAGGCAGTGCTAGATCGCAAGCAAAAGGAGGCTGGTACGGTCCTAGTGGATATAGGGGCTGGCACCACCAATATGGTAGTTATAGAAGATGGTGAGATTCAACATGTTGCGGTTATTCCTGTCGGCGGTATTAATGTTACTAATGATTTAGCGATTGGACTGAAGACTGACTTAGATGTGGCTGAAGAGGTAAAGATTAAATATGCCAGTCTAGCCGAGACAAAAGAGAGCAAAGTTAAGTTATCTTTAGGCAATCAGACCCACGAGTTCGATAGATCTGAGATAAATATGATAGTTGAGGCCAGAATTGAAGAGTTACTTGAGTACGTCGATAAAGAGCTGCACGGCATTAGACGCTCTCGTAAATTACCAGGTGGGGTTGTGCTAGTTGGTGGTGTAGCAGCGCTACCTGGTTTAGCTGAGTTTACTAAAGATAAACTACAGCTGGCCGCTAGAATTGGTAAGATTCGAAATCTTTCTGGGCTAGTTGATACTGTCGATGATCCTGCCTTTAGTACGGCGTCTGGACTTATGTTGTTAGATGGGCTGCTTAGCTCAACTGCTGGAGGGTCTTCGGACCACCCCTTGGGATTTGATAACCTTAATTTGCTCAACCGAGTTTTTGAAAAAATTAAGCGTTATAAAAAGTAGTCCACCCAAAAGAGGTATGGATGCTTAATTTGTTCGTATGGCATACAGCTATATAAATTTATTGAACTATGTTGTTCACTCACGTATACTAACTTTATAAGCTAAGTTCGAGGAACATTAGAAGCCAATGGCACAAGTCGTAGATCCCGCAATTGAAACGTTCGCCCGCATAAAAGTGGTTGGTATTGGTGGTGCTGGTGGTGCCGCTGTTAATAGGATGGTTGAGGCAGGAGTTGAGGGTGTGGAATTTGTTGCTATAAACACTGATGCTCAGGCGCTGCACAATTCTAAAGCTCAAGTAAAAATCCACATAGGTAAGGACACGACTCGTGGCCTGGGGGCTGGAGCTGATCCTTCGGTTGGTGAGCGCGCAGCTGAGGAGTCACGTGAAGAGATCAAGCAGGCTTTAGAGGGTGCCGATATGGTGTTTATTACCATTGGTGCCGGCGGTGGTACTGGTAGTGGAGCTGGTCACATAGTTGCAAGTATTGCTCACGATTTGGATATACTCGTTGTCGGATTCGCTACAAAACCGTTTGCTTTTGAAGGTGAAAAGAGACGCCGTAACGCTGATACAGCAATAGCTAAATTGCGGGACACAGTTGATACTCTAATTATTATTCCAAATGATCGCTTACTGCAGACGATTGATCGTCAGACGCCACTTATTGAAGCCTTTAAAGTGGCTGATGATGTTTTGCGCCAAGGTGTCCAGGGGATTTCCGATCTTATTACGGTACATGGCCTGATTAATCTAGATTTTGCCGATGTTAAGACTGTCATGAGGAATGCTGGATCAGCTTTGATGGGCATAGGCCGGGCTAGCGGCGAAAACCGAGCTATTCAGGCGGCTCAGCAGGCAATTGATTCACCATTACTTGAAGTATCTATAGATGGGGCTAGGGGTATATTATTCAACGTAATAGGTGGTCAAGATTTGTCGATGCATGAGATAAATGCAGCCGCCGAATCGATTACGGCTGCTGCAGACCCAGATGCCAATATAATCTTTGGAGCGACGATTAGCCCAGAGTTAGATGGTGAAGTTATTATTACGGTTGTAGCCACTGGCTTTGATGCGTCTTATTTCACAAGCCGTCAAAGTAAGGTTATTGACGATGAGCCTACTCTGGAAAATCCTGAACCTAAGTCTGTTTTAGCTACCGACCAAGATATAAGCGATATAGATATGACTCTGCAGGATAATCAGCCGAGCTCAGATTTCTCGAAGGACGATTCGGCCATGCCGAGTATGTGGTCAATCGGGGGCGATGAAGACGGCCATGACCATGATGATGCTAATAATAAAGATACGTCCTCTATTAAAACTAATGATGAAAATCAGCCATTTGTATCAGATGTTGATGAAGACGAGCTCGAGCGACCATCGTTCTTAAGACGCCTAACTAAAAGATCCAAAGTTAAGGCTGACGACGTTAAAGAGCAACCTGATACCGACAAAAAGTCTAAGTGATATCTGGCTTAATTTGTATTAAATAATACAGCATAAAATATTTGCAAAAACGCTATACGTGGAGGTATCCTATATGGAGACTACGCTATATGTAGTAAAAAAATATATCAGTCGCACATTCAAATTGAATAAAGGAGGTGTACAACATGAAATGTAGCCAGTGCCAGAAAGATGACACGAAGGTTATAGAGTCACGTGATGTTGCCGAAGGCCAATCAATTAGACGGCGACGAGCTTGTTTACACTGTGGCTTTAGGTTTACGACCTATGAGCGAATTGAGCGCCCTCAACTTATTGTTATTAAGAACAACGGTACGAGGGAACTATTTAATCGCCAAAAGTTGCTCGGTGGACTGTATCGGGCTTGTGAAAAAACGCTAGTGAGTAGCGTTCAGCTAGAGCAATTGGTGACAGAAATTGAACAGCAGCTATATACTTGCGGTGACACAGAAATATCAACGATTAAGATTGGCGAGATGGTCATGGATAAACTCGCTCAGCTAGATGAAGTAGCCTACGTACGCTTCGCTAGTGTTTATAGACGCTTCAAAGATATCGCTGGCTTTGAAAAGGAGCTATCGCAGATTAAACAGAAAAGAGTTACTGGTGAGTCGAGTGGCTAAAGTAGTCAACGACCGCTCTCCGCAGTTTTTTAAAAACTAGAGATTTGCGGAGAGCGTGTCGTATAAATCCGCTTGTGAGGTGGTATCGATTTAAACTCTAAATAAATATAAAATCTAATAATAATTAGGCAGGTCTAACAAATAAATAAACCTGCAGAAAAGTGAGGGTATCATGGGACAAACAGCTAGTTTGGGGGTTAGACGACGCTTTACGCAGCCGAAGTCTAAAGCGTACGATCAAGTTACGTGGGTTAAGCGTGATTCCTCTTTAAAGAATCCGGCTACTGGTGAGATCGTATTTGAGCAAAAGGGTGTTGAGATACCGGAGGGATGGTCGATTAATGCGCTTAATATTGTGGCGCAGAAATATTTTACCGGTACTCCAGGCACTAAAGAACGGGAAGATAGCCTAAAGCGGCTAATTGACCGAGTTGTAGACACGATTGTTCGTCAGGGTCGCCAGGAAGGCTATTTTGACAGCACCGAAGAAGTTGATACTTATAGTGAAGAACTTAAGTACATACTAGCTACTCAACGAGCTGCCTTTAATAGTCCTGTTTGGTTTAATATTGGCGTCCGCGAGCGCACGCAGCAGGCTAGTGCTTGCTTTATTTTAGGTGTCGAAGACACGATGCCCTCGATTCTGCAGTGGTATACCGATGAGGGCATGATCTTTAAGGGTGGCAGTGGTAGTGGAGTTAATATTAGTACTATACGTAGTAGTCACGAACCGCTTGGCAAGAGTGCTGGTAAAGCCTCAGGTCCTTTGAGCTTTATGCGCGGTGCTGATTCTGTAGCCGGGGCGATTAAGAGTGGTGGTAAAACTCGGCGGGCGGCTAAGATGGTGATTTTGAATGTTGACCATCCAGATGTTGAAGAATTCATATGGGCTAAAGCTCGTGAAGAAGAAAAGGCCCGCGCTTTGCAGGCGGCTGGCTTTGACATGAGCCTGGATGGTAAGGATATATTTAGTGTTCAATATCAGAACGCCAATAATTCGGTACGTGTAACCGATGACTTTATGAAAGCCGTTGAGGCCGACGAAGATTGGCAGTTGCATGCCGTTAAAACTGGAGAGACAGTCAAGACTATAAAGGCGCGCAAACTCTTTAGACAATTTGCTGAGGCTGCTTGGGCTTGTGCAGACCCTGGGATGCAATTTGATACTGTAATTAATAAGTGGCACACTACACCGGTCGCAGGACGAATCAATGGTTCTAATCCTTGCTCAGAGTATATGCACCTAGATAACTCAGCCTGTAACTTAGCTAGTATTAATTTGCTTAAGTACTTAAACGACGATTTTAGCTTTGATATCGAATCGTTTAAGCACACCGTGGAGCTAATTTTTACGGCTCAAGAAATATTAGTTGGCTACAGTGAGTATCCAACTGAGCGTATCACTAAGAATGCCAAAGCTTACCGTGAATTAGGTATCGGCTACGCTAACCTAGGAGCGCTTCTGATGGCCCAGGGATTGCCGTACGATAGTGAAGAAGGCCGAGCTCAGGCTGCTGCCATTACGGCGTTATTAACTGGCCATAGCTATGCTACGAGTGCCAGAATTGCTCGTAAAGTTGGCCCATTTGCTGGTTTTCATAAAGATCGAGAAGGTGTATTGAACGTGCTGAAGATGCACCGTGAAGCCGTTAATAGTATTGATGCGAGCATGGTAGCCGAGGACTTGCTTTCAGCGGCGGCTACAGCCTGGGACGAAGCCGTCGAACTAGGTGAGCTTTACGGAGTTCGTAATTCTCAAGCGAGTGTATTGGCTCCAACCGGTACAATTGGCCTCATGATGGACTGCGACACGACCGGTATTGAGCCAGATCTAGGCCTAGTAAAGGTCAAGAAGCTGGTTGGCGGTGGCACTATGAATATAGTTAACCAGACCGTACCGCGTGCCCTAAAGGCATTGGGATATAGCCCTGATCAAGTCATTGATGTTGTAGCTTATATTGATACCGAAAAGACGATTCTGGGAGCGCCACACCTCCGTAAGGAGCATGAGCCAGTGTTTGCTTGTAGTATGGGGGACAACGCTATTCACTATCTTGGACACGTCAAGATGATGGCAGCCGTCCAGCCGTTTCTATCTGGGGCTATCTCTAAGACGGTTAACATGCCAGAAGAAGCTAGTGTAGAAGATATTGAACAACTACACATTGACGCCTGGAAGATGGGTCTTAAGGCCATAGCGATTTACCGTGATAATTGTAAAGTAGCCCAGCCGCTTAGTATGGCCAAGAAGGACGTAGCGAAAGAGACTGAGCCAGTCGTGGCTACCAACTCAATCGATAACCGGATTGTGGTTAAGGGTGCTATGCGCCGGATGCTACCTAGGGTTAGAAAAAGTCGGACCTATAGATTCCAGCTATCAGATTTAGAGGGTTACTTTACAGTCGGTGAGTACGAAGATGGTACGCCTGGCGAACTGTTCATGAACGTGTCTAAGCAGGGTTCAACTCTGTCAGGTGTTATGGACTCGTTTGCTGTCAGTATTAGCCAAGGGCTGCAGTATGGTGTGCCACTGAAGCGTTACGTTAAGAGCTTCCGGGGTACCAGTTTTGCACCAGCCGGTATTACCGATGATAGTGATATTCGAACAGCTAGTTCTATTACTGACTATATCTTCCGTAGATTAGCGCTGGACTATCTATCATTTGATGATCGGTTGGAGCTGGGACTAGCGTCATTTGAAGATATGCCCGAAGCTCAGACTAGCTTGCTAGAAGAGGTAATGGTGGAGACTCCGGTAGTGGCTGCTGAAGAGGTAAATCTACCGACTGATGTTGAACCGATACGAGAAACTAGTCGAGCATCTTCTATCTTGGCTGACAAGTCAGATACTACGTTGGTAGTCGATGCAGCAGCACCGCTATGCTATAACTGTGGTAATCAAACACAGCGCAGCGGTAGTTGTTACGTATGTACAAGCTGTGGTTCGACCACTGGCTGTAGCTAGTAGTAGCTGTACTTGGAGCGTAAAAAGCCCCTTGTCGGAGGGGCTTTTTACGTAGAGTACCAAGGATGTTATGATATATACATGAAAGTTATTGTGCTTTATCGCCCAGATTCTGAACATGCTCGTGCTGTCGAGGAGTTTATTCACGATTTGCAGAGACAGCATAATATTGATGCTAGTAATTTAGACGTCTTGAATGTTGATAGCCGTGATGGATCGGCTACGGCGAGCTTGTATGATGTTATGAGTTACCCGACAGTGCTGGTGGTCCAGGGGGATGGTAGTCTGATTAAGAGCTGGGATGGCGGTGGCTTACCGATGATGAATGAGGTTGCAGGCTATACTTTTGCTCACTGATGTTGCAAATCGGTCTATGGCGCGTTAGAGTATAACTACGAAAGCGCTATGAGCGGATATCACCCGCCATCTTCTGATAGTAATAGAGGAGCGCCGCAGGAAGAGCCATTACTATACATAATATAGTAATGGGGTAGAACCCGCCGGGTAAGCCCGTAATAGCCGTAAGTAAGCGCCAATATTGAGACAATTATCTCATTTGGAAGTCAGATGGTACCATCATCCGAGGCATCAAGCTAAGAGTGATTCTGACATTCAGATGGGTTTTTTATTTTAAGGAGAAAAATATGAAATTTCAAGCCGGACAACGTAGAAAAGCCATTGAGTACGAAAAAGATCTAGTTATTCAGTGGAAGAAGAATAAGACTTTTGAAAAATCAGTTGAACAGCGACCGGCTGATAATTCGTACGTATTCTACGATGGTCCACCGTTTATTACGGGGGTGCCACACGTGGCTACTCTGCTAGCTTCGGTTGCTAAAGACGTGGTACCACGCTATTGGACTATGAAGGGTAAGCGTGTCGAACGAGTTTGGGGTTGGGATTGTCATGGACTGCCAGCCGAAGTTTTTACCGAGAAGAAATTGGGTATTCGTGATCGTCGGGACATCGGTACTAAGATTAGTCTCGAGGAATATATCACGACTTGTCGAGACAATATGGTGCAAACGGGTAGTTTATGGGAAGACACGATCGATCGGGTAGGCCGCTGGGTGGACTTTAAGGGTGCTTACAAGACCATGGACAAGAACTACATGGAAAGTATCTGGTGGGCATTTCAGAAGCTATATAACGAGGGCAAGATATACGAGGGTGAAAAGGTGCTACTTTACTGTACGCGTGATGCTACGCCACTATCTAAGGCCGAGGTCACCATGGATGCTGGTAGTTATAAGGACGTAACCGATCCGAGTGTTTACGTTAAATTCAAACTGAAGGATGATGGTCGCTATGTGCTGGCCTGGACGACTACGCCATGGACTTTACCGGCTAATACTGCTGTAGCAGTTAACAAAGATGCTAGCTACACCGAGGTTAAACTAGAAGATGGGTCTGATGTAATTCTAGCAACAGAATTGCTCGAACGAGTTTTAACCGACGAGAAACACCAACCAATACCGTTTACGGTTGGGTCGACCTTTAAGGGCTCCGAATTAGTTGGTAAGAGCTACGAGCCACTATTTGGCGACAGGGGTGAAAATGCTCACAAAATTTGGCATGCTGATTATGTGACTATGGAGGAGGGTACTGGTATCGTACATCTAGCTCCAGCTTACGGCGAAGAAGATTACGCGCTCAGTAAAGAAATGGGCTTTCCATTTGTTAGCGTTATCGACGAAAACGGATTTTACTCCGAGGGCGATTGGAAAGGCCAGAACGTTTGGGAAGCTAACAAGCCGATTGCTAAGGAGTTACACGACCGTGGTATCGTCTGGAAGATAGAATACATGGTGCACAGTTATCCGCACTGTTACCGCTGTGGCACGAGACTGATGTACCGAGCTCACCCCAGTTGGTTTATGGATATTCAGGGCCAGAAATCGCTGATGATTGATCAGAACGAGAATATTTCGTGGTTTCCGGAGCACCTCAAAGAAGGGCGCTTTAAAAAGAACATGGAGCGGGCGCCAGATTGGAACTTAAGCCGTGATCGCTTCTGGGCTACGGCTATGCCGGTCTGGAAGAGCGACCAGGGTGATATTAAGGTAGTCGGTAGTTATGCGGAACTAAAGGAGTTAAGCGGAGTCGAGTTAGAGGATTATCACCGGCCGTGGGTCGACGATATTGAGTTTGATCTGGGCGGCAAACACTACAGGCGGATTGATAAGGTGATGGACTGCTGGTTTGAGAGTGGCAGTATGCCATTTGCTCAGTTCCATTACCCGTTTGAAAATGTCCAGAAGTTTGAATCAAACTACCCCGGTGATTACATTGTCGAGTACATTGGACAGATCCGGGCTTGGTTTTACTATGTCCACGCTGTGAATGTGGCACTGTTTGGCACTTACGCCTATAAGCACGTTAATGTAACCGGTAATTTAGCCGGTAATGATGGTCGCAAGATGAGTAAGAGCTATGGTAACTATACCGACCCTAATGAGCTGATGGACCTCTATAGCGCCGATGCGCTTAGGTTTCTACTAATGAGCTCAACCCTCATGAATGGTGAAGACTCTTCTCTTCAGGACAAGGAAGTCCAAGACGTCCAGCGCAAACTAGCTATGATTTGGAACATGTACGACTTTTTTACAATGTATGCAGCGGTCGATGGCTGGGATTGGGATGGTAATTTGGATGACCCTTCTAAGGAGTTAAATAACTCTTTAGATATTTGGGTAGTGTCAAGATTACATCAATTACAGGCACATATAGTTGATCGGATGGATGAGTATGATATTCCGGGTGCGCTCGAGCCAGTATTGCTATTTCTAGACGATGCCAGCAACTGGTACGTCCGTCGCAGCCGACGCCGCTTCTGGAAATCAGGCGACGATAGCGACAAGAACGAGGCCTACCGCACTCTCCACTATGTCTTAGTTCGCCTGAGTATGATTTTGGCACCATTCGTCCCATTCCTGGCCGAGGAACTATATCAGAAGCTGACGGGCGGTGAGAGCGTGCATTTACTAGATTGGCCGGAGCCAGGCGATGTTAACGATGTATCTGTGGCCGAAATGGCTGAAGTTAGGGAGGTAATCAACCTGGGCCTTAGCCAGCGAGCCGCCAATAAACTAAAGGTTCGTCAGCCACTAGCTGAAGCAAAGGTTTGTACAGTGGTAGAGCTGTCAGATGAGCTGAAGTCAATTATCACTGAGGAGCTAAACGTTAAATCACTTGACGTGTCGGCTGGTGATGCGGTTAGAGTTGAGCTTAATACCGAAATTACACCACAGCTCAAACGGGAAGGGTTGATGCGTGAACTGGTCCGCCAGGTACAAACGGCCCGTAAAAAAGCTGGCCTGAATGTAGATGATCGGATAACGCTTAGCCTAGCTTCTGACAACGAAGAGATTAGCCAAACTGTTAGTGAATATGCCGACACTATAAAGTCCGAAACTCTAGCAACCAGTCTTAACGGGGATCAACCAGATCAGTACAAGGTAGATTTGATGGTAGATGGCTGCCAAGTTAGCTTGGCTCTAGCGAAGGCTTGAATCTAGTATTTTGTAAAATATGCATATTAACAGGGGCGACGTATATACGCGTGTACATACGTCGCCAGAGGTGAAATCGTATAGTCATGGAATAGTTTAACTTTATAGCCTCGGTATACCAGCGCCTAACGTGGCGAAGTCGGATAGTTTTTGCTAACCGGCTGAGGCTGGAATAAACCCTGAGGGGCTTTACAGGGGCGGCTATATCTGATAATATCTATTGGTAATTTAAGTAAAAAAGAGTAGATCATAATGAAAAAAGCAATCATCTCAACCGGTGGTAAACAATACGTTGTAGCTGAAGGCGACACTGTAACTATTGAGCGCCTTAAAGACGCCGATAAGACTGTTAAGTTTGACGCAATGATGGTTATCGACGGAGAAAAAATAGCCATTGGTACGCCGCTAGTTAGTGGTGTTAGCGTGACAGCTTCGGTCGTCGATAATGAAGCCAGGGCCGATAAGGTCACAGCCATTCGTTACAAGGCTAAGAAGCGCGTTCACAAGCTACATGGTCATCGTCAGCTACAAACTGTGGTTAAGATCGACAAGATCGCTTAGTAGGCCCCTAAATCGGCTGAAGAGCTATTAAAACCCCACTCCAAGGTGGGGTTTTAAGTTTGTATTCCCAAAAATACAGCTTGTTTGGGTATTGATTAGCAGGATAGTCGTAGGGTGTAGCTTGTTTGATGCAAGTATTTGGCGGCAATTTGTAGCCTCAAGATGGTTCAGTCGGTATTAATACCAAACCTAGCCGCGAGTACATAGAATCTGGCACTGTAGAGTGATTATTGCCAAACCGCTTGTGGAAAACTTTTTGGTCAATTGTGCCTTTGTTGCACTGCGTACAACGGATTACGTAAGGTGTTCTGTAGATGTGACAGGTGTTAGTAACTGATATCCCCGAGGATATTAAGTATGAAGATAATATTACAACGGAATTCAATAATAATATAGCGATCCTGGGTTGATTTATAGGTATCAAATTTTGTTCAATTTAGTGTTGTTTAACATCGGTGGACAAGGGATAATGAAACTACGGACAGGTAGGAGCTTTAGGGCTTGCTGTTTGTCCGTATAAAAAAATATAAAAATGGTGGCTAATCCCATCAACAACAACACAAATCAACAAACAAATGTTCAAACCAAAACCGCTAAAAACGGTATTCTATAGGTTTGCCTCTAGACTAAAATATGGTCTACGTGGTGAGCTTGCTCGTGGCTTTCATCGATTTATCGATTTGAATGGCCAGTTTGCGTGTGCTCTCAGAAGGATTACCTATCTGATGGGCTGGTTTGTTGCGACTCAAAAATCGCGATTTATACTCAAGTTTGTTGGCTTAATAATCCTTGGATCGGCCGTTTTGACCCCAGTTATAATTACATCTACCGCTCACGCTCTACCTAACTCCACCCTGAACTTCCAAGCCCGCCTAGAAACCTCCACTGGTTCAATTGCTCCCGATGGTAACTACAGCGTCCAGTTCAAGCTCTACGATGCCTCAACTGGTGGGACTAGCCTGTGGACGGAAACAGATGGAACTATTCGGGTGGCTAATGGTTACCTAACGGTTAACCTAGGCGCGACTACACCATTCCCAGGCTCTATCAATTGGGATGATCAACTCTACTTAACAATGAACGTAGCTGGTAACGGTGAGATGTCACCGAGGTTAGCTCTAACCTCGGTGCCTTATGCCTTCCAAGCTAACAGCGCTCGCAAGTTACAGGTTCTCCAAGGTAGCAACACTGGCACCCTTAACTTCGACACCTTATCTACTAACCAAACCATCACCCTACCAAATGCTTCTGGCGAGGTTTGTCTAAGTATCGGCAATTGTGTTGGTTCTGGAGCTGGCAGTGCAATTGGCGGATCTGGTACGACAGGTACGATAGCTATGTTTACTCCTGATGGCTACAATATTGGCAACTCTATCCTGGCCCAGACTGGTACAACGGTTGGAGTAGCTGGTACCTTGCAGGCTACGGCTGCTTTGCAGGCCCCGAGTCTAGATACAACTGCTGCCGGCATTCTGACAATAGGGGGCACTAATGCCACCACCGTATACCTAGCCACTAATGATATAGCTCATTCTATCGCTATAGGCACTGGTGCGGCTGCCCAAACCATAACGATTGGTTCTACCACGACTGGTACGGATGTGGCAATTCAAAGTAGTGTATCGAAGGTCGAGCTGAGCGACGCTGGCGTGTCGATACGTTCGGATAGTATAACGTTGCAAAATGGTACTGGCACAACCAATCTATTCTCAACCGATGGTGTTAATAACATTGTCCAGGTCGGTTCGGCTACCCCAAGTGCCACGCCAACGATATTTGTACTGAATAGCTACTCGGGCGCTGCGGATCCGACGACTGGGGTTAATGGCGCTATGTACTATAACTCGTCGATGGGGATCTTCCGCTGTTACAACGATGGGACCTGGGTAAACTGTGCCAAGGCTGGCGGCATTGGCGGGGTTGGTACAGCGAACAAAGTAGCTTTCTTTAACAATGACGGTAATCTGCAAACCAATAGCCAATTTGCTTGGGACGATATGACTGGTTCGCTAACGGTCGGGGTACCTTCTGTCTATAGTTATAATGTTGGTGACATTGGCCCAGCTGGTGGTGTTATATTCTACGACAAGGGTAATAACAACGGTGGTTGGCAATATCTCGAGGCCGCACCAGTGGATATATCATCCAGTGACTGGGGGTGTAGTGGTGCCAATATTACGACTGGTGTTTCCCTGGGAGACGGTAAACAGAACACGTCAAATATTATTGCAGCTGGTTGTGAAGGCGGTAGTAGTGCGGCCACGATTGCAGCTAATTATATCTACGGAAGTTACAATGACTGGTTCTTACCTAGCCAGGCTGAGTTAAATGAACTGTACGGACAGAAGAGCTTACTTGGTATGTCGTCAGGTTACTGGTGGAGTAGTTCAGCTGGAACCACTGCTACGGCCAGGCAGCAGAACTTTGATAATGGTTCTGCTAGTACTTCTAATAGAGGTAATGCTGGGTTAAAGGTTCGTCCGATTCGCACGGTTGCTGGAATGTCTGGAGCTGGGCTATATGTCGACACCGCAACGGGTAGGATTGGTGTAGGCACGGTTGCTCCAGGCTATAAGATTGATGTTGAGGATGGAACTGGTATTGTTGGTAAGTTCTCTGGCAGGGTAATCGGTGGTGATGCTGTCAATAGTAACGAATTCGTGACATTAGGCCAGGCTAATGGGGCTTACATCCAAAACTCAACTAGTCCACAGTCTGGTGCAAACTTTAATATCGGTGCGAACGGTGTAATTGGCGGCACTCTGAGTGTTGGTGGGCTGACTACGGCAACTGGCGGCTTAACAACTGGTAGCGACAGCACACTAACGGTTGGGGGTTCGACCGTAAATACCTCATTGCCAATAAGTGATCTACCGACCGGTGGTAATATCGGTTCGGCGGCTGATACAGTTGATAAATACACTAGCTTCTTGATTAGTCAGACGACAGCTGGCCAAACCTTGAGTATTCCTGCGCCAACTAGCTCTACTAATGGTCGATTGATCTATATCACTAATGTTGGGACGGCTGGTTACACTATGAGTGGATCGATTATTAGCCCTGGAGCAGCAGCAGCATTTATCTGGAACAGTGTCACTAATAGCTGGTCACTGGTAAGTAGCGGTACCACTGGTAATTACATCCAGAATGGTACTTCGGTCCAAACAGCTAACTTTAATATTCAGAGTCTCAGTAACTCTAGTGTAGGAGTTGTTATATCAGGGGCCAGTGGTCAGACGGCTGATATATTGCAGGTTTCAGCCTATGGCGTGGCTACACCGCTAGTGAGTGTCGGTGCATCTGGTCAAACAGTTCTGCAAAATGCTACTAATTCGGCGAGCGCTCTCCGAGTCAATAACGCTAGTGGAGATAGTGTGCTAAGTGTTAATACTTCGGCTGGCCAGCTTGTGCTTGGTCAGTCAACATCGGTGAACGGCGCGCTGCTGTTCAATAATTCTACTAACAGTAATTCAATCAAGCTCCAGTCGGCTGCACCGAGTGGTAACTACACCTACACTCTGCCAGATGCAGGGGCTGATGATGTCGTGTGTCTATTGAATCTAGGGAACTGTGTTGGTGGCGGTGGCGGTGCGGCAATAGGTGGCGGTGGCTCAGCAAATACCATAGCTATGTTTACGGCTGGTTCAGTAATTGCCGATTCTATACTTTCGCAAAATGCCGGCGGCACTACGCTAACTGTAGCCGGGGCCCTAAGTGTGGTCGGTACGATCTCTAGTAATAACACCATCACCGGTACACAGCTAATCTCTACCATTGCAGACGGTACCGCTCCATTAGTAGTCACATCTACCACCAAGGTAACTAACCTGAATGCTGATCTACTGGATGGCCTAGACTCGACAGCCTTCCAGGTAGCTGGTAGCTATGCTCCAGCTAGTGGTTCTGCTAACTACATCCAGAATGGATCATCACAACAGGCCAGTTCTAACTTCAACATTAGTGGTACTGGTACAGCCAATCTATATAACTCAGTCACTGGTTACCAGTTCAATGGCACCGCTGGCTCAACCACCTCCTGTAGCGGTGGTCAGTTCCTTCAGAACCAAGTAGTTCAGGGTGGTATAACCACAGCAGGCAGTTGTTCAACAGCTGCTGGTATAACTGGCACTGGTACCGATGGAACTATCGCTATGTTCAGCGGTTCAGGTATCAACATAGGCGATAGTATCCTGACACAGACTGGTACGGCTAGTATTAATGTCGCTGGCGATCTAAATGTAGCTAGTGGTAAATCTATAAACATTGGCTTACCAGCCTCTTATCAGACTTATACAACCTCGTCCTCGTTTGCTGGCAAGGTTAATTATAGTGCCGGTAACTTCCCGCGATCCGTCACCGGTTCCGACTTGAACGGCGACGGTAAGCCTGACTTAATTACAGCCAATTATGGCAGTAACAATGTCTCTGTACTCATGAACAACGGCAATGGTACCTTCCCAGCTAGCCCAACTAACTACAGTGTCGGCAGTGATCCGGAGTCCGTCACTATTGCTGACGTCAACGGCGATGGCCACCCCGACCTAATTGTGGCCAATAATAACAGTAATTCAGTCTCTGTACTCATAAACAACGGCAATGGCACCTTTCCAGCTAGCCCAACTAACTACAGTGTCGGCAGTGGTCCACAATCAGTCACTATTGCTGACGTCAGCGGCGATGGCCACCCTGACATAATTACGTCTAACTACGATGATAGCAATGTCTCTGTACTCATAAACAACGGCAATGGCACCTTCCCAGCTATTCCGACTAACTTCAGTGTTGGCAGTAATCCGCATTTCGTTTCAAGCGTTGATCTAAACGGCGACGGTAAGCCTGACCTAATTACAGCGAATTACATTAGTAGCGACGTCTCCGTCCTAATGAACGGCAGTGCTCTAGTTAATAACACTGGTACACTGAGCCTTAAGACGGCCAGCGCCATTACTGCTGGACTAATATTACAGGGGACCCCTGGCCAGTCAGCAGACTATCTTCGCATCCAAGATAGTAACAGTAACGCTATATTTGAAGTAGACGGTAACGGTAATGCTTCTTTCGCTGGTACGTTATCTGTATCTGGTTCTACTACACTACGCACTGGCCTAGCGGTCTCTAGTGGTATAACCACCGATAGTCTAACGGCCTCAGCTAGTCTAACCGCTAACTCCATTAACTCAGTCACTGGCTACCAGTTCAATGGTACGTCCGGTGCCAATACCAGCTGTAGCGGTGGCCAGTTCCTCCAGAACCAAGTAGTCCAGGGGGGTATAACCACGGGCGGTACTTGTGTATCTGGTAACTCTGGCACCATCACCGGCTCGGGTACCGATGGCACAATAGCCATGTTCAGTGGCAGCGGTATAAACATTGGCGATAGCCTACTAACCCAAACAGCTGGAGCCATTAAGGTAACTGGT
>JBDTES010000022.1:0-6900 GCA_039922435.1 Saccharimonadales bacterium (SeqCode)
CAAAAATACGACCACAATAACTAGTATCAATAGACCAAGTAAGTAACGGATAAGACGACTGACGTAACTCTGTTCGGGATAACCTTGGTAATCCATAAATATCGCTCCTCATAAGCTTTATGACTCAATTATACAATAACTATCCGATATTGTCACTATTATCGTAGTAACTCACAACCTTTGCAACCAAAACGGTAGGCATCCTAAACTGTAAGAGCACTACATCTAAACAGGAAGGAGCCTACCCATGGCCTATTCTATCAACCCTTACTTACCGAAAGCGAGAGCTTTCGCCATGCAACTGCTCGTGCGGGAGCACGTGCCGTTGCAGACCGTTGCTAACCGCTGCGGTGTTCACCGCAGTACCATTTGGCGATGGAAGCGTAAGTGGGACAAGCTCAATAAGCATGTCCAACTTACCAACGACAACCGGCCAAACCGGTCTCGTGCTCGTAGCGCACCAGTATCTGCCTTTCGGCTTGCTGCTGTAACGTGGTGCATACCGACACTCGCCAGTATTCCCAAGCTGAGCCCTACTGCCATTGGGCAAGATATTGTTACTCAGGTACTTGCCGTACGAGACCAACTCAAACGCTGCGCTGAGGTAGTGTGGCACCACCTCGTAACGGTACTCGGTATCCGAGTGTCGCTAAGCAGTGTGCGCCGGATACTCCGGCGCCACCACTACTTTGACGGTGCCCGTAAGAAACGAGTCCGTCCAGACAACCCAAGACGCCCACGCGTCACAGGACCTGGGGAGCTCGTAGAAACAGATACCATTCACCATGTGGATCCGACCAGTGGCAAACGGTTGTATTACTACACCGTCATTGACTTGTTTACCCGGATGACACACGTCACGCTCGCACCCCGACTAGGGCCGGGGCTAGCTGCACAAGCAGTGTTGGATGCACAGCGTGCTTGGGAATTCAGCATTTCCATGGTGCAGGCTGACAATGGACCAGAATATGGCCGGTACTTTAGCGAACAACTGACCAGACATGGCATTGTGGTCCGGCACAGCCGGTTACACCGACCAAATGACAATGCCCACATTGAGCGCTTTAACCGGACAATCCAGACTGAATGTATTGGTCATTACTGGCGCAGGAGCGTACCGCTCTCACGCCAGCGAGCTACGCTAAGTACGTATCTCGACTACTACAACACAAGGCGTGTACACTTAGGCATACAGATGCAGGTGCCTGCGGATATGTTGCAAAGGTCCTGAGTTCTATACGTAGGTAAGAATCAGCCCTTAAGCGGCAATAGCGGCGTCAATTTCGGGACGATTGAAGCCAACGATTATCTTGTCACCTATTTCGAGCACTGGAATACCAGTCTGGCCGGACTTGTCGACGGCTTCTTCGGCGAACTTGATATCTTTCTCGACATCTTTTTCGGTATATTTGATTCCCTTTTTGTCGAGATATTCTTTAGCTAGGTGGCAAAAAGCGCACCAGCTGGCTGTGTAAATCGTGATATTTTTTGTCGAGTCCATGGGGTAGATCCTTTCTATTACTATACTAAGTATAGTATAGCACCATAAGCAAGTTTAATCATAGAAAATTTTTGGACACGAGCTAGCTGGGCCATAATTGTTTTCATAGCAGTCTAAAAATATTTGCCTAGCCGGGAACAGAGGTGCTATAATTTGGACAAGATTATGGTAAAGACTGCTACTGCGCCCCGAACGACGACGCCTGTTACTAAAGGTGGTGACGCAAAGTCGACTATTGACGAGAGTGTACGACAGCGAAATTTGTTCCTAACAATGGCTATAGATATGAGTTGGCGACTGGCCGTTAGTGTGCTTATTCCGGTGATTGGTGGCCATTATTTAGATGAGCATTTTAATAAGACTCCCCTATTGACGCTGCTTGGAATGGTAGTTGCCCTAGCATTGTCGGCCGCAGTAATATGGCGAGCCTTAAAGATGGCTAATAGTCTGCCGGTGCCGCAGCTAACCAAGGCTCAGAGACGGGCCATTCGGAAAAGCTATGAAAAAGAAGAGGCTGACGAATAATGCTGTCGTTTCTTAGTAACTTTGCCCAAGCTTCGGGGCCTGAACTGCATGTAGCTCCTGGTGGAGTCTTCGAGATTGGTGGTTGGACCATTACTAACTCGATTTTGTACGGCTGGATTATTTCGTTACTGGTTATTATTATGTTGCTAGTGGTGGCCCGCCGTGTTCGAGTTAAGCCTAGTGGTGGATTTGTGCAATATGTCGAGTTTGGTGTTGAGTTTATTCGTGACCTAGTTGAGGGCGCCTTTGATGATAAGAAAGTGGCCCGCAAGTATGTACCATATTTTGTGACATTATTCTTCTTTATTTTGCTTAATACCTGGTTTGGTTTATTGCCGATTGTGGGTGAAGGTTTTAAGGCTGGTAGTATTCCACTACTCCGACCGTTTACTGGTGATTGGAATGGTACGTTTGCTATGGCCGCTGTGACAATGGGTTTTGTCTATGTATCATCGGTCCGGGAATCTGGCGGAATCGGTAAATATCTGCGCCATTTCTTTGTCGGTAGTCCCTTGAATCCGCTCTATTTGGTTATCGGTTTACTAGAGATGTTTAGCGACTTGACGAGAGTCCTGAGTCTGTCAATTCGTCTGTTTCTTAACGTTGCAATTGGCGAAATGGTGATTGCAGTCTTTGCCTACCTGGGACATTTTGCGGCCCCGCTGACAGCAGCACCATTTACCCTGATTGAGTTTGGAATCGGTGCCTTGCAGTCTTATATCTTTGTTATTTTGGGGATAATGTATCTGGCAGTGGCCGTAAACCACTCTCAGCAACACGAGGCCGACGGTACCGACTTGACCGATGATACCCAACCTGAAACAATTAGTAGTGAAGCCGCTACTGGGAGTGCCAATGGGTAGTGTTTAAATTGGTTTTAATTTATTAATAAAAGTTAATGGTATTTAAGGAGAAAATATAAATGGATTTGTTCGCAGCAGCACAGACGGTAGATTTAACAGTTGTTGGTAAGGGTCTAATGGTCGGTCTTGGCTTTATTGGCCCATCGATCGGTATTGGTTTGATTGCTGGCAGTTACTTGAAATCGGTTGGCCGTAACCCAGAAGCCGCTAAATTCTTTGGTCAAACACTGGTGTTTGTGGCCATTGTTGAGTTGTTCGGTCTACTAGCCTTCGCATCAACCTTTATTGTCAAATAGTGAAGTTATAGAGGAAATATTTTGGACACTTTATTGACACATTTTGCAGCAGATAGCTCGAGTTCCGGAATTGGAGCTCTAGGAGTTGATGTTAAAGCATTTATTATTCAGTTAATTACTTTTGTAATCGCCTTTTTAGTACTTAAAAAATGGGCTTTCAAGCCGATCATTAAGCTAATGGACGAGCGACGAACTACCATCGAAAGTGGCGTTAAGCTGGGTGAGGAGATGCAGAAAAGTAAAAGGGAGCTTGACGCCAAGGTTGACGAAGAGTTGCATGAGGCCCGGCTAGAGGCTGATGGTATTATTGCCGCCGCTAACGAATCGTCGCGGACTACCGTCAGAGAGGCCGAAGACTCGGCCCGGCTCAAGGCTGAGGGTATTTTGAAGGCAGCTGATGCTCGGATTGTGACTGACACCAAACGAGCTCGCAGTAAGCTCCAGAACGAACTTGTTGGTTTAATCTCTGAGGCTACCGAAGTGATTATTGGTGAGAAAGTTGACGCTACCAAGGATGCTCAACTAGTCGAGCGAGCCCTGAAGGGTCAGAAGGCCTAAAATGGGCAAAACGTCACGTACCCGAATTGCTAGTGTGATAGCCGACCACACATTAAGGCACGGTGGGTCTGAGCAATACGCTAAAGAGATTGCCGCTTATCTGATTTCGGAGCGTCGAGTTGATGGCCTAGATTCGATCATGCGTGATGTTATGGACGATTGGTCGAAGGTCGGACATCTGGAAGTGCTAGCCTTTAGTGCTCACCCGCTGACTCCAGCTCTGAAAGACCAGATTACCGAGCAGATTCGAGCAGTTAGCTCAGCTGCTAAAGATATAATTATTACTGAGGTTTATGACGCCAAAGTTATTGGCGGCGTACGTCTGAGGTTAGCGAATCGACAACTGGATTTGTCCGTCGAGAACAAGCTAAATGAATTCAAACAGTTAACAGGTGCCGGAAAGGAATAAGATGGCTGAATTATCAATAACAGAACTATCCCGCGATATTAGAGCCGCGATTGAAGGTCTAAAGTCTCGACCAGAGATTGAAAATGTTGGTGTCGTCACTAGAGTTGGTGACGGGATTGCTTGGATTTACGGCCTATCTGGTGCCGGTTATAACGAAATGCTCGAAATCGATGGCACTAACGGCCAGAAAGTTACCGCCTTTGCTTTGAATCTTGGTGAAGACGAAATTGGGGCCGTAATTTTGGGCGATGACGTCCTCGTAAAGGCCGGCGCCGATGTTCGGCTAAGCGGTCACGTGCTGGAAGTACCGGTTGGCCCTGAACTAGTTGGCCGAGTAGTTGACCCACTTGGTCGTCCACTTGATGGTGGTGAACCTATTAAAACTAGTCAAACTAGCCGGGTTGAGCGACCGGCTCCTGGAGTGCTAGATCGCAAATCGGTTGATGAACCACTTATGACCGGTCTAGTTGCCATTGACGCCATGGTGCCGATTGGGCGTGGCCAGCGAGAACTTATTATTGGTGATCGTCAGACTGGTAAAACAGCAATTGTCGTCGATACCATGGTCAACCAGGCTCGTCAGAAAACTGGTGTCATCAACGTTTATGTAGCTATCGGTCAGAAATTATCGAAAATTGCTGCCTTGCAGGCAAGACTTAAGCGCGAGGGCGTCATGGATCAAACCATTATCGTGGCGACTGGCCCGAGTGACCCAGCTGCCCTGCTATATTTGGCGCCTTACGCCGGAGCTGCTATGGGCGAGTATTTCCGCGACAACAAACAGCACGCTTTGATTATTTATGATGACTTGACTAAGCACGCTCAGGCTTACCGCCAGATGAGTTTGCTACTGCGTCGTCCGCCGGGCCGCGAGGCATACCCTGGAGATGTCTTCTATTTGCACTCTCGTTTGCTGGAGCGAGCTGCCAAATTGTCTGATAATTTAGGCGGAGGATCGTTGACTGCTTTGCCAATTATCGAGACTCAAGCCGGTGATATCTCGGCCTACATTCCAACTAACGTGATTTCGATTACTGATGGTCAGATATTTCTCGAGACTTCCCTGTTTTACCAGGGTATTCGACCGGCTATTTCGGTTGGTTTGTCAGTTTCTCGGGTCGGTGGAGCGGCTCAAACCAAAGCTATTAAATCGGCTGGTGGCAGCATGAAGTTGGCCTTGGCTCAGTTCCGCGAACTGGCGGCCTTTAGTCAGTTTTCGACCGATCTTGACCCAGAAACTCGCCACACAATTGAGCGTGGTCAGCGCCTCACTGAGCTGCTTAAGCAGCCGCAGTTTGCACCATATGCAATTTGGGAGATGTACTCGATTCTTTACTCAGCTAACCAGGGTGCTTTTGACTCTGTTCCGATAGAGAAGGTTGACGTTGCTAGAGCTGCTTTGCTGCGAGAGTTGAAGTCGAAACATGCTAAATTGATTGAGACCTTAAACACCGGTAAAAAGCCAGAGGATCAAGAGAATGCTGCTGTTCTGAAGGTAGCCCAAGAAATCACTAAGCAGTATGAAGTTAAAGTGGATAAGTCAGGAGACTAGTGTATGGAAGGCAGAATTAGAAGAGACCCTCTACCAACTCATTTCGATGAAGGCCAAGAACATCGCAGGCCCTCGGAAAGAAGTATGGCAACTCCTAAAAATCTGGGAGGTGTAACAGTTTATGTTACTCGTAACAGAACTGACCCTATTAGACTTCAATCTCATGTATCTAAGATGTTAAAAGATTCTGATAATTTCGATAATGATTATGTGCCACAACCAGACTGGGCAGGAGTTTCCGCAGAAGTTTGGCAGGAGCTTGCCGGTATTGACCCTGATGATCGAACAGAAAACTTAGTAACAGATATGTATAGTGGTGAGCGTGTATCTAACCGAGCTCAGGACATCGCGACAAATACTCTACTTTCTCTTTCGCATATCGATTGGGCTGAGAGACCGGAGGATGAGCGAGCAACCGTAATTAACTACATGCAACGAGTTTTAGGTGGAATGGGGATTACGTTGGTGCACGAAAGCGATCAAAATGGCTAGTACAATCATTCTTCGGCGACGAATAACCAGCATCAAAAACACTCGGCAGATTACGCAGGCCCAGCAGCTGGTGGCTGCTAGCAAACTTCGCCGGGCACAAGAATATGCTTCTAGAAGCCGTGCCTACGCTGATTTAGCTGATGAGCTGCTGGCAAACCTTAGTGGTCTTAGAGAGGTCGAACAGCAGCCGTTATTTGCCAAGCGGCCAGTCCAGAGTCGGCTTTATATAGTTATCACTAGTAATAGCGGACTGGCCGGAGCCTATAATGCGAACGTTCTTAAAGAGCTGACAACTTCTATTATGGCTGACCGCGAGGCCAAGATTTCCAGTATAGTTACAACGGTTGGTAATAAAGGTTCGCAGTTTGTGCGTCGTTTGAGCGGGGTTGAGTTGAGTGCGGCTTATCCAGCTTTTGGTGACCAACCGACCGCTAATGATTTGCGACCACTACTTAGTCGGGTTGTCGAGCAATATAAGCAAGCCGAAATCGACGAAGTACGTGTACTCTATACTCGGTTTATTTCAACCATGACACAACACGCCGAAGATCAGCAGCTATTGCCAGCTCGAGCTCCAGAACAAAATATTGAATTGCCGAGCTTTAGTAATTTTGAGCCCGATGTCGAAACAGTTATAGATCAAATTGGGTTCCGACTTATTGAGGCTGAATTATGGCAAGCAGTGCTAGAAAGTGTAGCTTCCG
>JBDTES010000023.1:0-33385 GCA_039922435.1 Saccharimonadales bacterium (SeqCode)
TATAGAATAGATAGCTATAGTTTTATATTCGGCATATAACTATCAGACGAGTACATCCAAATTTGTCGAACACCACAGTAATAACATAGAGTTAGGAATAACCAAGTGACCACTATTAAACAACGTAAAATTACCCAAGATAAGCTAGTTCATCAAGAAGATCGTATAGTTGCCCTGACCGACCTGCTGTCTTATTACAAAGACATTACTGAGACAGTCCGCGAGCCATTCCTAATTCTAGATAAAGAGCTACATGTCGTAACGGCAAACCATGCCTTTTACCGGACATTTAAAGTCAATAAGCGAGATACCCAGCACAAACGTATATACGAACTTGGTAATAACCAATGGAATATACCAGAACTACGAGAGCTACTAGAACGAATTCTGCCAAAACACCGGGTATTTAATAATTTTAGCGTAACCCATGATTTCCCTGTTTTAGGGCAAAGAACCATGCTGCTTAATGCTCGCCAGGTCGATAGCAAACAGCTGATTCTGCTGGCCATGGAAGATGTCTCGGCCCAGCAAAAGCTAAAAGGTGATTCCGACGAGATGACAGCGAACCTGATACGTCAGCGAGATAAACTGCAAAAACTAAACAGTACTAAGGATGAGTTCGTTTCTATGGCGTCTCACCAGCTCCGGACGCCAGCCACCGTTATAAAACAGTATGCAGCCATGCTGTCTGAGGGTTATGCCGGCAAACTATCAGGCAAGCAAAAAGATATGGCCAATATTATATACGAAAGCAATGAAAGACAACTCGAGATTATTGAAGATTTGCTTAGAGTTGCCCGGGTGGACGACGGCAAGGTATACCTCGAAAAATCAGCTTGTAACATGACTCAGATACTGGAAGTGGTCATAGAAAAACAAGCCATTCTGTTTAAGTCGCGTGGTCAAACCGTGACATTACAAAAACCACCTAAGAAAATTATGGCCATGATGGACCATAAACTAATGAGTATGGTGTTTGAGAACTTACTAGACAATGCTGGCAAGTATTCAGAGTCTGGTAGTAAAATTAAGATCACTATGAGCCAAACTGATAAGTTTACAAAAGTCTCCGTCCAAGACAGCGGTGTCGGCATTGCCAGAGTAGATTATAAGAAGCTATACAAGAAGTTTTCCAGAATCGATAATTCCCTGTCGATAGCAGTCGCCGGTACGGGCCTAGGTCTGTATTGGGTTAAGAAAATACTAGATCTGCACGAGGGTAGCATCGAGGTCGAATCAAAATTAAACAAAGGATCCACCTTTATGGTAAAGCTGCCGATTGCCGCCGACTATTCGCTGGAGCCTACCCCGAGTTAGCCTCATCTTTTATAGACGTCAATATAGCTACCATGATAGTCTGAGGTCCGGAAACTAGGTACTAGTTATTTACTCGTGAAATACCACTGCCATTTGGTCTTTAGATTAAGAGCAATGGCATAGGCCAATGTTCGCTGTGGTGCCTGATTAGGACTATTAGTCGCATCAAACTGAATATTGTCTAGGTCTACCTCTTTGATAAACAGTCTATAACCCTCAATCTCGTACCAGGCCTGTCTAATATTCTTGCCAGCCAGCCACTGACCACCTGCTACTTTCATCCATAGTTTTGCCATCAAATAACCGGCCCCGATGTATATCGGGAAAAGAAAGACGCCTAGCCCTAGGCTATCAAATACTCCGCCCGATATTCTACTAAACATGCTCTCGGCTTTACCGTCAGACGCAAGAGCCAGAACCATTGGCCAGAGCCCTAGTACAAACGCGATTACTAAGGCCAGCAACCATCTATGGAGGCGCTTACTCTTCATTATATAGCCTTTAGCCCTCAAGGATTGTGCTACTTGAAACTCAAATTCTGTAAAGTCGACAGGCGCGCTAATACTAGCGATTGGGCTGGGGACAGAACTAACTACGCTAGGCGCCGGGCTGCTAGTCGAAAATAACTTAATAGCCGTCTGCTCGTAATCTTTCAATTTACTAAAAAAATCCTGGTTAATGACAGTGACCGACTTTTGGTTATTTATAGTTATAACTTTTTGCCATTCCAGATCAAATAAGGTCGCCCTCAGCTCTTTCTGGCCACACTCTAGGTCGTACATATAGCCCATCTCGGCGGGGGACAAATCAAGAGGTGGATCATACTGCGAAACGACAGTTCCATTTCTGGCCCTCCGATAGTCTTCGGCCTTGCGGCGCCCAAAAGCACTCAATAGAAATGCCGGCAAAGTTAGTATGCACAGAACCACAATTGCAATACCAACAACAAGGCCAATAGCCAGTAAAGCCGGTATGCCAGTGAGTGTTACGGATTCCATTACTTAATTATATTTCAATATTTAAAGTGACCTACTAAGACTGAGTATACGATAGTGCTTAGGCCTCAACAATATAATTAGAATTTCTATATAAGCCATAAGCTCTGACACTGTTAGTTAATTCAACTCGGTATATTTAAAGAGTCAATAACTAGGTCTTCTTTTTTGTTTGAGCCCAGCTATAAGTACTAATTAATCCAAAACTAGCAAGGGCGACAACTACAAAAGTCTCCGAAAAGTGCCAAAGACTATTCTGTTTATTATTAAACAAGTCGCCGGGGTGCATGACTGCTTTCTCAAACGATACACAACCCATAGCACCATCAATTGGCGGACAATTATAGGTAATTATAGTAGTCACACTAGCTAGCATCAAACCCACCACAACTGAAATCAATATTTTTACTGGCAGCCGGCTAAGCAGTTTCATGCAATAATTATAGCAATAAGTCGGACCCGCTAGTTACTGATCTAAGTTGCTAGATTACTAGCCATAGCTACAAAATTAGATGCCGACCATTGTGGCGCTCTGATTCCAAAGCTTGCGGGCCAGTTCCGTATCGTAGGCTTTATCGATAGCCTTGCCGATTTTGTGCTTGATGTAATATTCGCCCGGCGTCCAATCTTTGCCCGGCTCAGACGTGGCCAACCAAATCATATTGTCAGCTCCCTTTTCGGGCGTAATCAGGCCAAACAGCTTCTTGAATGGACCATGGTATAGAAACTTAATAAAGCCCTTCGAGCTACTGGCAAAATTGGTAGCAATATTCCCGGGGTGAAAGCAGACAGCTGCTAGGCCAGCCGAGCCATAGCGGATATTTAGCTCTTTAGTAAACAGGATGTTCTCGAGCTTCGAATTGCCGTAGGCCTTGTGCATCGTATAATTATTGGCCATATTCAGGTCATTTATATCTAGATCGCTAAAGACTTTATTGGCAATACTCGAGGTGTTTAAGACTTTGGCCTTACTCTTAATAAGAGTGTCCATTAACAGATTAGTCAGTAAATACGGCGCCAAGTAATTTACCTGCAATGTCTTTTCGAAGCCATCGACCGTTAGCTCACGGTCGCCAAATATACCACCAGCGTTATTTATAAGCACGTCGATACGTGGGTACGCCCTTTTGATATCAGACGCCAGTTGACGGACTTCGTCAAGCTTGGCAAAATCGGTCACGTAATACGGCACTTTGAGGGCCTCGGCCACCCGCTTCGTCTTTTCGGGCGATCGGCCAACAATAACTACGTTGGCGCCCCGGCCTTTAAGAACTCTGGCCGCCACTGCCCCAATTCCATCACTCGACCCAGTTATAATTACAGTCTGATCTTTCATTTAAGCCCCTACCGCCCTTGTTTTGATTTATCTATTCCAATACACTCTAAACCTTTCCACGAAATATGACAGCCGGAAATTTAAGTAATAACTATTACTTCAATCTAGAAGAAGTCCGGCCCAACTCGCTTCTTGGTGCGGCATAGTTGCGGAAAGTGTGACTACCATAAGACTAGGATTGAGATTTGGCTATTGATTCACGTTCTCTGCGAGCATAATGATCTAATGTGTTAAAAACGTCGTCTATCATTGGTAGGGTCATGTCATAGAGTGGCTTGACCGGGCTATGGATTATTTTATCTTGAATACCATCAGTGTTTCTTAGCCAATTCTGGATTATCCCAAAGTCACTAGCACTACCGTCTACGATTCTAGTTACAGCTTCATGACTGCTACTTTCCGCAATATCTACTGGTAAATTAAACCTTGCAGATATATTAGCTAAAGCACAGTAATAGTATGCCGTAATAAGATTATCTACTCTAAATTGCTCTAGCTCCGCCTTTGTAGAGCCTGTTGATGGTTCTAAAACTGAAGACGATAGCCCACCACTAGCATTTGTGGTCATAAGTAATGCTCTGAGTGTTTCCTCTCTCTGGCTCGGCTCAATAATGGCGCTTGTTAACTTGTTGATGATACGCATAGAGAGACGATCGAGAGTGACCGTAGTTTTAGATATCCCTTCTAACGTTACAGCACTGTTCTTCTCGGCCTTTTTTGCTTCAAAGAAGAAGACAACTGACAATAGCAATGCAACTATTCCAAATATTATCGAAGCAGTACCTATTGCGAGATTTAAACTATCAGCAAGGTTAGTTGAGGCAAACATACCAACATATTAGCTACTAACTTATCAATCTGCAAAGTTAAGCGGAATAGAACATCCTAGATTCATGGTTTGAAAACTATACATTTGTTAAAATCGCCTAGTGCTAAATTGTAAATTAGGCTGTAACCATCGCTATGATCAGTAAGGTATCACAACTTTGTCTCGTTAGATCTGCCTCGCCTAACGTAGTATAAAACTGTTGGCTTAATCAATGAACACAAAAATCCCAATCAAAGAGGTTTTTACATATAACTTTTGCGTTACTTATCTCACACATCCAGAAATATTGCATTATATTTGAATTACTGAAAGGTTTATGCTATAATTTACTGTATGGAAATTCTGTATACACAGATTACTGATTACATGCAAGAAGCTGGGCAGCGCCTGGTTGAATTGCAGGCACGGGGCAAAATCAAAGATATTGGGGTAACTAAGTCAAATGTCACTGAAGAAGACTTACGGATTGAACGAGCTTTGACTGGCCTAATTTTAGATACCTACCCCGACCATAAGATCTTTGCCGAAGAAGAACATGACAGTTTCGAAAATGCCGAAAATATATGGGTAATTGACCCAATAAGTGCAACCCGTGCCCTAATCGAGGGCCGGCCACACTACGCATCGGTCGCCGCACACGTTCAGAATGGCAAGACTCGCTTCGCCGCGGTATATGACCCTTCCGTAGGTGAACTATTCACTGCCGAAACTGGTAAGGGTGCTTATTTAAATGGCAAGCTTATAAGTGTGTCATCAACGACGCATAGCGTTCTGCAAAATACTGCAACATCACTATTCGACTCCGCTAATGCTATAGCTCTGCGTTCAGCCACAAAAGGTCTTGATACCGAACGCAACGAAGCGTCATTCGCCGTAAACTATTGCCTGGTTGCGGCCAGCCGAAAAGATGGGGTTATCTCCGTTGCCAAAGACTCGTTCCCCGAATTCGCAGGTGCCCTAATTCTCCAAGAAGCAGGCGGAGAGCTCACCAATATTGACGGTGGAGCTGTGCAACCTGGCGACCGGCTGTTCATTGGCGGTAACCGTGCAATGCATGAAAAGCTACTTAGGCTCTCAAGGGCCGCCTTGGGCTTAGACGATTAGACTACAGCTCAAAATAGTCGAATATCTCTAGGACACCATTATCGTCCACATCACCGCCAATAAACGAATTATCGCCTCTGGTCTTAACTAGTCTCTTTAGTTCATCGCTAGCATTTCCGGTAGCCCCAGCGTAGCCACAAGCTTCTATGAACTGCCAGTCGGCTGTGCTATCGCCGATGCCGAGTAGCTCATCTGTACTTATTCCATAATATTCAGCTACTTCGTGACTACCCTGCGCTTTTGAAATACCCTTAGCCGTTATAACACAAAGTCGCCAAGGCAACGCTGCTGGCTGCGATACCCAGCCTATCGAAGCCTGGTCCGAGAAATGGCTGAAATACTTATTTATAGCATCCATCGCTTGGTCATCTCTAGCAATCGGCATAACTTTTACAATATCCTGCTTGTCAACTTCGGCTAGCAATGAATCTACAAAGATCGGATCACGCTGATAGATTTTGGTGTGCATAACTGTGGTATCTGATTTTTGGCTTAGCTGAGCGAAATATTCTAATTCGGAGAAGATCTCGACGTAGCAGTCATTTTCCAAGCAGACCTGAACAATCTGCCGAACAACATCCCTATCGAGTAAATGAGACTTTACGGTAGAACTATCGGTGGCATTAACAATCACTCCACCGCCACTGGTAATCTGAAGGCCACTAAGGCCTGCCCCTTTGACAATACCATCGACCGCAAAATACGGTTTGGCAGTACATAAACTAACCGTGACACCACTATCATTAATACCCTTAAGCCGGGCTAGGACATCAGGGTGAGGCTCCGGAAAGTTAAATCCAGCCTTACTACCAACGATAACGCCATCTATATCAACAATTAAACCCTTAATCATGTAATAATTATATCAAAAAGGCGCTAGCTGCTCTAGCGCGCTATTTGTTATTTTAATGTAGCAAAAAGCTTAGTAAGCTTTTTTGGCGCCGCCAGCGACTGCCTTTTCGGCATTTTCTTTAGACATCATGGCACAAACAGTGGTTCCACACTTAGCGTGCTTGCCCTTAGCCATAAAACCGCCCTTGGCAGTCTGATGAATTTCTGGGTCTGTTAGCTCAACACCCTTTTCTTTGCACTTAACGCAGTATCCTGTAACCATGTCTAATCCCCTCTATCATTATTTTATAACTTGTTTCATTATAACTCTTGTTTAGGATATACCTAATCTAAAAGCAAAAACAACACCGAAGTACCCCTGTACAATCAACCAGCTCAAAGAAGCCCCGCCCGCGACTGCCAGGCTCTTACTTTAGAGTAAAGCCACCATCAACCGCTAAAACTTGGCCTGTAACAAAGGACGCCTCCTCGGAAAGTAAGAAACATATGGCGGCCGCTATTTCTTCTGGTTTACCCATCCGCTGAATAATTGATAAATCGGTGGGTTCTAGGGGACTGTCCCCTAACAGATGACTTATTTACATATCTGCAAGTTCATATTTCAGTTCGGCAAGTATGTTTCTGTTTTCTTCGTAGTCGGCTACAAACTCTAAATAAGCCTGCCGTGTCGGATACAGTATCAGGACTCTTTCGGTCTGTAACCACTCTGGCTCGCTTGCCTTACGAATATGTCTAATGCTGGAGTATGGGAAATTCTTCCAGCTCCGAGGGTTGAGATGTATGTAGCGCGAAATGTGCAACAAATACCCATCATTGGTAATAAGCGAAGCTTTGTAGCGGTTTTCGAAAAGATGGCCACTGCGATTATATTTACGATTAAAATAAGCCACATAGCTTGTCATAAAACTTTTCATAAACCCAGATAGCGATCCTATCTCATTTTGGTACACCAGCAAATGAAAATGATTGTTCATTAGGCAGTACGATAAAAGCTCAACGTGGCCTCTGTGGTGCATGTAAGGTACACCCGTATTACTTATGGATTCGTCTTTGGAAAGATAGCGCGAGAAAAGATAGAGCAAATAGTCTTTATCAGCAGACTCTCGGAATATATCCTCTTTGCTGGCACCACGAGCATAGACGTGATAATAACTATCGGGGCTATCAAGCCTAGCAGTATTTCTAGAAGGCATGCCCTAAAATTAAATCATTCCGAAATTATTTGCAAATTCTCTCTCTGTTAGGGGACAGTCCCCTAATGCCATTTCTCCAATCCTCAATCAGTCTATTTCTCTGACGGGCTAGATCAAAATCGACCCCTTTTGGGATAATCCCAGTATCCATTCTGGCTCTGCCGCCGATAGTTTCACTCATATCATGACTCCTTTACTGCATATATTATAGATATTTTGATACCCGGGCAAGTTATTTAGACCACCGGTGATTCAATCATTTGTATTAGTTGGAGATAACAGTGTTACATAAGGTACATAAGGTTCACCTCTGAGAGGTGTTATTTTTTACATGTATCGTAGATTAGTTTGCTAATTGTGACTTAATCAGCTCAATTTATTCTTTTTAATCTTAGGAGAACAAGGTTTCACCTCATGATAACGAGATTTATGGCCTAGTAGGATATTTAAGGCATCACCTTGATAAGAATGGCTACGAGCGTATCTGATCGAGCAATTCCATGTACACCTGTAGCTCCTCGGCGCTAGGTGAATTGAGCTCTGGATTGGCTAGAACTATTTTATTAGACTCCTGGGTAGCCACAGCCTTCGCTTTAATCTTTTCAATAAGACCAAGCAACTCACTACCCTTGTCCAAAGCTTCATATCTATCAATCAATTCACTCACATCCGAAGGATCTTTTCCAATCAATTCTGCTTTGAATAAGTTCATAACAGTAACTATGCTACCTTCATCATTATTCTGTAGAAAGAATTCAATTACGCTCCGCAATCCTTCGTCCTGAACAGGAGACAAAGTCTGGCTCACTTCTACTGAATAGTCAGGACTTGATGTCGGTATATCAACCACCCTGAGACTACGTTTCAAATACTCATCTTCAATTTCAAACTCAAGTTCCCTTGCGATCACAACCCCATTTGCGTCTGCAATTCGCAGCGTAGTTACAGTATATTGTTCGCTCTCAGTATCGCCAAACAAATACTTAGCGTATGTTGAGGTTGCGTTTTTTACCCGATCCTCCACTCTTTTTATAACAACATCCACTTGAGTTTCTTGCTCAGGAGTTCGATTATTGTCATCTGCGAATGGCAACATAACTATTTCGGACGTAGAAATGTCCATCATTGCTGCACTCGACAAAACAATCATCTCTGTAAGCGCCGCTTGTTTCTCAAGAAGTACAGCTTCCATTTCCAGTGTGCCATATTCGTAGCGATTGCCATCAACACCATCGACAATTATGCCAATATCAGCCCCATTATCTACAAATGGATTGCCCTCTACAAATGCAGCAGGCATAAGGAACGCGGCCAGTTCCTGGCTGGTATCCAGCATACTGCGCAAATCAGTTTGATAGGTATCCGAAAAGCCTGCGGTGAATTCACTCATAATGTCCATTATTATAACACATCATGATTATTAAAGCAAGCATGTTCGCCTATTTGTGTTGCCTTAAAGCTCAGTACGAAGGAGTGGCATATAAGTTTCACCCCTGAGAGGTGTTATTTTTTACATATTTTGTAGATCAATCGGCTAGTTGCGACTTAATCGGCTCAATCTCTTTTTCCCGCTCGTAATCACGTAAAGATTGCTTACTTCTTGCAATGCCATTAAGTGGGTGGGAGGTTAAACTTCCTTCTCGAAGTCTTCTATCGTTCTTACGCCACAGTCTAGCACGGCATCGTATACGTCGTTAGACTGGTATTTCTTTCCGTAGACGCCCTTTCGGATGAGCTGATACTAAATGGCAAGTACAGAATCCTCTGCCACCGTATCAAGAATGTTTAATGGTTAGGTGTTACGCTGGAGCAAGTCTTTTTCTTTGAACCAATATCATTACGACAAACAGCCCGTTGGTTAAGACTAGAGAGGCTGGGTACAGAACCGTTACTGTAGACAGTTGGTGTAGAGCAAATAAACTAACAACGAACTTTAATCCGCTTAGGGTATAGGTAAATGCCGGCTCACTATTCGGCTTCGAGAATGATTTACGAAAGGTTGGTGCGAATGCCAACATATCGATTGCTGTAATCAAAATGATTGCTAATAATGGGTCATTCGTAACAGCCCATAGTGCCAGTGCGACCATACAACCACCTAGAAACAGCCAATCGACTAGCGGAAACCCCCTTGTGCCTTTTATTAACGCTAAGACACAAATTGTAAAACTAATAAATGCAGTAAAACCGGTTACCCAGGCACCTGGTCCAGCCTTGCCTGCTATCTGCCCACCAAACGCTATTGCCGTTAATACGCCCCACACAAACCAAGTAAAGGCGTGGGGCTTGGTCTTGCCATTAAAGATCGTGCGAAAATACGGAACATAGCCAACAGCTCCGATGATAACAGCCACTAAGCCAAGTGTTTCTCTCATAATCTTAAATACAGCATATCAAAAACGATGAAAAGATATCTTATCTTTGTAGAGTTCGTAACACTTATTGAATATATGGGCAGGAAGGCTCGCTCTACCCTTGGCAAACCCAATCTATTGGTGGATGTATATAATCGCCTACCTAACATAAGCCTGGTCACTCTTCTGAACACAACAAAACTAGATCTACGAGGCGACCATTTGGGCGAGGTGGTCTGCAATATTCAGAGTAGCGTAACGCGACGTCCAGCTACCACCACACAACATCCCATATATATTATATGTATGGCCAGCCACAGCAACACTCTTATACGGTGTTAGCTTTGCTGCGTCAGATGCGCTTTCGATACTATCCGTAGTATCCCGAAACGCATATACACCTGCAACCTGGCCAGCTCCGCAGCCCTCATCTTTCGACAAGCTAGCTTCGCTATCTCCAAAGAAAAACGCTTGTGGTTGATTATTGGCGTCCGAAATGCCGAGCCTATAGTAAACAACCAGTGAAGCACCGATGTTGGTAGAGGTCATGGATACAAGTGGTACATTAACTCCCCACTCAGGAATAGACGTATACTGCGTTAGCGGTGATGGTTGAGATGGTGCAACTGGCGTAGCCTTAACGGGACTAGGCGCTGGCGTTATGGTTTTATTGGTCGTAGTCGCAGGTGCTGTCGGTTGAGTAGCAGTTGGTATATCCTGGCTTTTATTTGGCAGGCTAACAATAATTGGAGCTGGGTTAGTTTTAGTACCTTTGGCTACTACGTCACTGTTAACGGTTTTGTGGCCAGTCCTATATACGACGTAGCCACTCCCAACCACGCCTCCAATCACAATGACTGCAACTAAAGCTAGAATTATATGGGCAATACCCTGTTGGTTATCACGGATTTTCGTATATCTATATTTCATGATTCACTTCTTATATTAAATGTTACTTCGGATAATATCACTTCACCTACAAAATAGGAAGACGTAAAGATTCAAGACCGTGTCTCTTGGTCAGATTACCAAGCTATGCCAACTCTATACTCAATAACTTCCTTTCTCTTCACATATCCAGCCCTCATTGAGGTAGACAACAAAAAGGGCTCCAACGAGTCCAACAATACAAACTGGGGCACCATAAACTACGAGGTTAAAACGTACCTCCCTTAGATATTTGTAAAAGGTGACATGATTTTAGTGCCCACTTGTGTTCAAGCGTAGTTCAGGTCAATCCGATTCTGTGCAATATCGAGTCTCTACCATATACGATAGTCGATTACCAAAATCTTCCACTGCAAACCGTTCTTGTTTGAGAGAATCGGCAAGATCGTATACAGCTACCAGTGACGACATAGCTCCTCGAAGCACGGCCACGGGTTCTGTGTATATAGATACTCCAGTGGTCTGGTGTCTTACTGCAAAAACAGTCGCTCCCTCTGCGAGAATTGTGCTACCCAACAAACTCTGCACTTCATCGACAGTATGGGTAGGTGACGTAACATCATATCCCTCAAGCAGACCTAAAACAACCCGAAATCCCGATTGCGAACCTTCTGAATTGACTCTAAAGTTAAGATCATATGCTAGTTCAACCATTCCTTTCTCGCATTCCGCAATAGAAGTGACTCCGTACTTTAGGCGCGGATAACGAGTTCGGGTAAAAGAGCGTACGTTACCTGCATCGTCAGTCTCAAAATAACCTGTATACCGTTGCTTATTCCTAGTAGCGGTAGCGAGAACAATACGTTCGAAATCAGGATAAGCTGCATTGCCCTTAACCTCGGCTGACCATAATTTTATTGGTTTACCTTCTTTGAATACAGATGTTAATGCCATGAAATATATAATGTACTTACAATCAGAAATGAGCAAGCATTAGCAAAACAAAAGACGCTCGGTTAGAGCGTCTTTTTTGATTTTAGCGTAGTCAGACGAGGGGACTCTAACCCTCCGGCCAGCCTAAGGCTGTCTAACGGCTAAAGCCGTGGCTCATTTTGATTTTGACGAGGCCAATGGTTGGAATCTATCGCGCCGAACACGAAAAAGTCCTGCCCTTTCAGACAAGACTCTTTTCGTGGTGCACCAACGTTGAGATATTACAAATATCTGCGATAGTACAATGCAATAATCAGAAGCTACTAAACCTAGCGAACCTCTTTAGTCTATCGATAGCTTAATCTAGCGGTGCTTTTCGTATCATTTCAATTTCAGGTATTTGCGTGTTGCCGTACACGTTACCTTCATCAACTACAACCCTGTCTGTCTTCTCAAAACCAAAGTGTTTGTAAAAATCAATTGCATTCTGATTATAGCTAGCAACAAGCAAGTAGATATCCTCTGTGTTGCCATGCCATTCAAGTGCCTTTTTCATGAGCTGTCCGCCTACGCCCTTGCCTTGAGCTTCTGGTAGAACATACATGGCACCAATTCTTCGTTTAGCATCTATTATCCCAGGAGCTGCCATCCCAACCACTTTTCCATCAGTTCTGGCAACGAATACGGCAACTGAACCATCATCTGTTTCGATTCTTTTACGCCAATTCTCTATGTTCTGTGGGATACGTTCTCTATTCTCGCCCTCAGTGCGAAGCCGAATGTCTTCCTCGGATATACCAGCTTCAGCATTTGGATAAGTTGCAAGCCAAGTTTGTCGGAGTAGCCCAGATACAGCCTCTGCGTCCTCGGCAGTGGCTCTCTCTATGGTAATTGCATTGTTATCAATTTCATTGGACATGGTTGTTCCTGTCATTTACTGTATTTCATCAAAAAAGACCTTAAAAGGGGCTAAATGTTAGAAACTATACTGTTTCAAAATCGTTTGGGTCTAACTGGTGCACTTGACGCACTTTCTTTCGAACACCTTCTGATAAGGCTAAATATCTGTCTGAAACATCGAGCACAAAACACTGCTGAGTGATTGAGTGTCTTTATTGCTCAAAACTGCAAATTCTGCTCCCAATCGTTTGTTATCAATTGTTTTAATCTGGTCACAAGCTAAGGCTCCAGGGTGGTCATTGTAGTTTACTGCTACATAAAACGGAAAATTTCGTACAGTACTTGTTAGCGGAACTACGATAACCGTGCCAAGTGCATCATTCATTTCATTTGGGGAGACCACGACACATGGGCGAGTTTTCTTCATCTGATGGCCATAGGTTGGTTCGAGATTGCACCAATAGATAGTGAATTGCTTGACTTGGGATTTCATTATTCCATCCCGTCTAGCAATGTGGCATCCACTTCTGCCTGCATGTCTCCATACTTATCTATCGCAGTCGGGAGGCCGTTAGTAGTAATTTCTGCCTCAATCTGTTGTTCCCAACCTTCTCGTACATTTACAGGGTTGCTTATTATAATCTTACCCTGCTTTGCTTCAAGAGTTACTCTATTGCTTAACCCACTCATTCGAAGAAGTTCCTTAGGCAGGCGAACTGCAACGCTGTTACCGGAGGTGGTAAGGTTTGTACTTATTGTGTTCATACGTACATTGTACGCACGATAACTGCTTTTGTCAATAGAAAACTTAAGCGTATTAAACAGAAAAGCGCCCGAAGGCGCTAAATCTACGAATTGGTGCGCCATAAGCTACGAAGTTAAAACTATGCTCATAGCTAATACTGCACAATAGAGATGATACAATTATGATATGAAACTATACTTTGCTAGACACGGCCAAACAGATGCAAATGTCAGCATGACAGGTAATCCTGCAGATGACGAACCATTGAATCCGTCGGGCCTGCAACAAGCAAAACAATTAGCCGTGGAGTTAAAGGACGTTCACTTCGATATTATTATCTCATCTTCACTTTCTCGAGCCCGACAGACCGCAGAAGCAGTCAATGAGAATCGCAATATCCCTATTATTTCGGACGCCTCGTGGCGTGAACGGGACTTAGCGGCATACCTGACATTGGATGCATGGAATGATGCTTTTGATTTCGATAAAGATACCCAATCGAATGCTATCGAGCCGCTTGGAGAGTTCTTTAATCGTGTTTATACGGCACTAGATAGGCTAAAAGAGAATCATGACACTGAAACTGTACTTATAGTATCGCACGGCGGAGTACAGGGCTGTGTATATGCGTACGCCAACAAGTTACCGCTATCTGGTAATATGCGCATAAAACCGATGCATAATTGTGAATATCGAATCTTCGATATATAGACTGAGATAATCACAAATGATTTAGTACAACAAAAAAGACGAGGTTTTATTCTCGTCTTTTTTGCCTGGTGCGGGTGAGGGGACTCTAACCCCTGGCCTCGTCCTTGGCAAGGACGCGCTCTAAACAACTGAGCTACACCCGCATAACAAGGGTGAATTATATAGGACTCAATGGATTTGGGCAAGTATCCGCACTGTTTTTAAGGTAGAATACACAGAGATCATGTTAGCCCCAAACAAAAAAGCCTACAAATATCTCCTCATTAGCCAGCTGAGCTTCTGGGGTTTATTAGTTCTTTGCGCCGCACTTATCCCACGCTATTTTACCTCCAATGATGAAGGTGGCGTTAGTAATTATGGGGTAACCCTGGAGACAGTTGTCCCCTATACGCTAGCATTTCTATCAGCCAGTTGGCTAGTTATGCGGGCGGCTAGAATATTACCAGTAACAACACCAACCCTCAAGTGGTTGCGTATCGTACTATACATTTTCTCAGGTTTATTGCTACTAGTGCTTGTCTCGACGTTTCCCTACAAGATCAACTCAACTTTATCGCAATTACACGCCTCGACAGCAACCGTATTCATCGGTTTTGAGGCGGTAACCGCTATTTGGCTTGGATTATTCGCTGCCCGAGATAAGTGGAACATGTTGTTATTAATAGCGTTCATGGTTGGGCTCGGCCTAGCCATCGCTACCCTTAATAATTGGCTACATCTATTGTTCGTATCACAATTTGTTACTAGTGTTCTGTTTGGTGGAATTCTACTAAACAGTACTAAGCTGTTGCTTACAATAAAGTCTAAATAAAAAGTCCTGATACAAGAGATCGCGAATTTTTATTGGTGGCTCCTCCTAGGCAGCAGGCTTGACCCTTTTCCTTTGCGGCGTGCTCAGAATAAATTCTTGGGCTCGTCCTCACTCCACCGAATTGGTGGCTCGCTCCGCTACCTCATCCAGTTCAAGCCCAGTGCCCTTCACCACGAAAAAACCCGACCAGAGGTCGGGCGGTTTCGTGGTGGCTCCTCCCAGACTCGAACTGGGGACACAAGGCTCTTCAAGCCTCTGCTCTACCAACTGAGCTAAAGAGCCACAAACAGCTTTTACATTATATCAGTTCGGGCTGGCTCCTCCCAGACATCGCGCACACTAATCGTGTGCACTCCTTCCTGTGGTACTCGAAAATAACGATCAAGTTCGTTATTTATCTCCGTTCCTCGTCCGCCGAACTGGGGACACAAGGCTCTTCAAGCCTCTGCTTTTGCCAAGCTGAGCTAAAGAGCCACAAACGGACGTAGATTTGGTACGATTACTAACGTCAATGAACTTAGAGCTAATTACTTCGCCACTCTACAAGCTTACAACCCCGTTATTTTAGCGGTTTTTGGCTAATTTATCAACTAGCCGATGGCTGTACCGAACAGATAACCAACAGCGTAGGTCACAATCATAGCCAAGGCCCCACCAACTACGACCCGTAGAATCGCTCGGCGGCGCGAAGCGCCACCGACGGTTGCGCTCAAGTAGCCAGTCAATATTAGGGCAGCAATAACTGCCACAAAGGTGACCGGAAAGCGCAAATGGACGGCTACAAAGATAATACTGAGGAGCGGTATTAATGCCCCAACAGTAAACGAAAATAGCGAAGCAATAGCGGCCTGCAGTGGATTAGTTAGATCTTGTTCGTCAATGTTTAGTTCAACCGAAAGGTGGGCCTTAAGCGCATCTTTGGCAGTTAATTCTTGGGCGACCTGTTTGGCTGTTTTGGCACTCAAACCCTTAGCTTCGTACATATCGGCTAGCTCGACCAGCTCTTCGCTTGGTTTAGTCCGCAGTTCCCACTTTTCGTGCTGAATATAGGCCCGCTCGGTATCACGCTGAGTACTAACCGATACGTACTCGCCAACCGCCATCGACAGCGCTCCAGCCACTAGTCCGGCTAGTCCAGCTGTAAAGATAGCCCCACGACTATCGGTGGCAGCCGCTACACCTAGGACAATACTAGCCACCGACACAATACCATCGTTAGCCCCTAGCACGGCAGCTCGCAGGCTATTTAGATTAGTACTGCGCTGGCCTGTATGAGCATCGTTATCACTATGAATATCTTCACTTTTTAGAAATGCCATATTTACCACCAACTAAGAAGCTACTGTTCTTTGACCATAAACTTTTTGACGCTATCAATAGTATCTAAGAACTGACTTGGGAAAATTATTGTACTGTTTTTTTCGACAGCAATATCGCTCATAACTTGTAAGTTCCGAAGTTGCAAAGCGATTGGATGAGCTGCGATTATATCGGCGGCCTCACCTAGCTTGGCAGCGCTCAAAGCTTCACCCTCAGCGGCGATAACTTTGGCCCGCTTCTCACGCTCGGCCTCGGCTTGCTTAGCCATAGCCCGCTGCATACTGTCTGGCAACTGAATATCTTTGACCTCGACTGTACTGACGAGTACGCCCCACTTCTCGGTGGCTTGCTCAAGGATCTCTTTGATCTTTTCGTTGATAGCTGACGTCTCACTTAGGACGTCGTCAAGTGGGCTCTGGCCGACAATATTACGCACCGTGGTTTGAGCAATCTGATAGGTTGCCGAGACAACGTTCTGAATCTCGACCACAGCTTTGACTGGATCAACAATCCGGTAATAGGCTACGGCCGAAACATCAATCGACACGTTATCTCTGGTTATAATCTTTTGCGATTCAATTGGCAGAGTTATAATCTGCATACTGATTTTACGCATCTGATCGACAATCGGGATAATTAACCTAAGGCCTGGCTGTTTAACATCGTCACGGACTCGTCCCAGTCGCAGCACTACACCACGCTCATACTGATTAATAACTCGCACACCATTAGCGATGATAATGAGAACTACAACAATTATTATAATGGCCAGTACTGACATAATTTCCTCCTTAACTCAACAGCTATTATTAATATTCTACGGTTTGTGGGCCCTTTATACAATACGTATTTAAGGGGTATCAAAAACTATTATAAGAAGTAGGTTAACTTTGTTATTCGCCTAAGTTCGTCTCAAATTATTAAGTAAACTTATGGTGGGTGATGAGGGGCTCGAACCCCCGACCTCAGCAATGTGAATGCTGCGCTCTAGCCAGCTGAGCTAATCACCCAAGCATGAGACAAACCAACGGTTTTTCTCATCGCGCGGTGTGCCGAAATAAATTCGTCGCTCCGGCTGCTCTTTTCCTCAAGCAACAGTTAGTATTATAGCGTAAAATATAGCCTATGAGTGATTTAGCTATATATCCAGGCTGCGACGTCTGCCAGGCCATGCCAAACGATCCCATCGAGCTGAAACTGGCCGACAACGATTACTGGGTGGCTAGCCTACGCGCCAGTGACCAGTCGCTACTTGGCACATCGTTTATCACTCCAAAACGACATACTCCGGAACTAGACGACCTAACACCTGAAGAAGATGCCTCTTTTGTAGTGATTAGAAATCGAATCATAAAAGCTATTAGAGCCAGTTTCGAGCCAATCACCTTTAATGTTTCCTGCCTAAAGAATAATGCTTTCCGAGCCGACCCAGACAATACACCGCCCGAGGCCGCCCATGTACACTGGCACGTTAAGCCGCGTTATGGCACTAAACCAATCGAATTTGCCGGCGAGAGCTTTACCGACCCGTCTCCAGGGCGCTACCTAAACAGTCATGAACACAAACTTGTTTCGGCAGAAGTCGCCCTAAAAATCGCTGAGACCATTCGCAGTCATATCTGAATAGACCCAACCAGTCCAGCAAATATCTGTACGACTGCTATAATCAATAGTTGAAATGCAAGTCGTTGTTGACTCTTTGATTACTAATTATCACCGCACTGGCAAGGGTCGCCAAGTCCTAATTCTGCACGGCTGGGGTGATAACAGCGCCGGCTGGCAAACTTTTGCTAATAACCTGGCAGCAAACTTTGAGATTATTACTCTAGACTTACCTGGATTTGGTAACACCCAAGCCCCCAGAGATGATTGGGGGATAACCGAATACGCAGTATTTGTGGCAGCCTTTTTAGATAAAGTAAATCTGGAGCTATACGCTATTTTAGGACATTCTAACGGTGGCGCAATAGCCATCCGCGGTATCAGTAATAACAGCCTGCGAGCCAAAAAGCTGGTGCTACTAGCCAGTGCCGGAATCCGTGGAGAATTTAATGGCCGTTACAGGATCTTACGAGTAATTACTAAAACCGGTAAGCTGCTTGTCAGCCCACTGCCCAAAGCTGCCAAGAAGACCTTGCAGCACAAAGTCTACCGGACTATCGGTTCAGATATGCTAGTGGCCGAACATTTACAGGGTACTTTTAAGAAAGTCATTGCCGACGACGTTAGAATCGACGCTCAATCTATAAAGCTGCCAACACTTTTGATTTATGGCCAGACGGATAGTCAGACTCCTGTCAGGTACGGACAGCTTTTTCACAACGCTATTGCTGGCTCTAAGCTACATATAATCCCGGAAGCCGATCATTTCTTACATCTAACGCACGGCAGCCAAGTACTTAATTTAATCAAGGAGTTTTTAAAATGATACAGAGCTTGATGGTAATTTATAACCCTTGGCGGTATGCCGTTATCCTAACCTATATGCTCCAAAATACCGAATATCACACTGGATCGTATTTGGCTTGGTTTTGGCGGACCCAAGATTTCTCGCGCGTCATGTATCGCCGCCGGCTCGATAACACCAAAGCCGCTAAGCTACTCAAGCGCTCGCTAATTGCAGGAATGGTCCTGCAAACTATTGCCGGGGTGGCTCTCATCGCTTATGGTAGCTGGCAAAATATGTCTGCCTTTAACCTTTTTGGACTAGCTTTGATTCTATCACTTCCGATCGTCTGGGCTCACTTAATCACCGTACCCCTAGCCCTGGGCCGCTGGTTAATAGTGAACCCTCGGGAGCAGAAACTGGTTGAGCATTCCCGCCGCATCTTCGCCGAGCATAAAGGTGTAAAAATTGCTGTGGCCGGCAGTTACGGCAAGACGACTATGAAAGAACTACTTAAAACAGTCTTGGGCGAGGCCAAAAACGTGGCCGCCACGCCAGGCAACAAAAACGTGGCTGTATCACACGCCTATTTTGCTAGTCGTTTAACTGGCCAAGAGGACATCTTGATTATTGAATACGGCGAAGGTCAACCCGGAGACGTGGCGAGCTTTGCGCGTAACACCAGCCCAACCCATGGCGTCATTACCGGGTTAGCTCCGGCTCATCTGGACCACTACAAAACTATCGAGGCGGCTGGCCAAGATATATTTTCTCTAGCCGATTACCTAGATAATAAGCAAGTATATGTAAACAGTGAGCCGGCTGCCACGTTGCCATTTATAAAACGAAGCTTCCACCGTTACGACCGAACCGGGGCACTTGGTTGGAAGGTCAAAAACGTCAAGTTACTTCCCGAATCGACTAGTTTTGAGTTAATTAAAGACAGCCGAACACTCAAACTAACCAGTGGTCTGCTAGGCGCTCACCAGATTGGACCACTTAGTTTAGTGGCGACCCTAGCCCTCGACCTCGGCTTGAGCGAAAAACAGGTCAAATCCGGTATAGCTAAGACCGTAGCTTTCGAGCACCGCATGCAGCCGTACCGGCTAAATGGTGGCTGGGTTATAGACGACACCTATAACGGTAATATTGAGGGAATCCGAGCCGGTACAGAGCTATTAAAAGCCTTGCCAGCCAATCGAAAACTATACATTACTCCTGGTTTGGTTGGTCAAGGTGATGGGGCTGATGACATCCACCAGGAAATGGGTGATTTAATCGCTAAGGCTCAGCCCAACACCGTAGTACTCATGCAGAACTCTACCACTGAGTCAATCTGCCGAGGTCTAAAGTCTGGTGGCTTTAAGGGCAAACTGATTATCGAAAAGGATCCGTTAAACTTTTACACTAATCTGAGCCAGTTCGTTGCAACCGGCGACGTCGTGCTAATGCAAAACGACTGGACCGACAACTACGCCTAAAGTCTATTCAGGCGATTTAGGGTATAATTCAAAGATATGAAGAATCAGACCATCGGCGTATTTTTTGGATCACGTTCGACCGAACACGATGTATCTATCGTTACGGCAATCGGCTCGATTATAAAACCGCTAGAATTATCACGTCAGTACACCGAAATCATTCCCATCTATATCGCCAAAGATGGACGCTGGTATAGCGACCCAGCCCTAAAAGATATAGGTCTGTTTTCTAGCGGTAAAATTGACGAATGGTGCGACCATCACCAACCGATGCAGCTACTCTTCGACAACGGGCTTAAACTGGTAAAATCGGGCCTTCGCCCAAAAGTCATCAATATCGACGTAGCCTTTCCGGCTACCCACGGCACCCACGGCGAAGACGGCGATTTGATGGGAATATTTGAGATGGCTAATGTGCCCTATGTCGGCTGCGGCGTGGCCGCTAGCGCTGTCGCAATGGACAAGGTCTTAGCCAAACAAGTTGCTGAGGCTAACGGCCTACCAATTGCCAAATACGTCAGTTTCTCAAAACACGATTACGAGACAAACCCCGATGCATTCCTGAAGCAAATCAAGACTTTAAAGCACCCCTTGTTCGTCAAGCCATCGCACCTGGGTTCAAGTATTGGTATTTCTCGGATCAATAACTCTAGAGACCTAATTAATGCCATTGAAGTAGCCCTACACTACGACTCTTCAGCTATAGTAGAAGAAGCCGTGACAAACCTGATTGAGGTTACGCTACCAATTATGGGTAACGAAACACCTCGTCCAGCTCTATTAGAAAAGCCTTTAACTAAGCCTGAAGATTTCTTTGATTTCGATACTAAATACATGAGTGGCGGTAAAAAAGGTAAAGCCGGTGGCGGTAAAAAAAGCGGGGCGCAAGGCTATAGCCAATTACCAGCCGACTTGCCGAAAGGGATCTATAGACAAGCCATCAATGTCGGCCTGGGTATTTATAAGGCTCTGGGGTGCAACGGTATTGCAAGAGTGGATATGCTGATCGACAGCCAAAAAGAAATTGTATACTTTAACGAAATAAACCCGCTACCTGGTAGCCTGTACGCTCATAACTGGGCCAAAGCCGGCGTATCTGGCATAGAACTCGTGACCACGCTTGTCGACCTAGCGCTGTCTCAAGCTGAAACCAAAAAACAATCTGAAACCGTTTTTTCGACAAATTATTTAAAACAATACTAGTTCGACCTATCTGGTGCTGTCGCCAAGTGATATAGCCCGCAGTGACGGCATTTATAGACTTTTAGTTTAGCGCCATAGTGGTGCTCGCTAACAATGGCTGTAGCTTGGGCTGCTTTAACCGTCTCAAAAACCAATTTATCGGCACACGGTAAGACTTCTACCTCGTCACTCATGGTAAGTCGATAAACTGCTGGCAGAAGCGTTCAAACACGGCGTTGGTCCAGCCAAAACCAGACTGCGAGGGATAAACGCCTTTTTGGGGTGGTTTTTCGGGCGTTACGACGTTGTATTTCTCTAGAAAGCAACCGTGGGCATTAAACCAATCTAGATTGTTCTTTATCCACTTCATGGCAATACGTTTGGCATCGTCATGATAGCCGTAGCGAACTAGACCCTCAACTACCACAAAGTGTAGCGGCGCCCAGCCATTCGGAAAAGCCCACTGCACCGGCATACTTCCGGGTACGTATTGGCCAAGCGGCAACGCATCGGTGGTAGCCAGACCGCCCCGGTTTTCAAACCGACGCAGCGACCTGACCATCTCGGCAGCCTGCTTTTCGTCGGCCATTCCAGCCCACATCGTAAAATAGCTCGCCAGACTACTAACTGTGCCCCGCTTTTGCTTGACGTAGTTATAGTCGTAATAAAGGCCGCGGTTGCGATCCCACATCAGTTCGTTCATAGTTTTTTTACGCTGCTCGGCGACCTGTTCCCACCTAGCTGCCGTCCGTTTATCATCAAACAGATGAGCTGTCCGGGCAAAATCCATTTCGTACTTATAAAGCAACGCGTTCAAATCAACTGGTAGAAAATTTAGGGCTTTGCGGTTAAACCGGGGCGTCATATCCCAGCCACTCTCGGCTTCGGCTAAATCGTGCAAATAGTTTATATCGTAGTAGCGACTTAACCCCTGGTATACCAAACGTTCGTTGGGTTTCTTGGTACCCAGCCAAACATGGTTATATTCTTGCTCGGCCAGCGCCATAGCCGCTTTTAGCCATGGCCGGCCGGGCTTGTAGGTGTTATAAACGTCATAAATAAAGCTAGTCAAGAACGGCGGCTGTGATCGCCCCATCAAAAAGGTCCGCGAACCATTAGGGATAATCTTATACTGCTTGAGCAGTGTTAGTAGATCTTCTAGAATACCCTCGACCAATTTCTGGTGGGCTTCATCCAGCAAACCCTGAACCATAAAATAACTATCCCAGTAATACAGCTCATTGTAATCAAAGCTGGCCGTCTCATCAAAGCTCGGGACTAAGTACGGCTTAGGCAGGCCCAGTAAACTTTCATCATCTTTAGGGTGAAACCGCTCTAGCTTCGGCCAATAATCTTTAATATAATCACGGGCCACCTGAACGTCGCTAGCCGACAAATCACCGCGCCGACCAAACGTAAACAGTCGGGCCGTTCGCCCCAGAGTGATTTTAGCTTTGTTTATTATTCTGTCTGTCATTTTTTAAGAGTTACAATGGCCTTTAAGCTCTAGCCTTATTTTAGTTTAGGAGTAATTGTTAAGTTATTTTTGATCAGAACTATTCTTGGGAGGTGGTAATTGGCGGCGGATGCTTGGATTATCCATTTCGTACAGAGTCTGATGAAGTACGCCCATAACGGTCTTAGCCTGATCTTTGCTCATACCGATCTTGGCAATCGTCAACATCTGGCCCGGGCCGCCATTGGTCTGCGAGAAATTAAGAACAACTCCCTGCTGGTTGGCTAAAACTTCGATATTGTCGCTGTACATTATCCTGGGGTCAATCATAACCATCAAGGTGTTCTTGGCACCAGTTGGAGTGCTATCGTCGGAATTATTAGCTTTGTCGTAGCCAGCCAACTGCCACAGCTCGGCTGCCGCACTATCACGAATCTTAAAATGACTAATAAGTAGCATCAAAACATCTTCACTGGGCCTGTCACGGCCAGTTTCGATTAGCTCTAGATCTTTTTCGTCGATTTCGACGGCACCAGACACTTCTGACAAGCTCTCGCGCAGCTTCTCGCGAATAGCCTTAAGCCTAGTCCCGAGCGAGCTAAATGGTAGAATATTCTCTGTCATATGTTTTATAGTATATAGAGCCGGCCTAACTTGCAAGCGACTCGCGGCAACTTTCCGTTATAATTAAGATATGCAGATACTATCAAACGTCAGTCTAGCTAAATATTCCACCATGCGCCTCGGGGGAATTGCCAGCAATTTGGTCGAAATCAGCAGCCGAGCCGAGCTAAAAGAAGCCACCGCCTGGGCAGCCGAAAACAAATTACCGATTATCGTAATTGGAGGTGGTAGTAATATATTTTGGCGTGACGAAGGCTTTAATGGCCTGGTAATAGTTAACAAAATTCTTGGTTATGAAATGACAGGAATCGATGAATTCGGCGCCTACCTAGTAGTCGGCGCTGGCGAAATCTGGGACAGCGTGGTAGCCCGCAGTGTCGAGGCTGGTCTAACTGGTATCGAAGCACTCAGTTTGATACCAGGTACCACCGGCGCCACGCCAGTCCAAAACGTCGGTGCCTACGGCCAGGAGATATCGCAATCGCTGACAAGTGTCGAAGCCTACGACCTTACGACTGGGCAATTAACTAACCTACCAACCGAAGCCTGTCAGTTTAGCTACCGCGATAGTGCCTTTAAACACGAATACCGGGGCCGCTATATAATTACCGGCATTACCTTGCACCTGATGAAGGGCGGGCCACAACCACCATTTTATGGTTCTGTTCAAAGCTACCTCGATGAACATAATATCCAGATTGCCACGGCCCGGTCTATCCGCGAGGCGGTCATAGCTATCCGCAGCGCTAAGCTACCAAATGTCGCCGAAGTCGCTAATAACGGCTCATTCTTTGCTAACCCCATCATTACGACTGAACAACTGCGCGGCCTTAAAGAGAATTTCCCGGAAATCGTCTACTGGCCATTACCGGAGGGCGGTGCTAAAATCCCAGCCGCTTGGCTAATTGAACAAGTTGGCTTTAAGGACCACCACGACGCCGAAACTGGTATGGCCACTTGGCCCCGTCAGCCTTTAGTTTTCGTAAATGAGGGGGCCAAATCTACGGCTAACCTACTAAAGTTTAGACAAAAGATTCTCGACGCTATCAAGGCTAAATTTGGCCTAACCCTAACTCAAGAACCCGAACTCCTGCCCTAAAATATTTACATTAATATCTAAAGCTAAGCAGCGCAACAATTCGTTATCTACTCTGACTAAGCTCTACTCTCTTTAGTAAATCATTCCTCTTTTTCATTGAACCTTGGGCAGCTTTGTTTATGGTTTTTTCTGCAAGCACAAATTCTTCCAATTTCGCTTGGGAGTTACTAGACTTCTTGAAACCCTTTATAAACTTGTTTATCATGTGACGTCTTTCCTTATATTATCTAGATTATAGTCTAGATTAATAATCTTGTCAATATCTTGCTTTTGTGTTAATATATGGTATTTTTTATCTCGAAGCTCTTTCTGAACCACTGCACTGATACTAAATAGCGGATTATTATCATGCTGCCTCACGACTTGCCTAATATTATTAGTCAAGCTATCTACTGCCCTGATAAATCCATCTCTATCCACAGAACGCCCCGTTTCAAGCTTTCTCTTTTTAGTGTAATACCAGGCGCTATCCGCAGAGTCGTACATATAAACCATATTCAACCTATAACCGTCTCTAAGTAATTGACTAACAGTTTTAACTGAGGCACCGGAAAGTCCAGAAAACGTACCGTCGATTAGCATGTTGTAGCGCCCATGTCTACTCTCGTCAATAGTACGAGCTAAAACCAAATTACCCTGACTCCTAAACTTATAATAATCTCTAGGCGTATAGTCTGGATAAACACTAACTATTTCATCTAGGTCTATGCGTACGAACGGATCAAAGCCACGAGCAACAACTTCTTCAGAAATTGTATCAAGAAACTCTGTCTTGCCCGCCCCGGGTAGACCTGCCATAACAAATGCAATTGGCGCCTGTGGGGAATTGACAGGTTTCGCTCCAGATTTTCTTATGAATAGTTGTGCAATATATTTCTTTTTCTTTTCATTACTAAGCCTATCAAACTCTTCTGGAGATATGTCTATTCTCATGTGCCCATTTTAAACCGTTAAACTAGCTTTTGCAGTAATTAATAATAGCCACAAGTAGCTAAACGCTATTTTTGATCTGTTATTTTCATATTAAAATCATACGATTAATCGTATGATTTAACATATGTTTTATTGTGCTATTATAAGATGATGAGTAGACAAAAAGTTGGTCAAGAAAAGATTCGAAGTATCCAGAAATCAAGTGGTAGCTACCTGGTCAGCATACCGATTGAGCTAATGCGCGGTCTCTACTGGCAAGAGCGCCAGCGTGTCACTATCACCCGCTCTGGCCAAAAGCTAATCATCACCGACTACAAAGGTTAACCATTCGTTAATCCATGGGTGATGAGGCAACTATCTATCCGAGTATTCCGTACCAGCGCTTTTTATTATTTCTAGCAAAGTGGTATTGTTTAAATATGGCAAAACACATAAATCATATTCCAAAACACAAAAAAGGTGCTTGGTTCGTCCCACTACGAGCTAGCTATCTGCCAGTAAGCTGGCAAGGTTGGACCACTTATACACTACTGGTAGCCTATTTGATTATCGTGCTCATATACGGTTGGCAATTAACCGCTTCTTTTGCCCAAGCCGTACTATTTATAGTGCCTAACTTCGTAGCTGCGGCCGTCATCCTAACCTGGGTTGCCAAAACCAAAAGCTAAACTCTAATTATGAATCTAACCCATGCCGAGCTAGGCCGCCCCATTCTACTAGTGTAAAACCGCGTCTGATCGGAGTTACAAAGTGCTGGGCAGGCAGTTTCTCGGGGTGCTGGAGCCCTTCGAAATCGAGAAACACACGAATCGTCGTTTTAGGCGCCGGGTTCACACTTAGAGGTGCCAACTGGTTCATCTGAGCTGTTCCCAGCCAAGTCAAGCGTACATATTTCGTCGATGGTAATTTGGATTGCCAATAGGTTAAGAAGTCAGATATTTCTTTGGAGTTTAAGCCCTGGGCCTTTAATTGCCAGCGAATAGTAGATACAGCTTGCCCAGACGGCACCACGGTACCATTAGTTATCTCTGGATAAGAACCATTACCATAGCCTTCCCAAAAAAGTGAATCATATTGTTTGCCCTGGTAAACTAGCTTCCCTGACGTATCGGCTTTGACATTCTGCCAGCCGCCATCTGGGTATTTTGGGTTAGATACAGTAACGTCGGCCCCAACCTGGACAGACACCTCAGTCTTGTGTTGAGGATACAGATAAATAACAGGCTTAGCACAGCCCCCACGCATAAACATATCATCTCGCTGCAGCACCATGTACTGCCCTAGTTTGTTTTTAATAATGATATAGGCGTGGGCATCTAGAAACTGCTGCAACGTCAGATTTTTTAAACTAGCATCATTGAGCGAACTCTTGGATTCGGTATAGTCTTTGTTATATAGCTCTTGAGTTAGGGCTGAGCCCGACGATAATTGATAGAGTGGCTGGCCACCAGTCGACGTACCTACCACAATTAACTGACTAGCTGCAACATTTTTGGCCACCACATATCCCGAAGAGCCACACCCGCTGGCTGCCGAATAGTAAGTACTTTTGTTGTTAACGCCACCTTTCCATTTGATAGTAACCGGCTTGGACTGATCAAGCAGTTCATTCTGAACATCGTAGTGAGTTGCCCACAAAGCATTGAGTGTGCCATAGACCTCTACTACCTGAAATGAGTCGTAATCTTTCGCAACCAGACTGTAGAACGTATTATCTCCTACGGTTCCTAGTTTAGCCAGGTTATTTGAGATATCGGGTGAGGTACCGTAAAAAGTACCACGAATATCACTAAGCCCATTTTCTAAAAAATAGCCGTACGGAGTATTGTGCTTAAAGGTTTGCCCATTAAGATTTGCTGTTTCGGGAAAAGTCGATAGACTTAGCTTCGTGGCTACGTCGTAACTAACATTCGAGGCATAACCAACCAGACTACTCTTAATGAACTCAGCCACGCCAAAGCCCTTGATTTGCTCAACGCTCCCAGAATCTTGCTGAGCAAGTATTTTGTAATTATTACCATCGCTCAGTATTACCTGGACGACTTCCGCAGGAACAACGCTTGGCATAACCATGACAATTATTTGGCGACCATCACTCGTTGTTCCTATTAGGTAGTATTTGATGTCAGATGATATGATCGCGCGGCAGCTAGAGTCATCAGAGCCAGGACAAACCTGGCCTAAGCCTGATAAATCTGAGTATAAGTGCTGGTCTGGAAGTTTCTTGGCTGCATCGAGATATGTAGCGCCCATTGTCACTGTTTTAACCACATTATCAGTTACCGGCTTAACAACACTGTCGGCTGCCGGCTTATGCTTAGTGGCTAATGCGGTATTCTTCGGGGGTGTATCGGTCGAGCGCTTATGTGTTAGGGCGAACGCTAGACCGCCTGCCACCAGTAGAAGCACGACGCAGATAACGATAATAAGCCACTTACGAGATAATCTTGGCCGATGTCTTTTGGCATGGTCAGACTTCACTGGAACTGGCGGAATGGTCGGTGTCACTCCACCTTCTGGCACTGCGTCAGCGTCACTTTGTATAGAGGTAGCCTCAGACCCCGGTATCTCTTGTGCTAAATCTGCCTCCGACAACTTTGGCTCTACGATATCAGTTTGCTCATCTGGATCCAGAGAAGTAGCTTCGGGTATATCTTGTGATCCCAAGGATTCATCTACTGTTTCTTGACTCGCTGGCTGAGCATTATCAAGCCCGGTAAGCTTAGTTGCTTTATCAGGTTCATCTGGAGTTAACTTTGGTTCCATGTGTCTCCCCTAAAGTGTTAGTATCAGCCATAAGCCTTTTCACTACTAATAGTCCAGTATTATCTTAAATCTGTCAACGTACAAATAACCCATAAAGCCCCATTGGGCCTAGGGAAATAACAATCAAAATACATAGTGCGACTGAGGGCCTATTAAGCTTAGTGGCAAACCGAGTTTTCTAGAATAGAACTGCAGCCTGTAGTACTTAATAATAGACATTAAATATGGCTGGAAATTAGCTATTTTTTTACCCAAGCCGTACTATTTATAGTGCTTAACTTCGTAGCAGCCGCCGTCATACTGACCTGAGTTGCTAAAACCAAAAGCTAAACTAAGTAAGCTATCTTGGCCCTGCCTATACACCACTGCTAGATGGATATAGTAGGCCGGACGCAATAAAACCAATAACCACAATCAACCCAACTGCCGCAAGAAAAAGGTACACTAATTTCTGTTCAGATAGAGTTCTCCTCTTTATTATTAGGCCTGCCGATAGGAAAATTATATTAGGTGCAACTAGAGATATGAAGCCCAAATATGAAACGAGGATCAAAGTCGGTGTAGGGTCATTATTGACTGGGCTTCTCGAGTCTAATATAAATTGAACCACAACCACTGAGCCAGCTATAATTTGCATAGCCGAGGTAACAACTGAACATTTCAAAGGAAAAATCAGACGGCGAAAGGCGCGTATCATAGCTTACTTGTCGCTAGGGAGGGGGTATTTGAGGGCAAAGCGGCGGACAGCGCCACGAAGCTCACTAAGACGATCTGGGCTATCCCGGTGCTCGATAGCCTGTTTCATCCAATCAGCAATTACCGCCATATCCTTTTCGACCAAGCCACGAGTAGTGATAGCCGGAGTACCTAAGCGAATTCCACTAGGGCTAAACCGAGGCAAAACATCGTCTGGTACAGCATTCTTGTTAAGGGTTAGGCCGATTTTGTCGAGTACCTCCTCAACAACCTTGCCATCGATGCCAAAGCTCTGGTAAACATCGGCTAGAATCAGGTGGTTAGATGTCCCACCGGTTATCAGCTCGAAACCCCGCTTTATCATCTCGTCGGCCAGAGCTGCCGCGTTTTTGACGATTTGGGCGGCATAAACTTTAAACTCCGGCTTTAGAGCTTCGTAGAACGCCACAGCCTTAGCGGCAATAATGTGTTCGTGTGGGCCACCTTGCATGCCCGGGAAAACCGAGCGATCAATTAGGGTTGGAATATTATCGATAGTTTTCTCGGGGGCCTTAAGTGGATTGCCGACTTTGCCCATCGACAGAATCATGCCACCACGAGGACCACGCAGAGTTTTGTGAGTCGTAGTGGTTATAACGTGGAAGCCATAGTCAAACGGGTTCTTAGCGGCTCCACCAGCAATTAGCCCGGCAATGTGAGCCATATCGGCCATTAGCAGACAACCTGGAATCTGCTTGCCAATGGCAGCAAACTTAGCGTAATCGAGCTCCCGCGGATAGGCACTAAAGCCAGCTAGAATAATCTTAGGCTTATGCTTTTTGGCTAGGGCTTCTAGCTCGTCGTAATCAATCTCACCAGTCGAGATATCCTTCATTTTATAGCGGATAAAATTATACAAATGAGCACTGCGGGTTACTGGTGCGCCGTGAGTTAGGTGGCCACCATGACTCAAATCCATCGCTAAGACCGTGTCACCCGGTTCTAGCCAAGCACTGTAAACGGCTTCGTTAGCTGGCGCGCCAGAGTGTGGCTGAACATTGGCATGATCGGCCTTAAATAGTTTCTTAGCTCGGTCGATCGCTAGCTGTTCGACTTGGTCGGTATTCTCTTGGCCGCCGTAGTAGCGCCTGCCAGGATAACCTTCGCTATATTTATTAGTAAAAACACTGCCCATGGCAGTCATTACATCCCGTGAAACATAGTTTTCACTCGGGATTAATTCTAGCCCCTCGCGCTGTCTCTTCTCTTCGGCGGCGATTAGCCGTGCAATATCTTTATCATCCATAGCCATTACCCCAATTCGTGGTTGTTTAAGTTTTAAATCGGTAAGAATGAATAATCTAAATCATGACCCTAGTATACAACGAGCCGACGCTCAACAAAGCCATAAAATAGATTGCAATTTCGATGTAACTTCAATCGTACAAATAATTATGAAGGTCTACAATAAACGACTATACTGAGAGTTACGTTAACTTAAAACAAAAATGGAATATTTGACTTTATATTCTCTGTGATATAATTACTAACATATATGGCTACAACTAATCAGAAAATCGGCGATTTTATCGCACGAGTACGACAAGAGCGTGGACTAACCCAAGCTGAATTTGCTAAACGCTTAAAAACTAGTCAATCAGCTATCAACCGAATCGAAAAAGGTAATCAAAACCTAAGTTTAGAAACGCTCGGGCGCCTAAGTGAGGCCCTAAATAAGCAGATAATTACCCTGGGGAGTGGTTCGGTAAACTTAAGAATCGAGGGTGGCCACGAACTCCACGGCAGTATTAAGCTCAAAACCAGCAAAAACGCCGCTGTTGCTCTGCTTTGTGCTAGTTTACTAAACTATGGTATTACCCGGTTTAAGAACTTCCCTCATATCGAAGAGGTTAATCGGATCGTCGAGGTTCTAGAAAGCATCGGCGTCCAAGTTAAATGGTTAGAAGGTAACGATCTAGAGATTAGACGCCCCGAAAAGCTGCAACTGGAAAACATCAACCGTGAAGCTGCTCAAAAGACTCGCAGTGTACTAATGCTAATCGGTAGCCTAATGCACGATTATAAGAACTTCAAAATTCCCTACGCTGGTGGCTGTAAGTTGGGTGAACGAACAGTTAAGCCTCACCTATATGCCCTAGAAGAGTTTGGCGTCGACATAGTTGCCACAAAAGGTGATTATGACGTCACCGTTAATAAAAAGGCTCCGGGAGAGCTGACTCTCTACGAACAAGGTAACACAGTTACTAATAACGTTTTGATGGCAGCCGCTCGCATCAAAGAGACTACGTTCATTCAAGCAGCTTCTGGTGATTATATGGTCCAAGATTTGTGCTATTTCTTGCAGAAACTAGGTGTTAAGATCGAGGGCATTGGTACGCCGTTCCTAAAGGTTACCGGTGTACCATTCATAAAAAAGAATGTGACTTATGCTCCAACCGAAGACCCAATTGAGGCGATGCTGTTTATTACAGCTGCGATTGTGACTAATTCGGAAATTACAGTTGAGCGTGTTCCTTATCGCTGGATTGCCCTAGAGCTGCTCAAACTCAAAAAGATGGGACTAACCTATAGTTCTAGCGAGTCATATAAAGCCGCCAATGGCTTTATTGACCTAGCTGACATTACAATCCACAAACACAACGGTAAATTAAAGGCACTAGAGGATAAGATTCACCCCAACCTTTATCCTGGTTTAAACCCTGATAATCTACCCTACTTTGTGCCGATTGCCGCTATTGCCAGAGGTCGCACACTAATTCACGACTGGATTTATTCTAATCGAGCAATCTATTACACCGAACTATCTAAAATTGGCGCTCAGGTTGAGCTAGCCGATCCACACAGACTCTACGTACTCGGTCCAACTAAATTCACCAAGGCCGATGTGTCCTGTCCGCCAGCTCTACGCCCTGCCAGCCTACTACTACTGGGTATGCTAGCCGCCGAGGGCCAGAGTACTCTACGAAATATCTATACTATCGCCCGTGGCTACGAAGATATTGCCGAAAGGTTAAACTCGCTCGGCGCTCACATAACGATTTTTCAAGATCTGTAACCTACTAAATAAACCCACCAGCTAGCGCCAAGAATACTCCGATAACGGCAAACATCTGGCCAATAACCCAGAACCGCATAGTAACTTTAGTTTTAGGCCAGCCCAGAGCTTCGATATGATGATGGACTGGAGCAGCAATAAAAACCCGACGATGAAATACTTTCTTAGAGAAAATCTGAATCAAGCTCGAGCCAGCTTCGGCCACAAAGACTATGCCAATTATTGGCAGCAAAAATAGCGTATTAGTAAGCATCGCGACAACCCCAAGCGCCGTACCTAGCGAAAACGATCCAACATCCCCCATTAAAAATCTAGCCGGTGGTATATTGAACCACAAATAAGATAGCAACGCACCAACAACTGTCACACAAAAGGCAGCAATGCCAATATTACCCTGGAAGACTGCAATAACCGCAAAGGCACTATAAGCGCTAGTAAGTAAGCCTCCCGATAAGCCATCCATGCCATCACTAATATTGACAGCATTACCGGCACTAACTACTACAAGTATAAACAGAGGAATTAGCCACAAACCGATTACGGCGTCACCGGCGAACGGAATATGGACGGCGTTGTATCCGAGCTTGTAATAAAAGAACCAGGCCGCTGCGGCTGCGACTACCGTTATCATGGCAAACTTTAACTTAGGCCTAAGCCCAGCCACAGCCCCGCCCTTGCCACGGATATTTATAATATCGTCAATCAGTCCGACTAAGCCACCGCCTAGCAGCGCCGCTAGCGGCAACCAGGTTTGGTTACGGTCTAAATTAAACAATACTGTGATAATAACCACCGAAGCTATAATAACTAGTCCAGCCATAAGTGGCAGAGTTCGTTTGATTCGGAGCTTAGCTATTACCTTGAGCGCCTCACCGGTAGTTGAGCTGGCCCGGTGTCGCTTCCACAGCTTGTATTTAAAAGCGTAGTGAGTATAAACCGGCGTCAATAATGTCGCTAGCAAAAAAGCCATAAAGCTAAGCAGTAGCATCGCCGATATCTTATCCACGAGCACGCTATCAATTGGTATATGTATTTTTTCCATAATTTAAACTAAAAATCTGTTACAAGTTTACCACGCAGACCATTTTTCTAAATAAACAATTGTTAACTGAAATAGCTTATGGACAAACGTGATGGTAGACTTATATTGTTGTATTTAGGCTAAGGGTAATCTAAATGTACTATATAACTATAGACACCCTACCCCGACTAAGCCAGCTTAAGCAGTATAAATCTATATGAGCAAGTTCAACAATCTAGACCAGCCAATCGCTATTTTAATAAGAGGCCTACCCGGTAGTGGCAAGTCGTATTTGGCAGCCGCTCTTCAAAAGGCAATCGGTGACGAAGCCGTTGTTTTACTTGACCCAGATACTATAAATTTTACCAGCGACACTTATCATAAACACTGCAAAACAC
>JBDTES010000024.1:0-27614 GCA_039922435.1 Saccharimonadales bacterium (SeqCode)
TAGCTTCACAGTAAGCGACAATAGACTGGCGTATATGTGTCAGAAGGCGATTGACAGTATTACGGTTTAAACTAGCTAGTGAGGCAATCTGAGTGGCGGTCATATCCTCACAAAACAACCTAACTAATTGTCGTGATTTAGCCTCAGAAATATGTGAACGATTGAAGTACTTGTTTTCCATCTGTTAGAAGCATACTACATAGCCTCTAAACTAGTCTTGAACCAAAATAATAATCTAACCACTGGCTAAAGTACCAATCTAAAAGATACTTAGAAAGTGGACGTAGCGACTAACACCTGGTTTAGGGAGTAAGTACCACCAGGGGTAACATTCGTGATATTGAATATATAAGAGATAGTATAATCGGTCTCACCAGAACTAGTCGCACTAGAGGCCACAATATCATTATTAACGAATTTGAATTTACCACAAGTATCATAGCCAGTCGCGGCAGCACCAAAGCTAAAGGTATTATCTGGCGCTTGACTAGGATCGGCTCCAAAATTGAATGGTGCCGGTGTCGGGCAGGTAGTCTGATTTTTGACCAAGTTCATACCGAACTGCTCAGTCCCAGCCTGGCTAGCAGCCGCTGCTGCCATAGGCATCAATTGATGTCCGGCATTAGTTGGCGCACCACCACTAACCTTAACTACGTAACCACTAGCAAGATATGACTGGACATGGAACGTGGCGGTTGCCTTGGCAGTACTGCCGACGTCCAGAACTCCAATATTCTGACTTGCATTATCCACAATAAAAGTTAGCGATGGTTCACGATTTGTATTAAACCCAGCCCGAGCCTGAAAACTACCGCCAGCCGTATTGCCAACAGTTAGCTCGCCAGCCGACTGTTTAGCGCAATAAGCGCCAGAACAAGAGTCATCCAATTGACCGCCACTACCAAAAAAGGTTTCACTTACACCATAGCTCGGCGAACACGATTGTTGGGAAGGGTTTGACACGCAACTAGCGGCCTGAACCGCTGGCACTGAGCCAAGCACTATTAATAAAGCTAGGCTTAGCCCATAGATTAAAACGCCTCTTATTTGTTTTATCCAAGTTTGCATAACGGGTAGTGCTTATTTTCTCGCATATTTCGTTTAAACGCAACCGAATAGATAACCAGCCTAGCTATCTTTGGCTTTTAAGGGCGCTTCTTGTATTATTAATGCAGTTAGTAGCCTTAAGCACTTATAAATGGAAAACGACAAATCTAAAACACCCGAAACAGCTAGCACCGATACCTCTACCGGAGAGGCTGGCCCATCTAAACCTCCAGAATCGACTACTCCGTCTGAAACGGCGGGAGCTGAATCGCTAGAGACTTTAGATAATGCCGACAGTACGACCGACAGTACTAATGGTAATGGATCAGGCGACGATAAAAATTCAAAAGCCAAAAAAACCAGCGGCTTCAAGCACATTGCCTCGCATATAAACGTCTACCTATTAATGTTTATATTTCTGCTAGTTATCGCTGGGGTAATCTTTGGAGTGATCTACTTATCTAATAAAAAACAGGGTAACACCGAAATCAAATCACAAGACCTAACTCAAAATGATCTAAAGCAGCTGGCCAATAGTGATGTAACCGTCGGTGGAACTAAGCAAATCCTAAACGTCCAGAGTAATGCTGTTTTTGCTGGTAAAGTATTAGTTAAAGACAGTGTGGAAGTAGTTGGTGACCTAAAAGTTGGTAAATCTCTAACACTGCCTAGTATAAACGTGACTGGCAATAGTATCTTCGGTGACACCCAAGTTAATAAAGGTCTGAGCGTAGCCCAAGATGCATCTGTCCAGGGCCAGTTGACCGTCCAAAAGAGTCTGAGTGTCGGCGGTGGTGGCACCTTTGGTGGCGCAATCTCGGCCCCACAAATAACTACTGGCGGACTGACACTTAGTGGCGACTTGATTCTGACTCACCACATAACTATAGGTGGTGTTACTCCTGGACACACCAATGGCAGCGTCCTTGGCGGTGGTGGCACTAGCTCAGTTGGTGGGTCTGATAGCGCCGGTAGTGTCAATATAAATACTGGCAGTGGTGCCACGGCTGGCTGCTTTATAACTGTAAATTTTGCTCAAAAGTTTAACTCTACGCCGCACATTCTAGTTACGCCAGTTGGACCGGCTGCAGGCGGGTTAGGTTACTACGTGAACCGCACAACTTCTAACTTTAGTCTGTGCAGCACAGTTGCACCACCTAGCAACGCCAGCTTTAGCTTTGACTACTTTGTACTAGACTAAATCACACTTATCTCTGACGCTATGACGCTCTACAGCAAACAATCAAAGAGCAACCTAGACGTCTAGGAAAACCGTGACGCGGTCGGCCTTGACGTGCATAATTCCACCAGAGATTTTGACGTGAGAATCGGCTCCTTCAGCCCGAATATTAAGCTCGCAAGGTTTTAGAAGTGCAATAAAATTGTGGTGATGAGCTAGAATATCAAATGGCCCAGTTGCATCTTCGCCAGAGATACTGGTAGCGGCGTTATCAAAATAAATTTTATGCGGTGAATAAACTTTCACCTGCATTGTCGGTTTACCGTCCTTATCTTTCCCGGCAGCCGAATCTATGGCTTTATCCTCAACTATCTCGCCAGTACTGGCATCCTGACGCTGAGCCATTAGTAGTTACTCAGTCTACGGCCGACTAAGTCCGTCACGCACTCACCAAGTATAATCATACGATTATTTCCTCGATTCCTTTTAGCATATCCTCACGTTTAACGTACTCGCCCTTGATGCCATTCATTTTTTCCATCACATTCATACTTTGAGAGAAATATTGAATCAACTTTTTAGCTTTGCCGAAATCGGCCCGATCAGCTGGACTAAGTTCATTCTCACCGATAATAGCGATAATTCCTTTGAGTGATTCATATTTCTGCAAAAGCGCCTGAACTTGCACACTAAGTAAATAATGACGCTCACCGACGATTTCGGGGCTCAGTAAGCTTGAACTGGTTCGAATAAGGTCAACCGCTGGCCTAATCCCCTGCTCTGCAACGGAACGAGACAAAACAATCGTGCCATCTAGCTCATGCTGAATCATCTGCACGGCTGGATCAGACAAGTCATCGGCCGGCACGTAAATAGTCTGAATGGCTGTAATTGAGCCTTTCTCGTTACTACTGAGGCGGTCCTGCAGAACCTTAATATCACTAAAGATAGTTGGCTCATAGCCGCCCTCAGCCGGGATTTGACTCAGGATAGTCGAGACTTCGTTACGAGCCTGAATATAACGGTACATATTGTCGGCAAAAAACAGAATATCTTTGTGTTCTTCGTCACGGAAATATTCAGCCAAGGTTACGGCGCTAACACCAACTAGAGCCCGCTGAACTGGGTTTTGGTCCATCTGGCCAAAGAACATGCAGGTGTTTTTGAGCAGGTCATTATCGTCCAGTGTTTTATAAAGCTCGTGACCTTCACGAATTCGCTCTCCAATACCGGCAAAGAACGACAAACCAGCCCCGGAACGGGCAATATTGTTGATTAGCTCCATAGTTAAGACTGTTTTACCGACACCAGCGCCGCCAATAATACCCATCTTGCGGCCCTTAACAAACGGTGTGAAGAAGTCCATTACTTTAATACCAGTTTCGAGGATTTCTGGAGCATGCGGCGTAAAGTCGGTGCTACGCTGGGGCAGAGCAAATATCGGTCGGCGTGGTAAATCATCCGAGACAGCTGGTTTGCCATCAATCGGTGCACCCATAGCATCAACAACCCGGCCAATTAGTTCCGGCCCAACCGGAATATCAAGTCCACGACCGAGAGCTTCGACTAACATACCCTTGGTTAGACGACGATCGGCCCGCATATTCAGACAAATCGCAACTGAGTTCTTGATGCTACTCACTAGTAATGGAGCAGTTGTGTCATCGTTAACCTTGGCCGATAACATTTCGTTTAATCCCGGCAGATCATCATCAAACTCCACCAGAATAACCAGGTCTTTGATGGATATAATATGGCCCATACTCATGACGATACTGCTTTCTTGCGACCGTTCAGAATTTCCTTAAGCCGTTCGTCAGCAATCGAGCGCTTGGTTCGGTTATATAACAGGCGGAGCTCTTTGTGTGACTCGGTAGCCCGATCTTTGGCTCCACTCATCGATCGGAATCGACTGGCATACTGAGCCAGTTTCGAATCAAGAATCAGCTGGCTGAGAGCAATATCGAGCATCGATCTTTCCAAATGAGCAATCAACTCTAGAGCACTCGGCTCAAAAATGTAGTTGGCCTCGCTAATAACGTCTTCATTAGCCTTAGTGTGGCTAGCCGCATCCTGAACAGCTTTACCAAGCTCGATGCGCTTAATATCTTGGACCATCAGCGAAACGTAAGTCTGGTAAAACACTGTCGTTTTCTTGTAACCACGAACCTCACGGATCAGCGGCGACACATTCATAGTCTCCTCTTTTTCGGGCAGTTTGTAATACTTTTTAAAAGCAACCCCAAGTTGTGACAACTGGACCGCTCCATGGTGACCAACTATGATAATATCTTGCTTGGCCGGATCATGATTATCGATCATCCACTTAATCAACCGCTGGTCGATATCTCCACTAAAGCCACCCTCGGCCGTTATACCAATATAGAGTTCCTTCTGGTTCATCTCACTTTCGTGCTCAGTCCGGCCAAACCGAAAGATTGGGTCCAATCTGAGTTGTCGGTAAATCTGCCACAGCGCCTCGAAGAACGTCTGAGCCTGCAAAACTTGGTTTTTAATCTGTGAGATACGCATACTAGCAATACCCTCAAAAGCCGACGTCAGGCTAACTACGGTTGCCATAGAGGCTTCTTCGACAGCTATTTCCTGTGGGCGCTTCACTTCTTGAGCTCCACTCTCGATTCTTTTAACAGCTCATCACGAATCTTATCAAAATCTTCGTCTTTGGTAATTTGGCCAGCATAGCCTTCGGCTAGATTCTTGAGCGTCTGGATATTAAGAATCTGATCGTCGCCTGGGTTAAGCACAATATCCATTATCAGCTCCTGAGCTGGAATACTAAAAGTCTCGGCCGCCGGCTGATTCATTACCTCGTATAAACGTTTACCAGTTGCCAGATCTTTCTTTCCCTCGAGAGCCAGTTCTGAACCAAAGTGTGAAAACTCTTCGGCCTGCCCAAAAGAGTTAAGAGATTTAATAGTCTTGGCCGCTTCGTCGTGCTGGCGCCTAGTCTGGCCAACTCCACCAACCCGGGTCACACTTAGGCCAATACTAACCGCTGGACGCATTCGGTCACGAAATATATCCATGTCTAGGATCCATTGACCGTCAGTAATCGACATAATGTTGGTCGGCATATAGGCAGTAATATCACCGCCAGCTGCCAGTACTATCGGCAAAGCCGTTAGAGTCTTGTGATTACGCTCCAGTTTACCAGCCCGTTCCAAGAGACTTGAGTGAGCAAAGAACATATCACCTGGGAATGATTCTCGGCCTGGACTAGTTTCGGACAGCAAGGCAATTTCACGGTAGGCCTGGGCATGGCTTGTCAGATCGTCGTAAACAATCATGACATCCATATCGAGTTGTTGCCACAAATACTCGGCCATAGCACAGGCTACATAAGGCGCCAGATAGCTCATAATCAATGATTCGAACATCGTCGAAACCACCACGATAGAATGTTCCATAGCGCCACTATCATTTAGCCGTTGCAGCAGTTGGTCAACATCACTTTTGCGCTTAGCAATTAGTACGTAAACGGCAATTACATCAGTGTTCTTTTGATTTATAACCGCCTGAGTGGCTAAGGTAGATTTACCAGATTTACTATCACCCAAGATTGCCATACGCTGGCCCCTAACAATTGGGAACAATGCGTCAACCACTATAACCCCAGTCGTTAGCTGGCTATCGAGTAATTCACGTTCGTAAAGCATCGGCGCCTTGTGAAACACCGGCCAAACACTATCGGCTGCGATTGGGCCCTTACCATCTAGCGGCTCACCAGAGACCGACACCACCCGGCCGACAAAATCCTTACCAACTTTAGTAACTAGATCGTCATGCTGAACAACCACCTTTATGCCTGGGCGGACCGGTACGGCACCAAGGTGCAAAACGACCACATAAGATTGAAGTATCTCCTGGACAAAGCCCTTAGTGCCATCTTCGAACATGACTAAAGATTTGCTATTGACTGGCTGCAAACCACTGACTCGGACCAAGAAGTTATCAACACCAATTACTTCGCCAACCGGATTACCTTTTTCGACTAAGCTATTGAAGTGCCGATTATCAGCCATTCGACTCCTCCACTGGAGCCGCTACAGGAGTGTCAATTGGTTTATCGTTTTGATCAGCTTTCTCACGACTAGCTTTGATGGCCTCACCCAACCGGTAAGCTTGGGCGTCAAACCGACTACGCAAACTAAAATCAAATCGTTTGTTGACTGTCCACAAGATACAGCCAGCCGCAATAATCGGTTCCAGGCCGATATTCAAAAGTACATCCTGTCTTATATTAAGTCGAAACCACTGGACAATCTGGGTCGTAAAAGTTCGCGAGGCCTCCGAAGCAAAAGAAATATGCAAAATCGGGGCATGCTTAAGCGTCTCATTCAAAAACTCCATAGCTTGCTTCCTATCATCAGGTAAGAGCATATTCAAGCGATTAGTCGAGGCAAACTCCTCTAGCTGTCGACCTAGACGTGGTAATTTAGCAATTGGTGCTCTGGTGCGCAGACGAATCTGCTGCAGAGTATCTTCTAGGCTCTGCAATTCTCGCCTCATCCGACGGACATCGCCGGACGAAACTACACTAGTAGAAAGTGACAATACGGCCGGTTTAGTACTATCCGTTTGGCTAGTTTGGGCCGGACTACCGGCTTTAGGCTCCATTTTTGACGTCCTCAAAGATAGCCTGTTTATTGGCTTCCAGCTCGCCTAAAATGTATTCTAACTGATCAGTTAGATCGATCTGGTCACCCACTGAAGCTAACACGTAATGGTTAACAATCTCAGCCATATTCTTTTCGAACTCATTAACTATTCGTTCTTTTTCTTGGGCCGATTCTTGAGCTAGTTGATCACTTAAGTGCTGACGCTGCTCGTCAATCACATCGTTAGTCTTCTTAAGCGCCTCGATAGCTAATTCCTTAGCATCAGTAATTGACTGCTCGTACTTAGAGAATTCATCTTGCAACGTCTTAGTGATTTCATTCTTCATGTACTCGTTAAGCTCGGAAGTCGTCAATCGCAAATCCTGCTGCAAGAACATAGCGTTTTCACTGATAATCTTTTCGAAGTGCAGACGGCCACGGTTACGTAGCTCCTCACGGAATTTATCATTAAAGATATGCTCGACGTCTTGATCGGCCGCCGCCTCCAACGAATCTACCCCATCTTTACCTTTTTTGTGTCCATGTCCGCCAGCACCTAGCCTAACTGCCACCCAAATAAAGGCCAAGGTTACCGCCAGCAGTGTACCTATGATTATTGCTAGCCACCAGATTGTCATTTTATCTTCACCACCCCTGAATGCTTATGTTTATAGTTTCAAAATTAAGTATACTGCAAAAAGCCCTACGATAAAAATTATCAAACCAGTTAGTGCTACCTGAATCAAGCCGCGAGCAATTGACGCCTTAGCTAGCGGGTTACGACCAATCGAAATGATACCGCTGCGAACCCCGCCGTATAAGAATATAGCCACAATCACGACCGTCAGAACCAAAACTGCCAAACTGACATATAAGCGGGCTGTACTAATAGATTTATTAGCGATGGCCTCACCGGCTTTAGCCAAAAAGGCCGGCACATTAGTCATATTAGAAGCTAGATAGGGGTTATGGCCAACGCCAATATCAACCCCGACCATACCGACTGATACCTTCTGAGAATGACCAGCGGTATCGCTGACATCAACTACACTACTAACATTGGATGTTCCATTAAAATTGCCTAGAGCTTTGCCAAGGACCACTGGCTGAGAGTCGCCAACCTTCATACCAATACCGGCTATTGACGAAATAGTAATCCAGTCACCGGTCTTAATACCACCATTTTGAGTACTAACCAGCACGTCATATTTACCAGTCGTAGCTACATATATCTGATTAGTGGCGCCATCGCCAGACAGTGTTATAGCCGAATCATCGGCCGCCACTGCCACGCCGTGCATCTGCTTGGCCTCGTCAGATTTTAGAGCCTGGGCCTTGACGCCATTTTTCCCCTCCAGCCGAACAATCATGCCATTCTTAATGTCACCATCAGCCGTATAACCCTGCGTAACTGTCTGGGCATTAACTATTACCGGCACGGCCAGCAAGGCCAGCAAAACTAAACCGGCTAAGATACGGCGCCACAATTGATTTTTTATTTTTAGATGCATTAAGGTCTGCATAGCTGTAATTCTAATAACAGTTAAAGTATAACCTCTTTAGTAGAACTTGCCAACCACTAACCAGCTAGTTCCACCAACACCGATATAACCCTAATTATGTCGACTTCAGTAGTCTGTCGTCCCATCGTTAGCCTTAGCGAACTCCGGGCCTCGGCATCACTCAGGCCGATAGCTCGAAGCACATGGCTGGGCTCCGCACTGTCAGCGCTACAAGCCGACCCAGCCGCCGCCATAATGCCACACTCATCCAGTTCGACTAGTAGCCGCTCATTATCTTGACCGGGTAAAATAATATGCAGATTATTCGGTAAACGCTGCTTGGTCGAGCCATTTATATAAGCTCCAGGTAGTTTCTCTCCGATTAGTCGGTAAGCTAGTTGCTGCAGTTCCTGTAACCGAGCAGCCTCGACGTGACGATCCGATTGAACTAACTCTAGTGCCCGGGCTAGACCAATATCAGCCGCTACGTTTTCGGTACCGCTCCTGAGACCTCTCTCTTGGCCGCCGCCACGAATTAGCGGTACTAATTTAACTTTACTAGAAACATAGAGTGCTCCAGACTGCTTCGGACCATAAATCTTGCCACCATTTAAGCTCATTAGATCTACGCCTAAGCGTGAAACGTGTAAATCCATATAATTAGCGGCTTGTGACGCATCAGTATGAAGATACAGCGGCAAGCTATTGCCGTTTTGACGCCGTCTAGACTTAATTTCACCAAGTTTGTGCGAAATATCACGAAGCGGTTGGAGGGTACCAATTTCGTTGTTAGCCAGCATCACACTCACGAGAACTGTCTGATCATCAATCTTAGCCAACAAATCATTGATATCTACTCTGCCCTCCCCTGTTATTAACGTAACGGAGCAATTAAATTCAGTAGCAGTTTTTAGTATGGCGTCATGCTCTAGACCACTTATCACCAAATTAGCGTTAGGATACTGAGACATTACGCCAGTAATAGCCAAGTTATCGGCTTCACTGCCACCAGCTGTAAAAATAATCTCGTTAGCCCGAGCTCCCAGCCAGTGAGCTAGGCTAGCCCGAGCCTCATCTAGAACCTTTTTAACGTTCTTAGCAGCCAAATAATTGGCCGATGGGTTATAAAACTGCTCGCTCCAAAACGGCTGCATAGCCGTCAATACTTCTTTCGCTACCGGTGTGGCTGCTGCGTAATCCAAATATATCGATTTCAATAATTTGCTCCATGGAAAAGAGCAGCCCGAGACGGCGAATTCACTTCGTCGCCCGGCGCGATGAGAAAAACCACTAGGTTTGTCTCATACCTAGCCATCGGTGTGGCTGCTGCGTAATCCAGATAAATCATAATATTAGTATAGCTTTAAGCGGCTTGAACTTGATTAGCAACCAACTGCCGATACTGTCTAGCGGCACCTAGTAGTCGGCGGGTCTCGTCACCCGACAGGGGCTGGTAAGGTTGACCATCTTGAGCTTTTAAAATCCCATTAGGTCGAACGTCGTAGCGAGTTGTGACAGCCCGGCGGATACTATTCTCGTCAGTCCACTCTTCGTGCCAGACCCAGGTGTGTTCATCTAGGCAAAAAAACTCACGACGACGACCAGCTGGAATTGGTCCGAATACTTCCCCGCCCTGGCGAGCAAAATGACGAATTACATTTCGATACTGCTCAGCTCGGCGTAGCTCTGGATTAGGCGGCATAATAATACTCAGAATTTGTTTAAGCATCTTCTCTAACCCCCACATTTAGAGCTTCCTCAACTAGCTGTTCGGCGGCCGCTACCACCTCAGGGCCATTAGCGTAGAATAAAGGGTTATCCTCAGGCTTAGTTACAGCTTGATTAACGGCTGCTTGTGCCGCATTCACCTCAGCTACAACCCCGAGTTTACCAGCGCTGCCGCGCGCTAATTCTAAACTACTAGACTGCGGTATAACTACTTTTAGATACTCGGCTGATCTGGATGCTTGAATTATCTCAGGATGCCGAGAGGCAGCAAACTCTGTGTTCTGTAAAGCAATGTCAACAGCATACAAGTGCTCTTGTCCCAAAACAGCATTTTCACCAACACTCTTCTGCCGTTCTGGGTTAGCAAATATGCTGTCATTATTTATTGAAAAAATATTCATGATTATTTAGTTATATATTAAATAAATTAAGTGCGTTTTTAGTGGTAGCGGCTGCCAACTGCTCGAGACTTTCGCCTCGCAGGTCTGATAAATACTCTGCCGTTACTCGCACATACTTCGACTCACACACTTTACCACGGAACGGGACTGGCGTCAAGAAGGGAGCATCGGTTTCTAACAGAAGTGATTGTTGTGGAATCGTGCGATATATCACACTCCTTTCTGGTGATTTTGCAAACGTGGCAATACCATTTACGCCAATATAGAGACCATAGTTTAATGCCTTTCGTAAATTAACTTCACTATCGGTAAAACTATGTAAGACACCACGGATTTTACCATTGTAAGGTTCAAAGATTGGCCAAAAATCATCAAAGGCTGCGCGGACATGGAAGCTCATCGGCAAACTATGCTTAAATGCCAGCTCTAGTTGAAACTTCAGAACTTCAATCTGCGCCTCTTTGGGCGAGTAGTTATAGAAGTAATCTAAGCCGCATTCCCCGATAGCTACAATATTCACATCTTTCTCCCCTGTAAAAGGTGTAACCCTTAGGTGGTTCTTGGGGTGGTTTGCATCGGTCTCTTGCACTGGTTCTGGGATTGTGCCTGTCAGCAGGGCTGCAAATGCGTCTAGATGGTCTTTTTGAAGGGCTGTAGCGGCCTCATGGGGGTGTATACCGATAGACGCCCAGACATTTTTACGAGCAGAAGCAAACTTTATAGCTAGCTGACTATCCGCCAGAGTTGTACCAACACAGATTAAGCGGTTTACACCCACCTCTTTGGCGGCCGTAATAACATCCTCGGCTGTCCGCTCTACACCGTCAGAATGCCACTTATCATATACCGGCGAAAGCTTTTCTGTCAGCTCATGCAAATGACAGTGTGTATCAAATAATTCCACGAATCTATTCCTTGGAGCTAGTTTCGAATTTGGGGAAAAGAGTGGTTTCGAGCGGGCGAACGATACCTTCGTTAAAAATTGCTTGAATTTTAGCTGATGTATCAGGCATAAATGGCTCTAACAAATCGGCAATCTCTAATAAGCAGCCGGCTTGATAGGCCAGGACTTCACGCAAATGATCCTCGTCACCAGTTTTAGCAATCGCCCAGGGCTTTTCGATATCAATATATTGGTTGAGCCCCCTAACCTGCTCCCAAACCTCATCAAGAGCTCGATCAAAACGATACTCTTGAAGTGCTTCGTAGTAGCCAGAGCTATCGTGTTGGGCATCTGGCATATCGCCAATTAGACCATTCTGATACTTCTGAATCATGGCTAGGGTGCGTTGGACAGCATTACCCAGTTCGTTGGCCAGTTCGTTATTGTAAGACACTTCGAAGGCCGGCCAGCTAAAGTCACCATCACCATAGCTTGGTATATGTCGCAAAAAGTAATAACGAAAGGCATCGGCACCGTATTTATCAATGATTTCGGCCGGCGAAACAACGTTGCCAAGACTCTTGCTCATCTTTTTGTTATCAATCGTTATATAGCCATGCACGTAAAGAGCTTTCTGGAGCGGCAAACCGAGCGACAGCAAAATACCCGGCCAAATAGCGGCGTGAAAGCGAATAATCCCCTTACCCACCACCTGCACATCAGCTGGCCAAAATTTCTTAAAATTTTCGTTCTCAGGATAACCCAGTACGGTAATATAATTAAGTAGGGCCTCTAGCCAAACATACATCACCTGAGTTTTATCGCCCGGTACCGGAATACCCCAGTCAATCTTGTCTTTGGGGCGTGAAATACTAATATCTTCTAGTCCAGAACGGAGCAGACTAAGGATTTCGTTCTTGCGGGTTTCGGGGATAATTAAGAGTGCGTCCGATTCAATAGCTTCTAAAATCTGTCGGTTATATTTACTGAGGCGGAAAAAGTAATTCTCCTCTTCGATCTTTTCGTAGGGGCGATTGTGGTCGGGGCAAACGCCATTATTCTCTTTGACCACTGTTTCGGTAAAGAATTCTTCGTCGCCAGTACAGTACCAGCCAACATATTTATTCTTGTAAACGTCTTTTGAAATAGCCTTCCAAATTAGCTGAGCGCGCTGCTCGTGGCCTTTGTCGGTTGTCCGAATAAAGCGATCCGGTCGAACGTTTAGGGCCGTAACTAGGTCGCGGAATTTCTGACTCATCTGATCAGCTAAAGCCTGCGGAGTCATTTTAAGCTCGGCAGCCTTTTCGGCAATCTTGCCACCATGCTCATCGGTGCCAGTACTAAAAAGCGTCTCGTCACCACGCTTCCGGGCAGCCCGGGCCAGAACATCGGCCATCAGGAACTCCATAGCGTGCCCAAGGTGCGGTTCACCATTAACATAGGGAATAGAGGTTGTGACGTAATACTTCATCTAGTTTATTATACCTTTGTTTAGAAATGATTAAGAGAGTTTTAAGAGAAAAGTAAATTATGCCCACTGGGCATCGTGTGCATATTGAAGTCTGTAAAACTCTTCATAAGTAACAATATAATAACACTACGCTAGTAGCTTAGCGACTTCGGTAGCCTCTAATGAATCTAGATCGGCAAACAGGTCTTTTTCGAACTTTTCGGAGATACTATAAATATAGTCATCGGCTGAGCGCGGAATAACATGGAATAATATATGATTGGCCGCAAAGTTGGTCGAATGCTTTTTGAATGGTCGATAATTCTGGCGGATATCAGCCCCATCGCCAAGATGGCCAAGAATACGCTGCTCAGTAAAAAAGATTAACTCAAAAATACCTTGTAATTCTTCGGCTGAAAGTTCCCACGGCTTCTCAACATGACGTTTTGGCAGCACCAAAAAGTGTCCTGGCACCTTGCGCGGATTACTAAGGATGACGACAGCGTGCTTGTTTTCTTTGAGCACGCGACCCTCTAATTCACAAAACGGACAAATTCTCTCCATGGCTTCCATAGCTTTAGTATAGCAGCCCACAGTAAGTAGATTTTGGACAACCACTCTTTTAACTAAAAAACTTCACTGCTATGGCACCAGATTTCCATAGGTTATGACTTCAGTGGGATATAACCGCAGCTTTCGTCAAAACACATAAAAGTGTAGCGGGTCTGCCACCACGTGTATCAAACAGCACTAGCTACACGTATAAGGATCTACTCAAGGCCGGCCAATCGATTATACTTATCAACTGCCTGATTGAGCTGGTCTCTGGTGTTATTACATTGCTGCAAATCATCATTGAATGAGTTAACTTCATAATTATTAGAGGTATCCACACTACTTCGCCTAGACTCTATATCTGTACTACATTTGTTATATTCGCTGCGCAAAGATTCCTCTTCTTGATACGCAGATTTTGTTTCTGGACTAAGACTACCTACGCTGACCTTACCGATTGAGCTAATAGATGCACTTAATACTGCCAAAGCTATAATGACACCTACGATAGTCATAATCACTTCACCAACAAATACTTTTTTGAATTTATAATCCTTGCCGCGTACGGCCATGTTATGGGCGTTGGCAGCTTTCTGCACAACCACCATAATTGCAACAAAGCAAGAAGTAGCAATAAGCGATACAACAACTACGACGGCCACTTCCGAACCTGTACTAGTAGTGCTGCGCCAAACGCCATTTGAAACATAAAGAAGAATTATAAAGCCGGTTGCGGCCCAGCCCGCTCGTTTGAATTTTTTGTAACCATGTTGTTGTGCACCACCCCTAATACGCTTCATTAACGGATAAATAGTAAAGACCTCAAAGATGCCATTCCAGACTGGATGAAGCTTCTCCTTAGTACTTTTGCGGATAAAGAACCAATGTTTGTAGACCCAATACACGGCATAGAAATTGAACGTAATAATACAAAGGATAGCAATAGCGACCGGTGAGCGATAGAAAAATACAGAATTTTCATTTTGATAACTATAAGTCCTTTTCATAATTGCATCGTATTTTTTGACTTCTTTATGAAAATTACCTTCATATTTCTTAATACGCTTCCGCGCAATTACCGATGATACGAGCATAAATATAGGCAAGAGGGCCCAAACCGTAATGATACTGATGACAATATTTATAGTCAGCAGTTTTTTAATGAAGTTGTCGTCCCCGCTAACCTTGTCGAGCTTCCAGCCAGCATATACGAGATAAATAGACACCACGAGAATCACAATTGAAAAAGGAATAGCAGCTGCGCCTATAGCCAAGATTCCGAGTGCTACAAAAATAAACACTAGCCCGAATGCAAACGGCCATAAACCAGCATTCACTACAACTTGCCTTGTATGGATTACGCTTTGATCCGATTCTGAAATGGTCGGCTTGCTCGTCGGTGACGAGGACACCTGTGAATATGACTGATCTTGTAGCAGTTTCTTTAGTTTTTCGGCGCGAGCATAGCTAGCACCACGAACTTCAATCGCATGATCAATAAAATCAAGTGCTTCATTATCATTTTCGTTAAAATAATGTACTACAGCCTGTAACTCGTAGAGTTTATAAAGCGCCGAACCAATTTTTTCGTTCTCTTGATATCTTTTGGCGAGCGCATCTAGTCTCGTCTGAGCTTCACCCAATAACTCCTGGTTAACTTCGCCACTGGTCGCTTCTTCGATTGATGCCTCAAGCGCTTTTATCTGTTTGACGTAATTTTGCTTGACAGTTGTATCGGCTAATTCCATTACTGTAAATCCCCCCAACTCCGTGCCCGTTTTTCGTTTATTTTTTCTCCCTCAATAATATTTTCTCTCATTGGCGCATCTACTTCATTAATATCACTTTCGGCTAACACCGTGCCGACAAGCCTCGTACCGTATGTCAACACTAACGTTATAAGTAGAGTAAAGAAAATACTCCAATCACCATGAAAGATAGCCGCTAGCATACCAATTGGGACTACGCCGACCCCGCCAAGCAATAAGCCTATAATCAGAGCTAACACACCCCAAAGCGATAAAGTAACTGCCAGTCCATAAATCCAGGTCGATATACCAAAGACAAACGACGAAACAAATAAAAGCACCCCGACAAATGGACGCATCTTACGTGATAGTGCTAGCAGAAGTATCAGAATATCAATGATAAAAAGGACACCTGCTAGCCAATTGATGAATGGTTGAATACTAAAAGCTACCTTTACGCCAAATGCGAATAATAGCCCAATCACTACAAAAATCCCTACAAAAATAGCAAAACCGAGTAGCCCACCACCGATTGATTTTACAGTCTCTTTCATTATTACTATCGGTTCCTTTGTCCCGTTGTAAAAATTGTAGCACACTGGCGAACTAAAAGGCTTGCCACTCGCAGCAAACTTGCGGCCACCCCATGCCATTTCCAGTATTGACATCAGAAGGAATTACTAATGACGAGCTGTTTCTTCCATGTAATTTGATGACTATACCAAACTCGGTGGGCGAGGAGGGGCTTGCCACGAACGCCGAGCGCAAATTACACTAGCCAAACAACCTCTACACTATGTCTTCGGGGTTTCGGAGCGAGGAGTGCCACTGGCACTCTCGTTCAAGCCCCTCGCTAGCCAAGACTTTGACTAGCTGTCTCCTCAACTAAAAAAGCCCTGCTTTGCAGAGCTATTTTAGTTGGTGGGCGAGGAGGGACTTGAACCCTCAAGGTTTTTAAGACCAGCGGATTTTAAGTCCACCGCGTATACCAATTCCGCCACTCGCCCGGTTTTGGATTAACAGAATGGATTATACAATTTTTAGCCTCCCAGAGCTATCTCTCCGCCAAAAATCTTTTCAAACAAGGCCTGCAAACTAGTCGATAAAGACAGACTAGGCAAATCTTCGAGGTCAAAATAATCCATATCATCAAACGCTGTAGTGGCTTTTAGGGATGGATCGGCCGCCGTGACTTCAGCCTGAAACCAAGTACAGTGGAAAGAATCCTCATCACTCTCAAACTCTTCATAGCCCAGAGTATTTACTAGTCGCACTTTAACACCCAATTCCCTATCGATTTCGCGTACCGCAGTTGCCTCAGCTGTTTCGCCTTCCTCGACCACACCACCTGGTAGCTCCCACTGGGCTAAATTATCCGAAGCTCTATGCAACAGCAAAATCTTGCCATAATCGTCCAGAATCACACAACTAGCCAAAAATATCTTCATCTATATACATTAAAACAAAATATGAAGATTTTTGCAGTAGCTATTCCCAGACTATGGTAAATATATAGCGGTCTGCAAATTGGTGATGTAATTAACCACCAGATGAAAGTCTGTACAAAATGCCGCATTGAGAAACTCCAGTTAGAGTTCTTTGTTAAGGATAAGAAAACAGGGCGCCTGCATACGGAATGCAAGCAATGTTACAAGGCGCATAGACAAACCTATTACGCTGAACATTACAAGAAGTATCGAGACCAATACTTGCTCCGCGCTAAAGAGCGGCGATCCATAATCAGATCAGAGTTTCATACTCATATGCTGAACTATACGACAGACAAAGCTTGTGAGATATGTGGCTAGAGTGACAAAGGAGTGTTAGAGTTCGATCACCTAGACCCCACGCTAAAGCGGTTTTCTATTTCGCAAGCCAGCCGACTGGGCTACAGCTGGGAGCAAGTTCTTAAAGAAATAAGGATGTGTCGTATTCTGTGCGCCAATTGCCACAAGAAACGTACTTCAAAACAATTCAACTGGTATAAAGCATAAAATGGAGGCACCGACCGGGTTCGAACCGGTGTACGAGCTTTTGCAGAGCTCTGCGTAACCACTCCGCCACGGCGCCACATCTTAAACACTCGGTTAATTATAAGCTATCTGGGCTTATATCTCTAGACATTGCTCCCATAAAAACACAGTTTTAATATAGATACCAAAAGAACTTTAGGCTGAACGGATTTAATGATCTCTAAATATTTAACCGATTATGTCTGCCAGTCCTCGATTATTAGGTGGCCGTTATACTTTTTGATAACCAGCTGCTGGCCGACTTGCCAGCGCAGTTCGCGGACTAGCGAGATTGGTAGCGAAACCGAATACGTACCAGAAGTATTTTTGGTCAAGTTACGCTTAAGTTGTTCATTGCTTTTGCGTGCCCCCATAAATTATCCCCCTGTTAATTATCTATTTATTATACGCCAAACTCGGAGTTAACTCCGAGTTATACATATTTCTTGCTGTCACTTATCAACCATCAGTTATACTTAGTGATTATGTGGTTCTTATTTGCTTTTGCCGGTGCCTTCTTTAAATCTTTCTCTAGTTTCTTTCGCAAAAAAATATCGAAAAACGTCAGTGCTTCGGTATTCATGTGGATTAGCTATTCACTTTTCTTGATAGCCCTTGCTCCATTCGTCATTATCGCCCACACGCCGATTTATGCCTTACTAAGCGAACATCTGCTGGTTATGATTGGCGCCACTGTACCGCTACTGCTGGCTACATACTTTAACCTCGAGGCTCTGAAGCGAGAAGATTTATCATATATCGCGCCGCTCAATGCCTTCGTGCCACTATTTACGCTAATAATCGCCTGGCTATTCCTAAACGAGGCTCCACCGTTAATTGGTATAGTCGGGATATGTATTATAATTGTCGGTGCCTACATCATGAATCTCAGCGCTCAGAAAAGCGTCCATTGGTATACCCCATTAGTGCACATCTTCAAAAATACTGGCGCTCGATTTAGCTTGGCCGTGGCTTTGTCGTATGCCATTAATAGCGTTTTTATGAAGTCCGCCTCTAATGCCGGCTACAGTAGTATCGCTATTATATTTGGAATAAGCGTTATTAGCTGGTTAATCTTGGCCTATGTACCGTTTAGAAGCCACAGACAAGTTATGAAAGCGCTTCAACCAGTTAATTTTGGCGGGGTAATTAGTGCTTCAGTTAGTTCTTTGTTTGGTTCGTTAGCAAATATTCTAGCAATTGCCGGTACATACACCAGCTATGCTCTAAGTGTCAGACGGTTTGATATGGTTATTTCGGTTTTACTAGGTTGGAAATTCTTGCGCGAAGGCAACATCCGCTACCGGCTAGCCGGTAGCGCTCTAATGACCGTCGGTGTGATTGTACTTGTCATATTCAAGTAGCCCGCAAGAACCATCACACAAACTTAGCCTCCGTAATAATTCTGCGAGATCCATTATCAATCCATCGTAAAGTTGCTATACTTAAGCCTAGCATTTTTAACTGAGACTGTAACCAGATACTACATACTAGGAATAAACCCTCATGGATGATAAATATTTAAGACTCGCTATCCAGGAATCCAGAGAATCAGTTGTTGAGGGCGGCTTCCCAGTCGGGGTAATTTTAGTCGCAAAAGATAGAGTCTTGGCCACAGGCATAAGTAATGGTAAACAATTAAATGACCCGACTAGCCACGGCGAGATATCTGCTATCCGAAAAGCTTGCGCCGCGTTACAAACCAGACAGTTGGGCAACGTGACTTTGTATTCTTCCATGGAACCATGCTTGATGTGTTACAGCGCTTGTATCTGGGCATCAATCCCCAAAATCGTCTATGCTGGGACAAGGAGGCACCTCTCTTTAATACATTTCGAAGGCACACATGACTTAAGCCAGATTAACAGTCAATCTAGAAAGCCAATCCAACTTATCCATAATGAAATGATGGAGCCAGAAGCCCTAAGTATTGTAAAGCAATGGGAAGATAACCAGAGGTCAAACTAGTACCTTGCAGCCTGTTTATTTTGTCAAAGCACAATGATCTAGAAATTAACTCCAAAATATATATGAATTGTCGTCTGATACTACGCCCTATATTCACTCCTGAACTAATGTCATTAGTAACTGACTAAATAGTTACTAAGAGGTCCTTGGCGGCTACCTCCTGGCAGATACCTGCTCTGGCAAGTTGATTGGCGAGGCTTATTTTTTTGTTTCGGTGTCAGGTGCTCAGCGAAGCCTCCATTAGCTATAACGACCCTCTTGTTATTAGGGTTAACCGTATCTACGTAATCGTATAAGGCGGTGTGGGGTAATTCTACCGTTAAATCGACATCTTCGGTACGATTATTGACTCTTAGGTGAGCCCTATCAGAAATTTCTAAGTACAACATATTCTCAACTCAGTAAATTATGTTATATCATACACAGTATTACACCCATGAAATCAGCTACACTAACCCTACAAGACGCTGTTTTAAAACCGGGCATCGCTAATCCAATCATAGACCGATTAATATTTATGCGCGACCAAATGGAAGCTAACAATGATGCGCCGTTAGATATTAACCCAACAATCATATTTATGGGTGGCGGCATGCGCGGAGTTTATAGTTGTGGCGTCGCCGTTGGTTTAAGAGATGCCGGTTTGGACAAAGTATTCAAAAATAAAGTAGGTGTTTCTTCTGGATCGTTCGTGGCCGCAGCATCTGATGCCGGACAAGAAGATTCGGTTCTAGATGTCTTTTCTAACGTTTTACCTAATACCAATTTTATTAATCCCCTACGCCTTGGCAATATAATTGATTTAGCTATGCTCCGCGAGGTGGTTAGTAATCCTCCAAATAGCCTAGACCAATCAGCTATTCGGCAGAACAAGAAGACTAAACTCCACATCGGTATGACAGAGTTTAAGACCGGTTTAGCACACTACCTCCAAGTGGACCAAATGCCCGAGAATTTTAATATAATCGACGCGCTTATAGCTTCATCTTGCTTACCTGGTATGACTAAAACAATCATGGAGATTGGTGGAGTGCGCTACTGTGACGGCCTGTCGGGTTGCAGTAACCCGATTGGCTACGCCGTAAATGTCCTCAAATCGACTGACGTCTTGCTGGTCCTAAACGCACCATTATCTCGGCGATTAAAAGTATCAAGAGCTGAGCGCTATCTAAACCATTTACTACTACCTGATTTTCCATCAGAATTCGTAACGGCTCATAATTCGCGCTACGAACGAAGTGCTATAAAAGCCAAAAGTGCGATCCCAGAGGGGATAAATGTAGGAGTTATTTGCCCCGAGACAAATCTCTTTCGGCAAACATCCTCAAACCAGAAGCTCATACATCTGCTTGCCGACTCAGCTATCAACCAAGTCGATGAGTTATTCCAAAAAGCTGCTTAAGTTAGCTCATTATTGGTGCCAATTTCATACATAATTATCAAAAATTATTAATTAACGGATTAAAAGAAGTACAAATACAAATGGGATCCATGTCTAAATAAGACACGCCTCATTTATTAGCTCCGGTTGAGGTTTAGTTTTTCAATACTTGGTTTTAGTAGCCTAGCCAATGCCGCGTGTGATTCTTGGTTAAAGTGAATGCCATCGGCACCGGCTACAGCCACCCTAGCAGCATCCACAAACTGGCAGCCCGCTTTCTGAGCTACTACCGAGATTGTAGCAGCTAGTTCTTGGGATTTCTGGGCCGAAGTTATATCGTACAGACCAGTATAAAATTCACTGAACCGTGGCGCGTCGCTATCGATATGGGCTGGACTAACTAAAATTACCTGCGGTGGATTACCAGCTCTGTCTTTCGAAATCTCTCGGGTGGTACCCACTAGGCCACTAATTGCCTGAGCGACACCATCGGCGCTCCTGCTAAACTCTAACTTTAGGTCGCTTGTGCCAAGCATGATTATCACAATATCTAGCGGACTATTGCTTTCTAGGCACGGGATTAGGTAAGTTTTACCATTGCGACCCGGCTTGGGAGCATAATCTAGATCAGTTGTCCGGCTACCCAGTCCCTCTTCGACAATACTATAACCGTTGCCCAAAAGCTGCTGCAAAACACCTGTCCAACGAACATTAGCGCCATATCGACCAGATTTATCAGGCTTTTGACCCCAAGTATTGCTATCGCCATAACAAAGCACATTCAAAGCATCCGGATTAGTATTCATCCCTTAATCATACCAAAATCCCCAAAATATTTGTGCAATAACTCTGCACTCTTGGTTAATATTCTATTGGTTTTGGTCTTGATCTTGAGCGTATGGGCTGGTGGCTTCGGCTAAATGATTGTAAAAATCAGCCACAAACTGGCGGCCAGGTTCGACAATTATTTTGCCGGTTTCGGTTTCGAGTGTCAGATCAAAGATCTCAGTAGCTCGCTCTAAGTTCTTTTCGAGTGGCCAGTTGAATTCTGCATACGTCCGGATATTTTGATAAACTCCAATTGGCCCAAACTTCTCTACCAAATCGGCATCGGCGACGACTTTTGCTTCGAGCCCCTCCGGCTTCTCGTCGTGCATACTCCCTTTGTGTGTCCGTATGCAGCTGGCAATCTTTGCGAGTATTTCTGGTGAGTAATCGATACTACCTTGCTGGAGATATTCCGCCAGTTTATCAGCCCCAACAGCTCCGTGAGTCCGACCACTCGCACCGTACAAATAGCCTATATCGTGCATGGTGATTGCAGGCAATACAATGTGCATATCAGCCCCTTCGGCTTCGCCAATAACTATGGCATTTATGGTATCCCGGTAGGCATGCGCCCAATTATGAGCCGGCAACTCAGTTGCAGCACTAAAACGCCGCTTAGTATATTCGTAGACAGCCAAATACTTCTCGTCACCATCCAAGTAACCTTGCAGCTTGTCCCGCAGCACAACCGCATCAAAATCTAAAAGCTTCATACCCTAATCATACCAAACAAAATATGTATTAGTGTAGGCCGGGGTTTAAGATTTCCGATTACTTATAGTATCAATATTAAGCTATAAATAATACTCAATAACCATATATTTTATTTCTATCTAAACCAGGATAAATGCCCAACTTTTGTATAACATTATGCTCCGCGTTGTATTAACTTGCGATGTTGTAGCTATATTTGACGCTAGATAGCTAACAGCATGGGTTCAGTCAGTTGATTCACGAATTTTTCTAGCTAAATCACCCACTTTAATGATACTTTTTATTTCGTCGATTTCTTTTTTTGTACTGTTATCTATCTCAAAGGAATCATATTCTTTTTTAATTTTCGGGGGTGTAAGATAGTTTGAAATTGAACCAAATGGACTATAGTTGCCGCCTACGTTAACCTCTTTATATTTATAGGTTTCGGCTACTGCAAACTTTTCCTCAACCTCTATGACCTTAACAGACATTTTATCAATCTCAAGGCTTCCAAGAACAGCACCGGTGTCAGGATCTTTTATCTGTTTTCCATCTGGTGCGTAAATTTGAAACTTATCACCTATTTGGACTTTCGCTTTAGATCCACCCGTCAACACTAGGCGTCGGTTATCAATAATTGCTGCGACCTTCAGATTATTCATTCAACGGCACCTCATTCAACGGCTGAGTAGTTTCAATTGTAGGGTTATAAACACTAATCTCAAATAGCTTTGTACAGTCCAAGTCGGTATCAACAGCATAGTAGTTACTATTATCTACTCTAATTATAGTTCTTTGCTTAGGTTGATTACCTGGATTTATTTGTAGCTCTGCTACAAAATCTATAATAGGTAACTCCGGCACTGCCTGTCTAGTGAACAGCAGCACCTTAAGCCGTTCCCAACTTTTGCGTTGTCTGTTATCTCTACGATTACGATTAGCGTCATTTATATAGAAAACACCTAAAGTAAGGGATGTTAAGCTAACTAAGAATATATAAATTATTGCCTGAGTAAAAACGATAATACTTTGGTTCGTGTCCGGGAAGAATAATCCCAAAAAAATGAATACCAGCAAGCAAAAAACCAATATAGGGAGTAAGAGGTAGTAGATGTTCTGTGGATTAATGTAATAGGGTTGATTCTCTACTTCATTATTCTTTACAATCTTATTAATTTCTTTTTGGTCATATACGTTAAGGTTAAATTTAAGTTGCTGAGCATCATAAGCAGTTTTTTTCGAACGTTGAAAGGTAAATTGGAACCACACAGTACTTTTAAAGGCTACAATCAGTAAATATGCCATTACACCAGCAAAAATTGAGATTAGCAATAACTGGTCATCGAACAAGATGATCTTCTTGACGGTAGGAGGTAGCAGCGTGGTAAATACCTGGGCAATTGGCAACAATAATGATAGAAGAGTAGCTAAGTTCTTAAATACGTTGTCTCTTTCTATATTATCCATAATAAGTAATATAGCTTGGCATCAGTAAAAATAAAATTGCTTATGGTTCGTGACTTTAACCGTATAGACAATTTGAGCACAGAGACATAGAGGCACAGGATCTTGGATACCACCCTAATAGGCGTCACATTTTATACAATATTTAATAATTACTCTTGGAACTCGGAGTTAAATCCGAGTTTGAGTATTTTGACTTATTATATTAACACCTGTGAATAGTTGTTATTTTAAGGGTAAAGTTATTAAAGCTGAATTATAGTCCGGATTCTTGGCGAGCTGTTTTTAGTCTGTTTAGTAAAAGGTTAGCCTGTTCGTCGGTGTCGATATGCACTTGCAGCTGAGTGTCGTATATGGTCGGCGTGAGCTTTGTTTGCAGAAGCTGGTTTTTGTAAAAGTAATGCGTCAGTATAATGCCGCGCTCGGTGCCAGGCCACTCGACTTGGTCAAAAAACAAGTTACCAAGGCCATAATAGATTTGCTTGCCCTTATAAATCTCGTAGGTTTGCGGCTGGTGAGCCTGAGTACCTATTACCATATCGGCACCAAGATCAATTATTCTACGGAAGGTTGACTCTTGATCTTTGATCGGCTGATCGCACAGCGGTATCTCGGCGTGAAGCGCTGGATAGGCATAGCACTCCCAGAATTGAACATCAACAATCACATAATCGCCCTGGCTTTTGGCAGTAGCAATATCAGACGAAATTCTATCAAAATCAAAACTGTTGGCGCCAGCCCCATCAACCGTTGCTATTGGGCCTCCGTTTGGCGAATCGGCGTAATTGTAACCAAAAAAAGCCACTTTACTGCCTTTTAGACTGCTAACATAGGGTTTGGCGGCCTCGGCTTTTTTAATCCCACCACCAAATGTATGCCAGCCCAATTTATGGTACTGCTCGATAGTGGCCGCATTATAATCACTGCCAAAATCGTTGTTGTGATTGCCAGTTAATTCTATCAGGTTGATGCCGCTTGATTTTAGAGTTTCGATAGTCGAGGCCGGAGCACAGAATTGCATGTCGCGTAGCTCACAATTATCTTTAAATGATACCTCGTTGGAGGTGTGAACAATGTCGGCATCTTTCAGATATCCAGCTATCTTGGCGCTAAAAAAGTCTGGGCTCTGACCACTAGCCAGCCTCATAATATACTTCCGAGACAGTGCGGTGACACCAGTCATATTTACTTTTAGAACCTCGTCTTTTGTTGGCAATTTAGCAAGTTGCAAGCTAGCCAGTGGCTTAGCATCAGCGCCACTAAATTTAACCTGCCTAAAAAGTGCACCGCTATCAAAGCCATCTAGATAATAAGATCCGTCAAGACTCAGCAACCTAAACTTGTCAGATAAATCACCGGCCGGCACAAACCCAATTTCTCCGGGGGTTAACTGGCTAGTTGCACTGGCTAGCTCGGCCACGCTAGCTGCACCGGAGGCCTGCTGGAGCGATTCTTTAATTACCAGGCTAGTACCACTTGGTACCACTAGCGACGCGCCCTTTAGCTCGGCCAGGCTAACTTTAAGCTTGGTAGTATAGGGGTTCATAACCGGTACATACACTTTCAAGATTGGTTCATTAGCTAGCTTTTGTAGCGAGGTAGTCACATGGACATCTACCGTGCCCTCAAAAGACATAGTCTGGTCGCTTATAGCCTGCGCTATGGTGGACTTTTCGGCACTCGACAGGCCGCTATCAAACTGCAAATGACTACCAGCTATCTTGTTGGGCCCAGCAGTGGCTGCGCCGCGGCCAAGTTGACTATAACCGGCATAACCCGCAGCCAAGATTATCAATAAAGCCAGTCCAGAATATATGTATTTCTTAGTGGACATCCTACTTCTAGTACCCGCGTAGCCACTACCGTGATATTTATGCCGCCTCATTTACGAAAATTATACCACGTGGGTACTTAAGCTCTACGGCAGTAATTATCACATGGACCTAAGAGGTTTAGGGTCCACTACTGACAGGTGATATCTTTTACATGCATATTTATTTCTATTTACGACTGGAGCTCGGAGTTAACTCGGAGTTTCAGTATATGAATATATAAACTTAACACCTATAGCTTGCTACTTTTTGAGAGACAGAGCTATTGAACCTGATTTGAAGTGGAGGTTATGCAGCTAGTTGTTCTGGGGGATTGACGCCTAATTTACCGAGTAAATACAGCCATCTAGCTTCGGTGTAAGTACCAGCCTGTCGGCTACCGCTAAAGTAGCTCAGGCCAGCTTGGTCGACGGCTGATTGCATACCTTTCTGCATAAATGAGACCACCTGGGGCAGTCTATTTGGTAATTCGGCTGCCGGATAACAATCGATGTGCACATTAGCGCTCCGCGCTCTGTTTCTTGGGCCCCGACTGACACCCATACAAATAATATTTAGATTATCGACACCAGTCTTTTGAGCATCCAGCACAATTTTGGCGGCACTGCTACCAATCTGAAGCACTCGAGTCCGATGCTCGTTGCATTTGCCTTCTGGAAATATAAGAACGCCGTCGCCATGCTTCAGATAGCCGACTGACGTATCGACTGATCCGTGAGCCGCATGGGCTAGGTTAAGGCGATTTTCTTTACTGTCACCAGGATAATCTACTGGCCTAAAAGCCGGTACAAGCTGGTAGGCTTCACAAAACCGACTCATCATAAACCAACGAAACATACCATCTTTAGCGATTATTCGTAGGCCGCTGCGGTCTATCACTGTGGCCAAACTAGGTTCTTTTCTGATAGCCGACGACACCAGAAGCGGGTCATGATTCGAGGTGTGGTTAACCAGTATTAAAGCACTGGCCTCAGTCTCGACCATGGTCTGAAGCGCCTGCCTAGTTTCGACGCTGTAGTCAATTCGGGGTTCGTACAAACATTCCACAACCTCCCGTGTCGCCTGACTAATAATCCGTGGCTTCCCGTCATATTGAGTTACATAAGGCTCAGACCCGAAATATTTATATACCTCTTGGTGATTAGCCAGATTTATATCTGGCCAGGTAGACTTTTTCTCAAACATATTAGCTCGTAGTATAACAGCCCTCCCTTGTGACACAACTATATCGGCGCTCAATTGCCGAGTAATGGTTTGTCCTCTTGAGGGCTGGGGCTACTAAACCTGAGATGAGGTCAGAGTTATAATGGTCGGTTGCTCCGGTTGCTGGGGCTGCGGTATAGTCGGTGGCTGGGCTTGCAAAGCAACTTGAGGTTTAGTATCGAGTTTGGCCAGTAAGGTCGAGATTTGGGCTAGTAATGGCTCAATAATTTCGGGAATCAGTAGACTACGCTCAAAGCTTATAATTAGTGATTGGCCCCTCAACTGCATCGAAGCGTTAGCTCGGTTGCCAGCCAAAGCTTCGACTAGTTCCATAACATCAGGTGTTAGTAAGCTTAGGGCGTTCACCTCATCGTGTGGCGTAATGTAGGTGTCGTAAGCCTGATTAAAATCACCCTCCAAACTCAACTTTTGTAAACCACTATGCAGGCCAAAGTTCGCCATTTTTGAGATAAAACTATGGTGTAGTAGCATAATCACTGGCTCGCTGACTGGCATTGCTACATTAATAACCGTAAACGTATGGGTATCACTAGTTTCTTGCTGGTCCTGATTAAAACTCTGATGATATTCAGTATAGATGTATTGAAAGAAAACTGCCTGGTTAGTGCCGACGATAGCTTGGTAGGCCATATCATAGGACTCACTACTGCTAGTAAAGTCGCCAAAGCCATAACCTTGTTGGCCCAAACCTAGGATATAGCCTGGCAAGTAACCATTAAGTGCTGCCGCATCATTGGCTAGAGCTGTCCAGCCATTTTTAGCAGCCAGAGTCGCCATGGCCTGCTCTCGTTTTCGTTTAGATATAACCCTATAAGCAAAAAGACCAGCAAAAATTACGGCAGCCACTAAAAATACAATTACACCCATAACTAAACTATCCTGTTTACATTTATCTTAAATGTAGCACGTAAACCGAATAAATTGCACATAAGTTGTTTAAAAGCATATCGGCCAACGGCATACCCCAGAATATCTATCCAGCAAGCACTAATAAAAGCGTGGCTACAGTATCAACCCTAGGCTATCATTTACTTCGCTACGTATTGTTATCTTACAGACCAAATGCTGCCCTAGGTATAGAATAGATAGCTATAGT
>JBDTES010000025.1:0-45535 GCA_039922435.1 Saccharimonadales bacterium (SeqCode)
GACCCGTTTCAAGATAAACTGTACAGCGCCTCTAAGGGCGGAGGAGCTTACGAGAACGATAGGCGAGTGTTTGTCACGACAAAATCAGAACTGGCGGGAGCAAATATTGCTGGGTCAACTTCGTATAATCAACTTAAGCAGAGACGGGCCTTCTTTGATAATCTCTTGGAAAGTGGTGCTAAACAACTGATTGTACCTGGTAATGTATTTAAGAGTACATTGGTGGCGAGCGGCAGGATTGATGGCTACGTCTTTCCAGGTAAGAGCGCTCACGACGTGGCAGCAGCTGCTCTGATTGTCCAAGAAGCTGGCGGCAAAGTGACTGATTTGTATGGCAAAGAGCAGCGCTACGATGGCCCAATCTATGGTGCTATTATCACGAACGGCCACTTACACGACGAACTTGTTGAGCTGTTAAAAGATTTTAGACCAGAAAACTACGTCGGTTACTAATGAAAATTCAAATTATTACACTATTTCCAGAGGTGTTTGAGCCGTATTTGGCGGCTAGTATGATGTGGAAGGCTTCCGACAAAGGAATTGTCGAATATTCGCTGATCAATTTGCGTGATTATGGACTAGGTCGACGTAAAAAGGTGGATGACACACCGTACGGTGGTGGCGACGGCATGCTACTAAGGCTAGAACCGCTGGTGGCTGCCATAGAGGCCGCTAAGAGCCTAGATGAGTCTGCACTAGTCATCCTGCCTACTCCCAGGGGTAAGGCGTACAAGCAGTCCCATGCAAAGGCCCTAGCGGCTAGTGGCAAGGGCTTAATCCTAGTTTGCGCTCACTATGAGGGCTATGACGAGCGAATTACTAAATGGATTGATGAGCAGTTTTGTATGGGCAATTATGTACTGACTGGGGGCGAGCTGCCAGCCCTAACTATTATTGACAGTGTAGTTAGGCTAATCCCCGGTGTTTTAGGCGGTGAAACATCGGCCGAAATTGAATCGTTCCAGGCTGATGACAAAAGTATTGAATATCCGCAGTACACTCGACCAGAAGATTTTCAGGGCCAAACAGTGCCGGATGTGCTCCTGAGCGGCCACCACGCTCAAATCGATAAGTGGCGTAGCGACCATAGTAAACTAGCCTAGTAGAACTAACTCTTCAATTACTATAATTATTGGGCGGTTGGCGTTAAGCTATTCTAGCTGTAGTTCGTGGATGATCCCTTAGACTTCAATTGGTGAGTGAGACTGGACATCGGTACTGTGTTCACTAGGTAGGCTATTGGCTGAGCGCAGAGGGGCTTCACGCAGGAATAGAGAGACTATAAAAGCCGCTGCCGCAAACGGGATACCGATTAGGAACATATCGTGAAAAGATTTTACGAAGGATTCTGAAACGGCAACCTGTAGGCCGGCGGACAGGTGCTGTAACCCAGCCGTTCCATTGGTTATGATGCTACTTATAGATGAATGATGTGCTGCTGAAGCTGGCAAGGATTGGGTCAAATAGTGAGCCAATCTGGACAATAATATACTACCGAACACAGCGCCACCTAGGCTACTACCGATGCTACGGAAGAAGGTTGTACTGGAGGTGGCAGTACCGAGTTCTGATCGAGGCACTGAGTTCTGGACAGCCAGAGTTGCCACCTGCATGAACGAGCCGAGGCCTAGGCCGAGAACTATCATCCAGACAGATAGCGCCAGAGTACTGGTAGTTAGGCTGACATGACTAAATAGCCACATACCGAGCATTAGTAGTAGAGTTCCAAAAATTGGGAAGGGTTTGTACCTGCCAAACTTTGTAATCAGTTGGCCAGATACGATCGAAGCGACTAACATGCCGGCGACAAACGGAATCATCATTAAACCCGATCTGGTTGGTGAATCACCACGGACTATCTGTAAATATTCTGGAATATAGAGGATAGCAGCAAACATAGCGATTCCGGTTAAGACAGATAGTAAAACCGACACGGTAAAGATATCGTTTCTGAACAATCTCATCGGGATTAGTGGCTCAATAGCCCGTCGTTCCCACAGTACGAAGATAGCTCCTACGATGACGCTAGTCGCCAATAGACCAATTATTTGCCAGCTGAGCCAGGGGTAAGTCACGCCGGCCCAAGTGGTGGCAAGCAGTAGGCTAACTACCGATACACTCATCAGGGCGACACCATTATAGTCAATTTTGTGTTCGTTGCGATGTACTGGTAGGTGCAAACGGGCTGCCACCATAGCAAGAGCAATTAGGCCAATCGGTATGTTGATATAGAAGATCCAACGCCAGCCAACAACACCGAGTAGGGTTGGAGCATCAGCTAAGAAGCCACCCAGTAGGGGGCCGACGACGCTCGACAAGCCGAAAACGGCCCCAAAATAACCTTGGTATTTACCACGTTGCCTGGGAGGTATGACATCACCGATGATGGCTAGGACTAAGCTCATTAGGCCACCAGCACCAATACCTTGCAAGGCTCTAAAGATAACCAGCTGATCCATGTTTTGACTTAATCCGCAGAGGGCTGATCCAATCAAGAATATAATAATTGCGGTTTGGAAGATCTTTTTGCGACCGTATAAATCACCAAGTTTGCCATAGATAGGTGTTGCGATGGCACTTGTGAGCAAATAGGCAACTGCCACCCAAGCGTATTTGTCTAAGCCGTGCAAGTCGGTAGCGATGCGAGGTAGAGCTGTAGCAACAATGGTTTGGTCGAGGGCTGCTAGTAGCATGACGGTCATGAGGGCGCCCATTATCACCATGATTTCTTTGTGACTTCGCTGCTCGGTACCGTCTGTAGTCCCGTTGGTCTGCCTAGGGGCAGGAGTACTTAAGCTGGCCCCTTCTCCAGCCGGCTGAGACATAACTCGGGGCGTACGAAATTTAGACTTGAGGTGGTTTAGAAGTTGCATTCAGGGTTCCTTATTTGTTGGTAATTTTATTAATTGTTGCAAATTGATCATTGAGCTTTTCGGTGACACGCAGTAGTACCTCGAGCTCTTCGATTGTCATGCCTTGCATGACATGTTTCATAAGATCATGGCGTCGCATTTCGATTTCGTGCATTTTTTGCAAGCCGCTGGCTGACATCTTGAGAGATTGAGTTCGACGGTCTGCTAGACCAGTTTGGCGCGAAACCAGTTTGAGTTCGACTAAGCCTTCGATAAGCTGGCTGATTGCACCAGGCGTTAAATGCATTTCGGTGGCCAGTCGTTTGGCGCTAGTTGGTTGTAAATGTTTGAGTGTAAACATTAATTCCATCTGAGTACGGTTGATAGGGCAGTTACCGGCTAGGGCGTGAGTTCGACCATGCATAATCCGCTTGGTTGCGTTCAGGCTGTCGTATAGCCGTTCAAATAGTTCGTCTTTTTTCATATAGTTATTAGTAGATATAGTTTAACAATTAAACAGTATACATACTTAACTAAATTATTGTCAATAGTTTTGTCTCGATTTTACCTAGCCTAAGTAATAATTCTTATAGATGCTAGGCTAGGCTGACCTATATAATTATTAGCACTACACCCGAGTGTGTATAAGGAGGTCGTGATGACAGATGCGGTAGATAAGAAGAATGCCGGCAAAGGCTGGCACGGTGATCCGGCCGGTCACGCTAAGGCTGGTCGCAAAGGCGGCAGTGTTAGTTCCGGTAACTTCAAACATAATCCACTTAGAGCTGCTGCCGCTGGGCGAGTCGGCGGTCGAGTAAGCCCGGGTAATTTCAAACATAATCCGGAGCGGGCCAGGTTAGCCGGTCGCAAGGGTGGCAGTAAATAGTGATTCATAAGATAAATTTAATTAATGTAACAGGAGGATAATATTTTGATTATTAACATTATAGTTTGGATAATTTTTGGTGCTTTAGCTGGCTGGATTGCTTCAATGATAATGAGTACAAATCATCGGCAAGGTGGACTAGCAAATATTGTGGTCGGGATTTTAGGGGCCATAATTGGTGGTTGGGTAATGAATGCTTTTGGCTCTAGTGGTGTAACTGGATTTAACTTGTCGAGTCTGGTGGTCGCCGTACTCGGTGCCGTGGTACTATTGTTTATAGTTCGTCTGTTTTCAGGCGGTAAAAAAATATAAAACCTATCGGAGGGCTTATGCAATCGGATGATCAACACTATACATACAATGAACTTAGTAACGAGGACCGCGCTCTCTTACTTTCTCATGGTTATAAACCTGGTGAACTGCCCTCCGAAGACGAACGGGACATAATTAGTGATTTGCGAGCTCAAGCCGGAAACGATATCGATAGTGAGCGGCCCAGCGATGCCGTGCCGCCAGAAGAGCGTGACGGCGATATTTGATATATTTAAGTAATTAGTCTGTTTGCCGCGAAGCCTGTTTGCTACTAGTAATATACTTTGGATTTCTATGATTAGCTGTTGTTTAATCGCGCTATTAACCAATCGTTGCAGTCTGTTTTATAGAAGTAGAGTACGGCAGACTCGTGATATTAATCACAACGTAATATTCCTCACAGCCTAACGTATCGATTGGCGAGTAGACTGATTGTATCAACCTAAGTGAGAGGGAGATCACAATGGATGCTAGAGTAGTTAATTCACTACATTTGAGCCCCAGGTCCCAGCAGGAGCTGAGTGCTACCTTCGACCGTTTCATGGCAAAATGGGAGAAAAAGGTAGAGCGAGCCCAAGAAGGGCACACCACACGAAGTTAATAATTAGACCAAAGCCAATTAAATAACCCCAGTTCTTAAGCTGGGGTTATTTAATAATGTTTGCTTTAATTGAGCCACCTACCTAAATAAAACCTTCTTCTTTTCTTTCTCGTTCTTTCTCGGCTTCGGACCGCTTTATTTCTTCAGCTTTCTGCTTAGCGGCCTGATCTATTTTTTTCTGCATGTCGTGTTTAACTTTAGCTACTTCAATAACTTTATCGGCGTCACTTAAAAATCCCATGATTCCTCCTTCTGATTACTGTACGATAATATACCGCACTACTAGTTATGGACAGTTATATATCTCACGGCGAGCTGTTAAACATCGGCCAGCCAAGGTATTATATTAAGAATGCAATTATATGCGCGTCGGACGTTCATTACAGGGTTAGTTGGAGTTATCTTGATAGCCTGGTTGGCACTTCTGGCTAGTTCCAATATAGGTCCGGGTACAGTTTATATGACCCATAGTCGGCATCATCCGGTCAAGCCTTTCGAATTTCCAGCCGGTGGTCGGATCTTGGCTTCAACATATCGATTTGTGGCTCTCTATGGCTATCCGGGCTCATCAGTACTAGGTATTTTAGGCCACCAGCCAATGGCTCAAACAATTGATAAGGCCAAGCAGCTAGCGACCGAATATCAACCTTTGAGCACCCAGCCAATCTACCCAACTCTAGAGATTATTACGACCGTGGCGGCTGGCGACCCGACTTCTGACGGAAATTACTCGCGGGAGGTTGATCCGGCCACATTGGTGCCATGGATTCAAGCTGCCCAAAAAGCCGGAGTCTACGTAGTACTCGACCTGCAGCCGGGTCGGACGGACTTTTTGACTCAAGCTAAGCAGTACGAATCACTCCTGACAGCCCCAAATGTCGGCCTAGCCCTAGACACCGAGTGGCGCTTGGGGCCAAATCAGCTACCTCTCGAGCAGATAGGAAGTGTTGACGCTTCGGAGATAAACAGCGTAGCAGCTTGGCTATCAGGGTTAACTAATAGCCATAAACTGCCCCAGAAGCTGCTTTTGCTGCATCAGTTCAGGCTGGATATGATAATCAACCGGGCAGCCCTGAACACGTCTTATGACAATTTAGCCTATATGATTCAAATGGATGGCCAGGGTAGTCAGCCAGCTAAGCAATCGACCTGGCGAACGATTACGGCCGATGCGCCGGCCAAGTTTAACTTTGGTTGGAAGAACTTTTACGACAAAGATTCACCAATGCTCAGCCCAGCCGATACGATGACTATTACGCCCCAGCCTTGGTATATATCCTATCAGTAGTACGGTAGGAGTTAGGCCCAGCTAAGCTTAAGCGGTACAATAGGGCTAGAGTTTATAACTTTGCTATGAGTATCGCCAAAAAAGACGTCGGTGTAATCCTGTACAAAAAATATGCTAGCTTTCGGGTCTGGGCTCCCTTTGCGCGGTCAGTAGACGTAATTGGGACGTTTAACGATTGGCAGAAGACGCCGCTAGACAGCGAAGCTGACGGCTATTGGTGTACCAAAATCGAAGGTGTTCGGGCAGGTCAAGAATATAAGTTTGTGATTGGTACGGGCAAGGCTGAGCTCACCAAGAACGACCCAAGGGCTCGCCAGGTGACGACTAGCGATGGTAATTCGGTCGTCGTCGATAATAGCTTTACCTGGGGCGATAGTGATTTTATGCTTTTACCGCGTCAGCAGCAGGTTATTTACGAGCTACATGTGGGCACTTTTAACCGCGACGACCCTTCAACTGTTGGTAATTTTGCTGGTGTCATCGATAAGTTAGATTATTTAACAAGCCTGGGTATTACGACAATTGAGCTAATGCCGGTCTTTAGTATGATGATGGATTATGGCTGGGGTTATGCGCCAGATTATTTATATGCGGTGGAGAGTCTGTATGGTGGACGAGCTGGGCTGATGGAGCTAGTCAATGCGGCTCACCAGCGGGGGATTAGTGTAGTCTTAGACGTTGTTTATAACCATTTTGGACCAGATAAGGATTATGACTTGTGGCGTTTCGATGGCTGGCATAAAGATTCTGGTGGGGGCATCTATTTCTACAATGATTGGCGCGGTCATACTCCTTGGGGTGATACTAGGCCAGATTATGGTCGGACCGAGGTTCGACAGTTTATTCTGGATAACGTCAAACTATGGCTCAATGAGTACCATATTGATGGCCTACGAATTGATTCAACTGGCTATATGCGTAATACCGAAGGTAATAATGACGATCCGGAACACGATATCCCAGAGGCTTGGAGTTTACTAGGCGATATAAACAAGCTGGCTGGCAGAATCAAACCTGATTCACTTATGATAGCTGAAGACTTTTCTGGTAACGATTATATTACTAAACCTGCGTTAGATGGTGGAGCTGGTTTTGATAGTCAATGGGAAATAACCTTCCCGGGTGTACTGCGAGATTGCCTTGATGCTACGAGCGACACTGACCGCAATCTGAATACCGTAGCTTCGTCTTTGACTGCGAATTATAACAACAACGCCTTTCAGCGAGTCGTTTACAGCGACTCTCATGATAGCGCGGCCAATGGTAGCGCTCGGCTTAACGAACAAATCTCACCCGGCCACCCAGATAGTTTATATGCCCGTAAGCGGTCGATATTAGCGGCTGCAATTGTCCTAACGGCACCGGGTATCCCAATGCTATTGCAAGGCCAGGAATTTATGCAGGGTGGCAGCTTTAATGACTGGCAGGAGCTAGATTGGCGCCAAGCCGAGCGTCTTCCTGGCATAGTCCTAAGCTACAGCCATTTAATTGCCCTCAGGAAGAACGAATATGGCAATACGGCGGGACTAACTGGTCAATCAATTGCTATTAAACACCTAAATAATGACGATAAGGTCTTAGCTTACCATCGTTATGGCAACGGTGGCCCAGGCGATGATGTAATGATAATTATCAACTTTGCCAATAAATCGTTTAAAGATTATCTGGTTGATTTCCCCAAGACTGGCCTGTGGCGAGTAAGGTATTGTAGCGATTGGAAGGGTTATAGCCCAGACTTTAAAGACGATATCACAGCGGACGTTCTAGTAGAGTCATCAAATGGATTATTAAACTTAGCGCCGTACACGGCCGTTATATTATCTCAAGATAAATAAATAGACACCCAACTTGCCTAGGTGTCTATTTAGTGAGTTACCTCTACGGATCTTAAGTGTAGACGTACAAAACTTGAGCCAAGAAAACAAAGATTAGGACTAGCCAAACAACTATTAGTTGTAAGAGAAGAGCTGATTCTTTGGATCTTGTCTTGCTACCAGTCGGCCGCTTAGTAGCGGCCTTACTGGTAGGTTTGATAGGTACTTTCTTGCGTACAGATTTCTTAGCGACTGTAGCTTTGGGCATAGTCTTTAGCGAGTTACTTCGATAGATGCAGTGTCTTCAGGAACTGCAGTTACCGTAAATCGATTACCAGCTGACCTTGCAATTGTGTAGCCAGTGTTAAAGGCTGTACCCTGGCAAGGCGTAGTTGTCTTCGATGGATCCTTTGGCAGGTTAGCGATGAAGGTTGGCACCAGATCAGCACACAAGTTAGCTACGCTAGTTGCATCACTAACGTTACAGGTTGTATCACCAGCTGCTCCAGCAGGGTTCGCTACAATGATACTTCCGGCAGTACTAGCGCCGTCAACTACAAATGTACCGTTATTTCCAGCTGATCCACAGTCGATAACGCTAACTAGACCCGTTGCTTGAGTACTGGTTGTAAGCGTGAAGGTTACCTTATTATTAGCAAAGGCCGTTGTCGAAGCCACTTCACCTGCCGTTCCCGAGACAGCAACTGGCGTAGTCGTGACCGTACTAAGGCTAGTCGGTACGTTACCATTATTAGCGGCTTGGTATTCGTAAACGCCGTTTAAGATAGCTGTAACGTCTGAGGCGCGTTGGGCATCGCGAGTATCTTTAAAGTGCTTACTTGGGTTAATGGCTATCAGGGTAATGGCTAGCAAGATTGCCAGGATGCCGATTACGACCAGAAGCTCGATCAGGGTAAAACCCGATTGATTACGCTTAATTGATTTTAGGGTCACTGTAAAATCTCCTTAATTTTCTTATTAATAGACTGCTTATCTTGGATTTAGCGAGTTACTTCAATAACTGCACCACCTTCGGCGTTGGGAGCTGATACTGTGAAGCGATCACCACTTAAGGATTTTGTGATCGTGTAACCACTGTCGTAGGCACCAACACAAGTCGGGCTGGTAGCTGATGGGTCCTTGGGTAGAGCTGCGATGAATGTTGAGACGAGATTGTCACACAAGTTAGCCATACCAGTTGAATCACTTACACTACAGGTTGCGTCTGGAGATACAGCGTTAGAGTTGGTTATAGTGAAAGTAGTAGCGGTACCGGCAGTAACTGGGAAGGTGCCATTGTTGCCTGGAGTTCCACAGCCAGTTAGATTTGCATAACCAGTAGTGATGGTTCCGGTGTTAGTGGCCGTCAGAACAACGGAAGGCGAGGCTGAAGTGTCTATACCAGTTACGGCTACGCTAGCGTTAGCCGCTAGTTTAGTTGCGGCTGTAGTAACGCTAGCCAGTCCTTTTGGTGCATTGCCATTATTAGCGGCTTCATATTCGTAAATACCATTCAGGTAGGCCGTGACGTCCGACGAGCGCTGGGCGTTACGAGTGTCCTGAAAATGTTTACTTGGGTTGATAGCTATCAGGGTAATTGCTAGCAAAATTGCCAGAATCCCGATAACGACTAATAGTTCAATAAGCGTAAACCCACCCTGGGCCGCTTTAATCTTGTGAAAGTACTTTGACTTCATTTTAAGCATTACCTTTTTACGTTAATGCACTAATAATGCCCCGCCGGGCTACAAATGTCAATATTCGGTGGCACCGAAGTGGCTTTAGGCAGCTGAAACTGTGGAAAAATCGGCCTGGGCGTGGACGATCTTATCTTCAATTAAGCGTTTAACGGCAGCACCCGATTCGGAGTCTTTGCCGAGCTCATAAGCGGCGATTGGGGTGATCGCTACTAATTTACCAGCGCCGCTAAGCTTTAGAGCTTCGGCAATGGTTTGGTATAGTTCGGCATTGGTTGCAAATAGTAGTAATCTATCGTCTTGCTCGACGCCCAAACAGGCTCGCTTACCAGGCTCAAACGGCATGGCCGAGATGTATGACTCCAGCGCCGAAGTGCTATCATCGCCCTTTTTGTGTTCCAGAGTCTTAGTAAATACCACGCTTTGATCGAGCACCAGTAAGCAGCGTTTACTCTTTAAATCGTGGTCTGCAAAGAAATCTTGGCAAGCACTAACTAGCCGCTCACGGTCGAGGACTTCCATGTTGTTTACGATGTCGACTGGTAAATTGAGCTTGGCAGCCGAAATATGCCGTCCAACCACTATCAGGCTGTTGCGACGTAGAAATATAATTGCGCTTGGTCTAGAAAACATTAGGGTGTCTCACTCCAGCTTAAAACGGTTAATTGATTGTTAGTGTCGCTGGCTGTCACCGTAATGGTGCGGCTAGCGTTCTTGTCGGTGCCAACCGAAACGACGTTTCGAGTGTCGGTGCCGCTTACGCTTATTGTAGCAGTTCCGCTACCAAGCGTCATGGTTTCGCCACTGTAGGCTGGATCGCGAGATAGACGCATTAGGGCATTCTCGGCGCCGCTATCGGCGTTAATTAGAGCTTGCTGGCCAGAAGCATAACTATTGCCAGCTTTTAGGTTGATTATAGCTACGGCCGTAGCTGCCAGTGTAATCATCATGGCCACCATCATAAAGATTAATAGGGCGATTAGAGTTTGACCACGGCTATTTAAACGTTTCATAGATTTTGCCTGACTGTTGAAGTGTAGGTCCGACTGACTAGCCCGGCGTGACTCTGGATTTTAGATGTAAGCTTAAAGCTATAGCTGATTGTGGCTGGAGAACCAGCTACGCCGAGCTTACGGAAACTAACGTCCGAAACTGTTACATCGTTACTATTTAAGTTGGCTGGTCCGTTACCATCGTCTAGGGTTAAGTTGCCATTATCTAAACTGTAGGTGTAAGTATTGCCATCGATTGTCATAACTAATTGATCAGCAATATCGCCCATGTTTACTGGCGTCGAAATCGCCGAAGCTCGGGCAATATCATAATTGAGTCTTGCTACGATGAAGTGGCTGCTCTCGGTTGGAGCTGAATAGCTTTTGGATTGAACTTGACTGTCGACCGAAGAAGTAAAGAGGGTCGTAATTATAACCAGCATGCCACCCAGTAATCCCATCACTACGAGTAACTCAATCAGGGTCGTACCGGCACTATCTTTTAGTAATTTAACAGATGTGTGAAATGAAAATTGTTTCACGGTGTCGCCTTTGAATAGTTGATGGTGACGCTACTTAGTATTGGTGTAACCGTAGCAGTGCCTCCGAAATATGCTCGGTACCGGACATAGCGGCCAGTCGACCTTGCGAGAGGAATCTGGCCAGGTGAGGTAAAATAACTGTTTGTTGCACCATTTGGACCAACGTAGACCCAACCTGATTTTGTGTTACTCACAGCAATTCTAAATTTAATATATGTTTTAGTGGGCTGACTAGTATCAAAGTTAAAATAATTAAAGGCTGCGGTCGGGCCGGCATCAAAAATACTAGAGGTCAGAGTAGCTGAGGTTTTGGGGGCCGTTAGCTGGACCTCGCCGTCGCTGGTCGATGTAATTGTTAGATTAGCGTGCGTGTCACCGGTAAAGTCGGCCGCAGTAGTTTGGCTCCAAGAGGTCTGATTTTGCCAGTGAGTTAGATATAGCTGATTAGAAAGTGATCCATCCCTTGGCTTAGACCAGGAGACGATTATAGTTGCCAGTTTAGTTGAAGGGTCAACTGTCCCGCTACTAGCCACCAATTGACCAGTGGCGTCTCTCTGACTGTCACTAATAACGATTTTCCTGGTCAAGCTACCGATAGTCTCAGCTCCGCTGGCGAGCACCCACGAGTTACTGCTCACAACTGGGTGATAGGTGCCATTGGTCACTACACCACCCCAGCCTTTTTGTCGAACTACCTGGATGGCTGAAACAGCTTCGCGGAGTAGTCCACTGGCTTGGAGTTGTTGATTGCTCGATGGGACAGATGAATTGGCTGTAATTAGAGCCAGAGCTAGAGTCGGCAGCATAATGCCAGCTAGAGCAATGGCGATTAGAACTTCTACTAGGCTGGCTCCGTTTTGACTGCGGCTCAGACAGGTTATTTTCATTGTAAACTTAAGGCTCCGAAGCGGTTGAGACTAATTACTCGGCTGCTATCATTAACTACTACCGTAATAGTGTTACCACTACTATCGAAATTAGCCACACTACCGTCGCCTTTGTTAAAAATGATTTGGTTATTTGGCAGAGAAGTCGAGATATTGACGTTATTTAGCTCAGCCGTATAGTTACTCGGGTCGATTGAGCTAAAACTACTGCCACTAAATAACGTGTAATTATGACTAGTGAACTCGATACCGTGCAGAGCGGCCGCACCACTGTCGCCGGTGTCTCCGGACATAGCCAGTAGCTGTTGACTCTTTAGGTCGGCTAATATTTGATTAACAGTGGTACTAGATGAAGCTGTTGTGTTGACTTGTCCTAGGTTGACGCTACTAAGTGCAAACAGTAGTCCAGCGATGACAATGACGACCATTAATTCGATTAGGGTAAAACCAGATTGCCTGAGGCTTTTTAGAGACATACTACTTTTGAGATGGGTTAATTTGCGAAATCATATTGTAGATTGGCGCGATTATAGTAATCATTAATAGTCCGACCATACCACCGACGATAATTAACAGTACTGGTTCGATTAGACTGCTCAGAACTTTAAGACTCTGGGTGACTTGGCCATCAAAATAATCCGTTAAGTTTTGCAGAGTTTCGTCGAGTGTACCAGAGGTATCGGCGGTTTCGATGGACCGTGACATGATAATCGGAATAACCGATTTGGAGTGGCGCAGGCTGGTGGCTAGCGGCTTACCGTTGTTGACGTCGTTTTGCATTTGCTTAATAACGGCGATGATTGATTTCTTTTGGACGACTTTTTCGGACAAGCTGAGAGCCTCTATAATTGGCACACCAGCCCTCATTAGTAGTCCGAAGCTCCGGGTAAAGCGAGTTAAATCAATGTTAGTACCGAGGCTACGTAGCATTGGCAGACCCAGTAGTAAGCGGATAATCTGCCGGCGATGGGTGTTAACGTACCAACTAATGAGCAAAATGATTACGATTAAACCAATAACTAGCACTAGCCAATGACTCATAAAGAAATTAGAAGCAACAATCATTTGCCGGGTAATCCAGGGCATGTTGACGCGCATGGTACTAAATACGCTAGCCACTCGTGGAATCACGAAAGTTAGCATTAGAATTACGATGCCTAGAAAAACCACCATTACAAAAATCGGATAGATCATAGTGTTGCGTAGCTGGTCGCTAAAGGCGATTTCTTTGCGGGTGGCGATAACGATATCGTGCAGGGTATCCTCGAGGGTACCGCCATTTTCGGCAGCCCGAACTAGGTTGATGTTAACTGGATCAAAAGCTAGTGGCAAGCGGCTCATAGCCAGTGACAGCGTTTCGCCGTTGTTGAGTGAGCGGTGGAGTTCGCTTAGCACCTTGGCCAGATTGCCTTTGGCGTCATCTTCTAGTGAGCGAATGGCTTCAAGTAAAGGGATGCCCGCCGTTAGCATGGTCGACAGATCGGTAAATAGCCCCAATTTTTCTTTGGCCTGGAGTCGTAGCCGGGCTGTCCGATTACTGGACATTGGTAACTCTCATTATTTCTGACAAAGTAGTCTCACCGGCAATAACTTTATCTAGGCCGTCGTCTAACATAGTGGTCATGCCGTCTTTAACGGCTTGGGCCAGTAATTTGTCACTATCGGCCTGGGCGGCGATTAGTTGAGTCAGCTTGGGGGTAATCTCTAGAATCTCAAAGACACCGATTCGCCCCTGATAACCAGTATTGTGGCAGGCGCTACAGCCGACGCCGTGGTAAACTCGGACACTAGTTTTGTTGCCGAAATGCTTTAGAAAAGTTACTCGACTAAGACTAGATAGTAGGGCTGCCTGAGTGGCGTCACCCTGCCAGCCAGCCGCTGTTTTAGTTAGTTTGAGACTGGCTTTGCAGTGTTCACAAATTTGGCGAACTAGTCGCTGGCCGATGATGATGTTGACCGTCGAAGCTACCAAATAGGGTTCGATGTTCATATCGACCAGTCGAGGCAGAGTCGTGACAGCATCGTTGGTGTGCATAGTTGATAAGACTAAGTGGCCGGTCATGGCTGCATTGACGGCTATCGAAGCCGTTTCTTGATCACGAATTTCACCGACGAACAAAATATCAGGGTCTTGCCTAAGTAGTGAGCGCAGACCCTCGTCGAAAGTTAGGTTGGTCTTGGCGTTAGTTTGGACTTGGTTGGTACCGTCTAGCTCGTATTCGACTGGGTCCTCAATGGTAGCGATGTTGCGCTCGCGGGTGTTTAGAATCTTTAAAATAGAATAGATGGTTGTGGTTTTGCCGGAACCAGTTGGGCCAGTTGACAGAATTAGGCCGAAGGGCCGCGTAAAACCGTGCCGGACGGTTTTTAAATCATTGGCTGACATACCGAGATCGTTGAGATTAAACTGGCGATTGTGCTGAGCTAGCAGACGTAGTGCCACCTTCTCTCCGGTGACTAGTGGCACAATCGAGATACGAACTGTTAGATCTTTGCCACGGACAGATAATTTGAGTCGTCCGTCTTGGGCGCTAAGATGTTCGTCGGTTCGCAGTCGAGCCAACACCTTTAGGCGGGTGACTAGCTGCTGGTGGAGCTTTTTCGATAAAAAGGCCTCGTCGTGCAGGACGCCGTCAATCCGAAAACGGATGGCCGTTTGTTCGCGGAGTGGCTCGATATGAATATCTGAGGCCTGAGCATCAAAAGCATAATCAAACAGCAGATCAACTAGTTTAGTTATTGGTGGGGTGCCACCACTGCCGGTGATCAAGCTATCAAAGACTTGTTGCAACTCGAGTTTAAAGAGGTGCAGGGCCGAGTTTATGCCACTGTCGGTGGCATAAGATAAATGGTAGTTGCGGGCACCAGCTTTTTTGGCTAGCATATCGAACAGGTCGGTTGCCGCTGGTTGAGCGGTGGCGATATGCAAGCTATGGTCTTTAACCTCAAAAGCAAGAGTCTGAAACTGTTTGGCAACTTCTTCTGGCAATATATAAAGCAGGTTATCGGGGATGCTGATTCTATCTAGATCAATGTAGGGTAGCTGATAGTAGTAGGCAGCCACTTTGCCGAGTTCATTTTCGCTTAGAATGTCGTGTTTAACTAGTGCATCGTGCAGGCTGGCATGTTCAGCTTCGGCTCGGTCTTTGGCTTTGTCGAGTTTTTGGGTAGGCAAATACTTTAGGTCGGTTAGGACCTTTGCTAGCTCGTCATCAGTTAACGTCATAGCCACACCTCACGGTATAAGCCTTGCCATTTATCTGCTAATAAAATCCCTGCTGATTTCATGCCACCCTTGTAGTCTGAATTTTGTGTCAGTCTTCTTGAGATTAATTGTAGCAATACGTTTATGTTTTTACTAGGTCTGACTCTACGTTTCCATCCCTATGGCTGCTATAGTAATCTAATATGCCTGCCCATCGATCCAATTCTACTTCAAGCAGTCACCGACCTAGGTTAACCGCTCTCAGCTGGTTATTAATTGCCGCTATCGCATACGTTGTGGTTTTGCTTGGGCTCATGCTGAAGAATTTAGGTAGCCGTATCGCCGACGAATCAGCCAGCTTTCAAACGGTCGCCGCGCAATCAGATCAACAGCTTCGTACCTGGATTATGGTACTCGGTGCGGCACTTGTCTTAATACTTGGTTTCATGCTGTACTTTCAAGTCCAAAACCGCCGTGAACGATTAATTGAAGAATCGAAGGATGAGTTTGTGTCGCTGGCTTCGCACCAGCTGAGGGCCCCGCTAACTTCGATGCGTTTGTTTGCCGAAATGCTGCTTGGTGAACAGGTCGGCAAACTGAACGCTAAACAGCGTGAATACGTCCAGATTATTGCGTCTTCAACTGAGCGGATGGCCGATCTGGTTAATAGCTTTTTGAATATTTCATTACTTGAGCTAGGCCAACTGAAATTTAAAAGCCAAGAAATGCACCTCGAAGATTTGGTTGAGACTGTGGTTGACCAACTGTCGCCGTTGGCCAAACAAGGTCATCTCAAACTTGAGTTTATAAAACCAGCCTTACCGCCAGTAAGGGTTGAGCCAAATCTGTATGGTCAGATTGTTAATAACTTGCTAACTAATGCCATTAACTACACGCCCTCCGGTGGCCAAATTAAGCTGAAGCTAAGCCGGGCAGAAACCGGCTACCAGCTAGATGTCACCGATAATGGTATCGGTGTACCGGATTCGGCTCACGGCAAATTATTTAAGCGTTTCTATCGGGCCGATAATGCCAAGCGGGTGACTTCTGACGGCACTGGTCTAGGTCTATATCTAATTCAGAAAATCCTCGATGGCTTGGGTGGTGATATTTGGTATGATAGCATCGAGGGCCAGGGGGCTAGCTTTCATGTTATAATTCCATTAGCCGGAATGCACGCCGATAACAGGGGTAGAAGAACACTTTAAAACTATTATGGAAATCACTTCGACCGAACCAAATACCAAGACAATCCTGCTAGCTGACGATGAGCAGTTTATTGCTGTTGCCTACAAAGATGGCTTGGAGCGGGCTGGTTATGATGTAACGGTAGCTCATGACGGCCAGGAGGCTATGGAGCTGCTTAAGACCTTGCGGCCAGACATCATGTTGCTAGATTTGATTATGCCAAGAATGAACGGCTTTGAAGTGCTCCAGGCTATGCAGAATGATCCCGAGCTTAGAGATATACCGGTTTTAGTACTGACTAACCTTAGTCAACCAGCCGATGAGGCCGAGGCCCGCGAGTTCGGGGTAGTTGATTTTATGGTCAAGGCCGATGTGTCACTGCGTGATCTACTAGAGCGGTTAGATCAATTACTGGCTGGTGGCATCGACCTGACTGACTTAGATTTGACTGGTGAATAAATAAGCTCGCGATGATCAGATGCTGTTTCAGTAGTCTAAACCTGCGCTGTCAGTAATGGGGTAGACTTAAAAACAGAAAAATCGTTATATATCTCCGCAAATTTATTGCATCGGTTGGTGTATCTGTTATAATCACAAGCGATATAGGTGTTAACATAGGGCAGTTTTAAAAGGCTCAAATTTGTGAGGATACTCTCCAGAATATTACTATTTATCAAAGGTATAATCTTCTATGCGTTTGATTGGGTTATTTATTTAATAAAGCTTATCAGGCGGCAAGCTTTACCTGTTTTAAAACGTTTAACGTTTGGTGTAGCTACGAACCTGGTTGCTATGATAGGCGATGCTATCAGGGGTGTTGCGTCGGTTCATCGGCATCTTTGTAAGAATTGGCGGTTTTATAACAAATTGATGAGTCAAGAGCATAGACGGTTAGCAACCACTATGGCAACTACTCTTTCGGTGGCCGTGATTGCTCTACTAGTAATAGCCAATGGGTCGCACGCTAGGGCTAGTGGTGATTTGACTAAGAGTTGGGATTTTTCGGATGCTTCGCAGTTTAATCTTGATAGTGGTGTTGAGGCCTATGGTTCAGCGGTTCGTCTAAAAGCCCAGAACTATACAACTGACGCCAATACGATGGCGCTATTTCATTTTGATGAATCAAATGGCACGGCTGTGAGTGACAGTTCGGGTAATAGCAATAACGGCGTGGCATCTAACGCGGCATTTGATTCAGGTAATCTCAATAATGGTCTTAGTTTTAATGGCCATGATTCTAGCGTTAGTGTGCCGAATTCATCGTCGCTGGCTTTGATTCAAAAAAATTCTATCGAAGCCTGGACGAAGCTGAATAGTAATCTTTCGGCTGGTAATTCGTATCACCGTCAGAGTATTGTCGATAAGGGTGATTATCAGCTCTATTATGATAACGAAACCGGCAAGGTTGCTTATGAGCTAGCTGACAAAAATGCCACCCAGTGGTCACAGGCTGGTGGCAATGACATAGCTGGTAGTTGGGACCAGAATGGTAAATTATCGGTTAATGCCGAGGTTAAGATGGGCTCCAATGTCTATGCCGGTATAGGTGTGACAACTGGTGATGCTGAAGTTTGGATGTGGAATGGCACTACTTGGACCAAAATTGGTGGTGGCCCGGATTCTGTAAACGGTAGCTGGGATAGTAATACTTACGAGGGTGTCTACTCGCTGGCCACAGATGGGGCTAATCTGTACGCAGGTCTCGGTCTAACCGGTGGTGATGCTGAAGTTTGGATGTGGAATGGTACGACTTGGGCCAAAATTGGTGGCGATGGTGTTAATAATGGCTGGACTATTAACTACGAAGAAGTCTGGTCGATGGATTATTACTCCGGGAAACTGTATGCCGGGCTGGGAAGCTCGCGTGGTGATGCTGAAGTTTGGCAATGGAGTGGCTCAACTTGGACAAAGATTGGTGGTGATAGTATTAATGGTGGTTGGGACTCTAATGCTGAGATGGTGGCCTCTCTAACTAATGATGGGACTAATTTGTACGTTGGCCTAGGGCTTACTGCCGGTGATAGTGATGTCTGGATGTGGGATGGTACTTCCTGGGCCAGGATTGGTGGCAATGGCCTGAATAGTAGCTGGGGAGCCACGATCGAGTCGGTAAGATCACTTCGATATTTTGGTGGGAAACTGTATGCTGGCATTGGTGACTCGCGTGGTGACGCTGAAGTTTGGCAATGGAGTGGCTCAACTTGGACCAAAATTGGTGGTGATGGGTCTCATGGGGGTTGGCCAACTGATACATACGAGCAAGTTGCCTCATTTGCTTATGATGGTTCGAATTTATATGTAGGGCTCGGAATTAGCAACGGTGACGGTGAGGTTTGGATGTGGAACGGTACGGCTTGGACCAAAATTGGTGGTGATAGTCTCAATAACGGCTGGACGACTGCTCAGGGTGATACTGTTAATACGCTACTTTTTGATAGTGGCAAACTCTATGCTGGACTATACGACTCGGCCGGTGACGGCTTGGCCTACACTTGGGACGGCAGTTCGTGGACGCTAATGGGGGGCGGCTATGTCAACAATAGTTGGGGCTTTTATGGTTTTAGCGCCGTCCAGGTTATGCAGAACGTTGGTGATTATATGTATGCCGGTATGGGTAATACGTCCGGTGCGGCCGTAGTCTGGCGCTACGATGGCACAACTTGGAAATTAATCGGCGGTCAGGGCGTAAACAATAGTTGGGCACCAAACACCTATGAGCAAGTTATGAGTATGGCGAGCTACAATGGTCATTTAATAGTTGGACTTGGTACAGGCATGGGGGATGGTGAGGTCTGGGAATGGAATGGGACGAGCTGGTCGCAAATTGGTGGTGACAGCCTGAATGGCGGCTGGACCACGACTATCGAGGAAGTTGATTCGATGGCTGCTTACGGTGGTTATCTGTACGCGGGTTTGGGTAGTGGTAACGGCGACGGTCAGGTTTGGCGCTATGACGGTATTAGCTGGACCAAAATTGGTGGGACCAATCTTAATAGTGGTTGGGGGACGACTTATTACAATGTTTATTCATTAGCTGTCTATAACGGTAATTTAGTGGCTGGACTTGGTCGGATTACTGGTGAGGGCGAAGTTTGGTCTTGGAACGGGACCAGTTGGTCACAAATTGGCGGTGACGGAATCTCGAGTAGCTGGGGGACTACTACCTATCAGAGCGTTGAGTCATTAATAATCTATAATGGTGATTTGTACGCTGGTACTGGTAATACAACCGGAGCGGGTGCACTATGGCGATACAATGGTACTAGCTGGGCAGAGATTGGTGGTGATGACATAAATGGTAGTTGGACAAGTGGTACGTACGAGAAAGTTAAGACATTAGCAGTCTACAACGGTGACCTCTACGCTGGCCTGGGCAATTCGGCCGGTGATGGCGAGGCTTGGAAGTACGACGGCAGCTCTTGGTTAAAAGTTGGTGGGAATGGTCTAAATTCCGGCTGGTCAAGTGGCGTCGAGGAAGTTGAATCGTTTAGTGCCTACAAAGGCAAGTTCTATGCTGGTACCGGCCTGAGCACTAATGCGGATGATCTGGTTTGGGTGATGGGTAATAATGCCTTTCTGCAGTCAACTAAGTCTAGCTTCGATACTAACTGGCACCATATCGCTGCTACCTATGATGGCTCAACAATGAAGATTTATATTGACGGGACCTTGGACGCCTCAAAGTCGGCGACCGTAAGTATGCCACAGTCTGGGTTACCGCTTCTGATTGGTACTAGCTATGGTGGCCGTGAATATGGTAAGCCAGCTTCGTATTTTGACGGTAAGATTGACGAACTTAGGATCAGCGACATTGCGCGAACTAACTTTACTATAAATCCATATTCAACTACCGCTCAGACAATTACGCTCAAATCGCCAGTTTGGCAAAACGGTGTTTGGCACTTTGATACGATGTCCGATAATGAGACGGCCAATGGTGGAACGGTAACTTATCGTTTATCCAACGACGCTGGTAATACTTGGCAGTACTGGGATGGTTCGGCCTGGGGTACGTCTAGTAATGCCTCACAGTCAAACGATGTAACAACAATTAGTGACAATATTTTTACTTTCCCAACCACTATAAATGGATTAGAGTGGCAAGCTGTGCTGGCTGGCAATGGAAACCAGCAAGTCACGCTGAACTCAGTGGGGGCCACAGCTTCGTCGGATGTAGTTGCTCCATCGGCAAATGCTACTAATATTGTAGCGAGCAAGACTAAGGCTGGCTCGGCCTTGCCAGCAAATGGCTGGACGAACAGTAGTTCTCCAGACTTTAATTGGACAGCTGGTAGTGATGGTCAATCTGGCGTGAAGGGTTATTGCTTATACTTGGGGACAGATAATGCAGCTGATCCAATTACGACCAAAGGAATGCTAGGTACCTCACCAACTGAAACCGGTGGTAGCTGTCAATTTGAGGTGGCGGGAACCGAGCTTGATTTGTCTCATAGTGGATATTTGGCATCAGCCTTTACAACTTCAAATGCACCCTATTATTTGCTGATTAAAACTATCGATAATGCCGGGAACCTTAGCGCTTCGACCGCTAGTTTTGCCTTTAAGTTTGACAATACCCCGCCGACTAACCCTGGTTTTATATCTGGCCCGTCGGGCTTTATAAATACTAAAAGCGTGACATTGACCTGGCCGACATCTGGTAATGGGGCACCACTCGACAATAATTCCGGTCTAGCTGGACTTCAGTATAAAATCGATAATTCTCCTTGGTATGGCGCTAATCACAGTGGTACCGGCACAAACTCCGATCTCCTGCCGAATAGTGGTAACTATACGACAGTCGACCCACCAGATTTTGGTAATTTAGTCGACGGTGTTAATACGGTTTATTTCAGGACTTGGGATAACGCCGGCAATGTAACCCCAACCTATACGTCGGCAGCTTTAAAGATTAATACCTCTGGGGCTCCATCTGAACCTCAGAGTCTAAGCGTAAATCCAACTTCTAATACAACCAACTCGTTTGCCTTTAGCTGGGATCCTCCAGCCACATATGTTGGTGATGTCGATAATATATCCTATTGCTACACTATTAACACTACACCGTCGACTTCGAACTGTACTTTTACGTCTAAGGGGACAACTAGCTTGGGTGCCGGACCCTATGCGACTCAGCCTGGTACGAATACTTTTTATGTAGTGGCTAAAGATGAATCTAGTAATATAAATTATGCTAGTTTTAGTAGTATTAATTTCTCAGCTAATACGCCTTCGCCGGGCGTTCCCTTGAACACTGATATCGTCGATGTCTCTATTAAGTCCACTAATAAATGGCGGTTGGCTCTGACCTGGGATGAGCCGACTAACGCCGGAGCTGGTATTAGTAAGTATAAAGTTTTTCGGTCAACTGATGATTCCAATTTTAGCCAAGTCGGTAGCAGTTCTAGCACAACCTATATAGATGCTGGGCTGGGTCAAATTCAGTACTATTACTATGTTGTGGCCTGTGATAGCACCAATAATTGTGGAGCCCAGAGCTCGGTGGTTAGTGATTTTCCAACAGGCAAATTTACGGCTCCAGCCAACTTGGTAGCCGATCCGGTTGTCAGTGACATAACTACTCGCAAGGCAATAGTTTCGTGGAGTACAGATCGTCCTAGTGATTCTAAGATTGCGCTTGGCACTGAGAGTGGTAAATATAATCCTTCGGAGATTGCTAATTCAGCGCAGGTCAGTGCTCATAGTATTGAACTAGATAATCTTAGCGCCGGTACAACCTACTATTTTATAGCCAAGTGGACCGATGGTGACGGTAACACCGGTAAGACTCAAGAATATACCTTTAAAACTGCACCGCCACCTTCACTAGGAGAAGTTTCATCAGCCCAGGTTACGCTGTCGTCAGCAACGATTCAATTTACCTCCACTAACGCTAATAGGGTCGATGTTTATTACGGACCGACGGCAGCCTTTGGGGGCGTCCAAACTATCAATACTTCAAGTAGTCAATCGAGCTACAATGTACCATTAACTGATCTTACTGACGGAACTAAGTATCTATACAAGCTAGTTACCTACGATTCGGATGGTAATTCATACGATGGTAACACGGCTAGCTTTATGACACCGGCCCGACCGCACATTAGTAATTTGCGCTTTCAGCCGATTGACGGCAAGCCAACTTCGACTCAGCAGGTCACTTGGGATACTAACGTGGCATCAGATTCGACGATTAGCTACGGCGTAGTCGGTGTACCGGGAGCGGATGTCCATTCTGAGGGCTTAGTAACATCTCACAGTGTTATCATATCCGATTTAGCCGATGACAGTGAGTACTTCTTAGTGGCTCAATCGCGTGATGCAAGCGGCAACTTGGCGACTTCCGATCGACAATTGTTCCACACAGCGCTTGATACTAGGCCGCCGAAGATTAGTAACGTTTCAGTTCAGCCATCGATCCGTGGTAATGGCGCCGAGGCTCGTGGTCAAATAATAGTATCATGGTCGACAGATGAGCCAGCTACAAGCCAGGTGGCTTACGCTGCCGGGACCAGTTCTGATACTTCTCAGACGACGTCCGAGGATGGAAGCTTGAGTTTTGAGCACGTCGTAATTGTCTCTAATCTGCCAACCTCAAAAGTTTATAGTATAGTGCCAATTTCGAAGGATAAATCGGATAACACCTCTCGCGGGTCGACCCAGACCACAGTCGTGGGGAGAGCTTCGGATGATGTTATGACGATTGTTCTGAATACCCTAAGAAAGGTATTTGGGTTCTAGGATGGATGGTTCGGCTAGCGTGGCAATTAAAACGAGTGCTATTGAACAGTTTTTTACGACCGGCGAAGAAACCATTAACCCGATTAAAAAGACTAGCTTTGATATTCAAACCGGTAGTTTTAATATAATTTATGGTCCGTCTGGTAGCGGTAAGTCGACACTGCTTAATATATTAACTGGCTTACAAAAGCCAACCAACGGTACGGTTCTGTTTGATAATCAGGATGTATACAGTTTGTCATCAGATGAGCTAGCCTATTTCCGAGCTAGTAAAATTGGGCTAGTTTATCAGAGTAATTACTGGGTAAATAGTTTGAATGTCTTAGAAAATGTCTCCCTGTCGCTATATTTTATGGGCTATTCTAGGTCAAAGTCTGCCAAGATGGCGCAGGATGCCTTAGATCGAGTCAATATGTCGGGCTATGGCAAGAAAGGCCCCCAGATGTTGTCTGGAGGCGAACAGCAGCGGATTGCTATGGCTAGAGCAATCGTGAACAACCCACCTTTTGTAGTTGCCGATGAGCCGACTGGTGCGCTCGATAGTGCTAGTGGGGATCGTATAATGAAACTTCTGCAAAGTTGCCAAGCCGATTATGGCCAGACCGTCATACTGGTGACTCATAATATGGAATACTTACCACTAGCGGATAATTTGCTACACATTCAGGACGGAGATATCGAACAAATGGAACATTCGACAATCCACCAAACTACTAATCGACTACTGGCCGAGATGAAAAAGCGGATTGACGATTTGTCAGCCTCAAGGCAGGGTACAAAATAGTATGGCTATCAAGCAAGAAGGTTCCAGGCGCACTTACGCATCTGTACCACTCCCATTACTCTTACATATAGCATGGCGGAACTTAACATTTAAGCGACTTCGAGCGCTATTAACTATTTTTGGGGTAGTCATTGGTATTGGAGCAATATTTTTCTTACTTTCGTTTGGCATTGGCCTGCAGCATTTGGTGACTCACGAAGTGGTTGGTAATTCTTCGGTAAAATCTATTGATATTACCTCGTCTAACCCGAAATTTATTAAGCTGAATGACGATAGTGTTAATAAGATTAAGCATCTACCACACGTAGTCGAAGCTGGTGTGTCACATTCCTTTCCGGGTAGCTTGAAACTCAGCGGTAGTTCGGTTGACGGTATCGTTTATGGTGTCGACAGTGACTACCTCTCGGAATCAAATTTAGTTATATCTCATGGTAAAACGTTAGATTTTAAGAACGATAAAGAGGCCCTAATTGACCAAGCAGTTTTAGATTCAATGGGTGTTAAAGACTATAAATCTGTCTTAGGTAAAAAAATAGTAATTACTAGTTCGTTATCTGGTAGTGGCTCATTGAAATCCAGTATTACAAACACATACACTCTGGTGGGAGTAATAAATGATGTTGGTGGCAGCGAGGTATATGTCCCGGATAGCGTTTTCCGTAGAGCAGGTGCCTCAGATTATACACAAATGAAGCTTTTAGCTAGTGATAGTGATTCGGTGGAAGCACTTCGGGCCCAGATTGAGAGTCTTGGCTTTGCTACTAGTTCGCCAATCGATACAGTTGATCAGATAAATCAGATTTTCAAGTTTTTCAATATTATTCTAGTCGGTTTTGGCGCTATTGGTATGGTAGTAGCCGTACTTGGTATGTTTAACACCTTAACGATTTCGTTACTTGAGCGGACCAAAGAAATTGGTCTAATGATGGCTCTCGGTGGTCGCCGGAAAGATATGCGTAAACTATTCTTTTTTGAGGCTATATTGCTTTCAGTGGTAGGTGCTACTGTAGGTATTATTTTGGCGATTATAGCAGGAAAAGTAATCAATATTGTAATGAACATTATGGCGCATCGCCGTGGGGTAACCGGTAGTTTTAATCTTTTTGCGACACCTTGGTGGTTAATCCTTGGCTCGATTAGCTTTATGGTGCTAGTCGGTATGGCGGTTGTTTATTTCCCGGCTCGTCACGCCGAGCAAACGGATCCGATTGACGCCCTACGCCGCGAGTAGTTATTCTAATTTTGGTGTATCTCAAATATAGGCTTGTTCGGGCAAGGATTCTAACCATGCAACTATTTAACTGTGTATGTAATATATTTAAGCTTATTTTCAGAGAGATAGCTTAGCATGGGCATTACTCACTTACGTTTCTAGTAAGGAGCAAATGAGTAAGAATCAATGGAGGAGTAAATATGCGTAAGGATTTATTAACTGAAGATTGTGCGCTGGTATTACAACAAGTTCACGAAATTGGTAAAGAGGAAGTGATGGAGTTAGCCGAGTCACTTAGGTTTGACCATAGTCGACTGCTTCATATCATTCAAGTACTTCATAACAGGGGGTTGGTGCGGATTAGTCGTACAACCCAAGGCATGTGGGTTAGCCTGAGTAGGCGGGGCTATCAGATAATCCGACAGCTCTGGCCGGAGTGGGCACCGTCACCTCGTTAAGTTTAGCCCATATGTGACCATATCAGAAAGCCAGCTAGTATATACCGGCTTTCTGACTGTTTAAGCTAAATCTAAGCTTCGACGACGTATAGTAGAGATATGAGAATCCTAATTGTTGAAGATGAACATCGAATCGCCCACGCTGTTAAAGAGGGCTTGGAGCAAGAAACTTACGCAGTAGATGTATGTTACGACGGACAAGAGGGCTATTTGGCAGCTAGTAGCGAAGATTATGATTTGGTAATCCTAGATGTCATGATGCCGAGGATGGATGGCATTGAGGTGTTACGCAAGTTGCGTGAAGAAGGTAATCATACACCAGTCCTGTTGTTGACTGCTAAGGATCAGTCTCGTGATATTGCCCATGGTCTAAATAGTGGAGCTGATGATTACCTAGCTAAACCGTTTGCTTTTGAAGTGTTACTGGCTCGGGTTCGGGCGCTACTTCGTCGGCCACATGATGTGTTAGGTGAGGTTTTAGTGGCTGGTGATTTATCACTTGATAGCATTAATCACGTCGTTAAGCGTACCGACCGTAATATTTTGCTTTCTGGCAAGGAATATGCGGTGTTGGAATACCTACTACGGAATCGTGGTAAGGTTCTAAGCAAGCATAATATAATGGCCCATGTCTGGGATTTTGATGCTGATATTCTGCCTAATAACGTTGAAGTATTTATAGCTTACTTACGCGCCAAAATTGATAAGCCTTTTGCTGGGCCAAGGTTAATAAAAACAATACGGGGCTTTGGATACAAGATTGATGCCTGAAGAAGTCTCTGTGGCCAGAATTAAACAATTTTTTAAGTCTTCAACGGCTAGGTTAAGCTTGTCTTACTTGCTAGTTATTATGTTAATGAGTGTATGCTTTAGTTTTGTGCTCTACAGTACGTCGGTTCATGAACTAGGTAGACAGACTCCACCGCCTTCGTTATTTGGATTGCAAGAATTCGATAATACGACTCGTCGTGGCTCACGTATTAACGACTTTTTTGAACGACGAGTGGATGAGGGTCGGCGCTCATTAATACTACACCTAGTGATTTTGAACCTATTGGTGTTAGCTGGGGGAGCGATATTTAGTTATTATTTGTCACGCCAGACTTTGCAGCCTATTGAAGCTAGTATGGAGGCCCAGTCCCAGTTTGTTAGTGATGCTTCGCATGAGCTACGGACTCCTCTGACGGCAATTCAAATAGCTAACGAGGTGGCACTGCGGAAAGATAAAATATCTGATGTAGAAGTTAGGGATATTCTACGGCAGAATATTGATGATGCGATTCGTCTGCAGAATCTAGCTGAGGGCTTACTCCGTCTGGCTAAGCTAGATAATACTGATCTGCGCCTTGTGCTGGTTCATTTATCAGATGTGGTATCTGATGCTGTTAATGCGGTTGTTGGTGATGCCGTTAAAAAACATATTAAAATAGAGGACAGAGTCCCCAATATTGTTGTGAATGGCGATCAGGCGAGTCTGGCTCGAGCCTTAGTAACAATCCTAGATAATGCTATCAAGTACAGCCCACCTAAAAGCCTAATTAAGATATCTACCTCACAACGTTCAAAATTTGTAGACTTAAAAATTAGTGATGAAGGGCCGGGGATTGCACCCGAGCATTTGCCGCATATCTTTGATCGTTTTTACCGAGCTGATCAGGCACGTAGTCAGCAGACTGTCTCTGGTTATGGGATTGGACTTAGCCTAGCAAAAAAGATTATTGATCAACATGGTGGTGATATTATTGTAAAAACAACTAAGGACAAAGGCACTAGCTTTATAATTAGGCTACCGATTAGCTAGTTAGAGTTAAACCTCTTCGATCTTCTTGAGTTTTTGGGTAGCTAGAGCCACCAGGGCTAGGCCAATAGCGACGATTATTAGTAACATATAATCCACTACAAGTAGAGGATATAGTGTTTTACTAACCCGTATCGCTACCGTGCTACTGATAAACTGGATTGCTATTGAACCAACGATTGCCACAGAAATTCCTAGAGAGAATTGAAAGGAAAACTTTTTGTATAAAACTCCCTTAACCAGGCGTGAATACTTCCATAATTCGAAAGAACTTATGAAGCCTAAGAACCAAGTGTATAGATAAGGTACAACGATAGTAATAAGCAGAAAAAAACTATTTATAGGGTAGGAGCTGCGGTGGATTATATAATCATGCATTACTAGGTACACAAAAGTGGCACTTAGTAGTAAGAATGGAACAGCTAGCAGACGTAAGCCCATAGAGTTGACTCTTATTTTAGTGGCACTTACTAGAGAGCTCGTACCTGAGCTAATGAATAAAAGTGAGATAAGTGGGAATAATAGTACAAGGTATCGGTTTACTATTGCGCTAGCTGCATTAGTACTATCACGCTCCAGAATAGCTGAACCCATAATTAGTGAAACTATGGTTGGCAAAATTAGGCCAAATGCTAGTATACCCATCCCGATTGTGATTTTTCGGAATGCCTTTCCCTCTCTGGAGTCACCTAAGTATGAAATATATTCTCGTAACTTAGCGTAGGCGTAAAAGGCTGCATACCATATGATGCCGTAAGGTATAAGTAATAAAAAGGTTGCTAACCGATAGGTGGATGAAGATATATCTAAGTGACTGAGAGTTTGAGGGTCTGGCGGTAACAATAAAGCCAGACCGCCGGCCAAAATTAAAAGCAGTATATACCATTTCATTGGTGTGAAGCGCGTGTACTGCTTTATCATATAGCTGCTTTTCTTAATGGAGCCTACGTATATTATATATTAGATAATTATCTTAACAATGTATTGGCTTGATGACCGTAACATTTAGTAGCACATTCTAAGGCATAAATAGTGCTGAGGGTGTGATAATTACCACTAAGAATTGGTGAATGATGGTTTTGGGCTGGATTTCTGCGCCCAAAAGCCCTATAATCACCGAAGTTACATGGTAGTAGCCGTGTACGATATTGGGGATTGGCCAAGTGGTAAGGCAGTGGATTCTGGTTCCACGATCGGGGGTTCGAATCCCTCATCCCCAGCCAGATTAGTTTATATATTTATAAGACAATGTGCAGGTTGGCTCCGAATAGAAGTAGTGGCCATAGTACGACCGCTACAAAAGCTGATAGTAGATGGCTGAGTGTTGTTAGGTCAACAAAATAAGCACGATTTACGGCTACAATAACACCGATAATCAAATATACTATGCCGCCAATGGAAACTTGTCTCATGATACCATCCTTTATAAGCGTTTCACTTAAATTACCTAAGTAAGTTATTCCTCCTCTATTGTACTCCGAATAAGCCATAGGTTGTATCGGCTAGTTAAGGCTTTGACCTAGTCGGATTGGTACTCGACTGGCTATTTCAAAAAATCCTGGAAAGCCTTTCTCCCTATGGCGTTGAGGTCTTCCCTGGTCTCAATAGATACCGGCTCTCCGCGCAGTAACAATGCTAAGCGCAGGGTAGTGTGGGTCATAAGTTTATCCTTAACGTCAAGTTTAAGCGATTCAAACAAGAATGGTTCAGTGAGGGATATTACCTGCCGCCGTTTGGTAAACGATCCCAGAATGAGGCAGTGAACAGACATATAACTTCCGTCATGATGAGCCCGGTAAGTTTTGTAATCTGCGCTCATAATTAGTTGGCCGGCTTCTTCATACAGTATTAGTGGTACCGGTCCTTTGCCATAATTATCACCGTAAGAGCGCATGTCCTCAATGTAGTGCCTAAACTTGTCTGAAATCTGAGGAGCGTAGTCAGAGAATGGTCGAATCCAGCTCATGCTTACGAAAGCTTCTTGGCAGACGATATCACCCGATTTGAATTGCTCAATTAACTTAAGTAGCTGCCCATCTCTTGGTGGCGGGCCGAAGTAGTAACCTGGATGTAGTGGCGGAGTTTGAATTAGATAGGGGTCTTCACCCATAGTGTTCATGGACTCAAGATAAGGCGGTTGAGCGTTGAAACTCTGGTAGTCGAAGTTATCCATGACAGCTAAACGATTCCTTCCCTTAGCCACCCTAGTACAGAGATAATAGCTTATCTGATTGGCGCAGACAATGCCTAATATTATCAGATATAGCACAAGCATTACCCCTGGCGGAATTGAAGTGTTATTATGTTATCTAAGTTATTGAGAGTGTCGGTGGGAATTTAATAAGCGGAACCATCGGTCATGCAGCATTTTATCAACAATCTTCTGAACTTGCCGGTTGACTCAATTGAGAGCTACCACTTAAATAGCTTTTGGACACTGGTTGTAGGTTTGGTCTGGCTGTACCTGGTGGCCGTCGTTGTACTTCTCATTTGCTTATTTGGGCTGATCATAATCCGTGGTATCCCTCAACTGATTGCCGCGGTGTGCCAGAAGTTAGACTCTGATAAACAACTACCTCCGCTCGTCTTTCTTGAGCTGGTATTCCCCTCGGATATGAGCAAATCCGCCTACGCCACTGAACAACTATATGTTCTACTCAGAGGGCAGGGTAAACCCAGCAACTTACTGTCCAAGCTGGCTGGGAGTAAGAAGCTATACTCCCAGGAACTGGTGTCAACTATGAACGATGGCATCCGCTACATAATGGCCGTCCCAACTGGTGAAGCCGAAATCGTGCGGCACAACTTACTGTCATTCTTGCCAGGACTTAAGATCCATCAGGTTCATGACTATATGAAGTCAGTTACCGGAAGCCGTATCGATATAATCGAACTAAAATTAAGTGAGGATTTCTGCCTGCCGCTTAAGGATCATACAGCGCTCGAGGAACATGACCCGATGGCCTTCATCACTGGGCATATGACCAGCCTGGGTCCGACTGAACTGATCGCTGTTCAGCAGGTTATAACACCAGTCCGGCGATCAACCCACCGACGTGTTCTGCACCGTGCCAGGCAAGTTCGGGGTGTTATCGCTCGGGGTGAAATGCTAACCCCTGAGCTTGGCCACAACCGGTACGGTATACCCAGGCTGGCTTGGATTTGCTTGCTTCTACCAGTTTGGCTTGCTATCCAGACCTTAAAAATAGCTTTGGCGATGATAGCCGCTTTCGTCGCCGATTCACACAGTAAGGGCGTCCCATCGTTTGGAAGTAATAACAATAAGCGGCTAACTAGTGATCTGTACGAGCAAGAGTTAGCTAGCCAAGTCAAAACCAAGCTCGACCAAAACTTATTCGAAGTATCTCTTAGAATCTTGGTAGCTGCCGACTCCGATGATGTTATAGCTAGGCGAATCAATGCCATAGTATCGGCCTACCATACCTATTCGAGCCCCAGTCAGCTACTTGTCTCAAGAAGCCGTCGACCGTTCTTCCGCAAGCGACAAATGGCCCAGTTGCAATCGCGCTACACTAAGCGGCAATTAACGCCCAGCCAGTTCTCCTACGGATCGATTGTCTCAAGCTCTGAACTGTCCGGCCTCTACCACTTTCCGAACACCAACATGACAAAAACTGAGGGACTCATTAAAAGCCGGAGTAAGGAGCTGGCCGCCCCATTATCGATGAAACGCTCTGACGTGGAGCTCGACGTGATTCTTGGCACCAATAGTTATGGCGGGAAAGATACCTCGATTGGGCAGACCCTTGAGCAGCGCCAGAAACACACCTACATAATTGGCAAAACTGGTACTGGCAAAACAACCATGCTTATTAACGCTATTTATCAAGACATGCTCAGCGGCAAAGGTTTGGCTGTACTTGATCCGCACGGTGACATGTTCAATCAGCTGCTGGAAATAGTGCCTAAACATCGGAGAAAAGATGTCGTAGTGTTTAATCCGGCGGACAGAGACTGGCCAGTTGGCCTTAACATGCTTGATCCGGGAATCGTCTTTGCTAATGAAGATGATCGGATTGAATGGACCACCAGTACAGTTATAGCCGTCTTCAAGAAACTGGCTGATGAGAAGCAATGGGGACAGCGGATGGAGTACATCCTAAATAATGCCACCATGACAGCTTTACAGTTACCAAACCCTAGCTTGTATACTATCCAACGCCTATTGACTGAAAAGAAATATCAGAAAGAAGTGGCTAAAAACCTTAAGGATCCGGTCCTCAGGCAATTCTGGCAGAAGGAGTTCGCTCTACTTGACAACAGGCAACTAGCTAACGACGTAGCGCCACTAACCCACCGCTTAGGTCATTTCATTACCAGGAAAATGTCGCGTCATATCTTGTTGCAGCAAAAGAGCACTCTACGGATCGCTGACATCATGGACGAGGGTAAGATATTACTAGTCAACCTAGCTAAGGGAAGTATTGGCGCCGACCAGAGCCAGTTCTTTGGTACAGTAATAACATCTTTCATCTGGATGGCTGCTTACCAGCGCACCCGATTACCAGAGCCAGACCGACGAGACTTCTTCCTGTACGTTGACGAATTCCAGAACTTCGCTACACCGGATTTTGCCCAGATAACCTCTGAAGGACGGAAGTTCCGGGTTTCCTTAACGGTCTCCCATCAAAACACGGCCCAGATTGAAGACAAGGCCTTACTCAAGACTATGGCCGGTAATGCTAACACTATCGTTTGTCTAAAAGCTAGTCCCGATGACGAAACTTTCATATTACCGTTTATGAAGCCGGTGGTCGAAAAGGGCGATATCGTTAACTTGGCGCCGTACCATTTCTATATGGTCACCACTAGCGGTGGAGCTGAAGATGCTTTCTCGGGGAAGACAGTTCAGCTGAGGGTTAAAGGTTCTGCCACGGTCAGGGACGAGGTGGTAGCTAGTAGTCAAAACTGGTATGCCACACCGAGAGCCGAAGTTGAACAACAATTGGAAGTATTGTTCGGGCAACCGCCAACCGCGCCTACGAAAAATCCAGTAACCAGTAAGGCCAGAGCCAGTGTCATACACCGTCCAGTTGGGCTATAAACTGCTCTGGTTTACTGCCACAGTGGGCTGTGGCAGTTATATGTTTAATTTAAGGAGTTAACTCAGATTTTTTGTGACGTCTATCTATTAAATAATACGGAGTAGGTGGGGTTGGCAATTAATAAAGTAAAAGTAAATAAAATCATAACAACTAACATACTACCAAAACATACTTAACTACCTAACTAAACTACTAAACCTAAATTACACTCATGAAACTACCTAAGATAACAACCAAGCAGCAAACTATCCTAAAGCTAATCTATAGGTATAGGTTCTTAAACCGTGTACAAATACAGGCACTGCTGGGTCATAAAAGTCACAAGAATACTATCGTCTGGCTAAAAGACTTAAGACAAAAGCAGTACCTCGACTGGATCTATTCAACTGACTTTGCAGAGAAAACTAAACCAGCCATCTACTACTTGAATATAGACGGCCTACGTTACCTGACAAGCACTGGCGACTACCCGATTGAGGAACTCAGGAAACGTTACCGAGAACATTCACTCAAGCAGCCTTTCATTGACAGAAGCATCCTCCTGGCAGATTGTTGCATCAGCTTGATGGTTAACAGTGTTGCTGGCGTTAGTTACTCCTTTGTAACCCACGCGGATTACACCGACCCTGGTGATCAGTACCACTTCTTTGCCGAAACTGGCCTTATCAAACCACAGCTAATCATCAAGAAACAGGAGCGCTTACCGCAAACAACTAAAACTACTAACTATCTACTGGAGGTATTTGACGCTTCGCTGCCCCAGTACCGCATCAGGAAACGTTTGAAGGACTACGTTAAGTTCCTAGCTGATGGTGCCTGGGCAGGCGAGAGAGATGACCCTGAGCCAATAATCCTATTAGTCTGCCCGTCGCTACACGTCCTTATCTATGCCAAGTGGCGGGTACGTAAGTACCTTGAGGATATCCCCAGTGCAGCTGATATTAAGATACAGTTCACGACAACAGAGATCCTTAAACAGCGTGGGATGACAGCAGAGATTTGGGAGATACTGTAGCGTGGCAGGGCAGCTTTCACTACGAGCGGTGAAGGAAGTAACACATAAAAGCCCAGAAGCCTTGCAGCCGGCTTCCGGGCCAGTCACACTACTAGCTAGTACTCATCGGCTCGCATAATCGTCAGCTGCCGCCGACATTTTGGATCAAGCGGATCGCACCAGCCGCTTAAGTCTTCATCGTAGTAATCTATCTTCCACAGTATCTTGATACCAACTATCTCCAGTGAGCCAAAGTCATGTTCACCGTACGGATCATTAGCTACCGTAAAGTTATTGAAGTCTCTGACTCGAACGAAGATATCGTTAATTAATGGTATTAGGGCTGTAATGCCTTTAGTAACAATACAGCCTGTCATGGCTTGACGCATTCCATCGTTCTTAGCCGCAATTTTAGCTGCTCTTAGTATCGTTGTTTGATTAGTTTCCATTGGACCCTCCTTGAGTTTATGAGAGGGCTTTCCGCCTCTCTGTCATAGAAACACGGAGGCTGCAACCAAGCTAGTCAAGGTGGAGACTTGTACTACCTTGACTGGCTTGGTTCACCCGTACAATGAAAAGACAGAGGAAGGAAGAACCTTACCAAATCACCTGTGGTTATTTAATGATTCGGGCGTAAATAGACGCAATGGTCTCATAATCAGGGAGATTATGCTTAGCTACTTCAAGCTTGAGCAACTGTTCAAGCTTGCTGGTAGACGACTCAGCATCAAACAGACGGCGCTCAACGATATCTCGACCCGCCTCCCGGGCAGCAGCAACTCCGTTCTCCATGCCACGGCTGATACCAAAGTCCACATATACCGCTGCCGTAGCTGCAAGTCTACTAATTTCAAGTCCAGCATCAATGCCTAGTTCTCTCTCATGCGGTACATTGTCATCAAGCATTTGCGTAAAGAAGAGGTGCGAGGCATAAGGTGCTTCACCCCGCCCAAGACTATCTAGAACAGCCAGCATGGCGTAATACACATTACGGACAATACCTTCGCGGGTCGGAGCACTGAATGGACTTTCTATAATAGTCACTTGGCGGTTAGTCTTAGTCATCTCACCTTATTTTAGCAGTGATCTAGCTAGTATTAAGTAGTTAAGATTAGTAGAAACAGCGGAGAGCCTTTTAACGTCATGCTCAGGACGACTCGATCCTAGTCGAGATTCTTTTCGATAACCTCAACCCAGTTGATACGACTAAATGCCGTTTGCAATAAGTCTTGCCACAGACTAGCCTGGTCAAGCTCACAGTCTAGCTGCTGACGTAGTTGCTGCTCGAGCCAGTCGGCCTGATCAAACACTTCACCCTCGACCCTCAAAGCATCAGTCAGAGTGGAGTAGCTAGACTCATCGTTGCTAAGCCATAGACTTGCTAACCACGTCTCTCGGTTACTCCAACCGTTATACTCACTAGTTATAGCTTGGGTTGCTTGGACTACGTTCATATTATTTTCTCCTTTACTTTATGTAACGGAGTCATATGACGGTGCCGCAGGGCAAGGCTGTCAAGGTGGAGACTTGTACTACCTTGATAGTTTTGCTCGGTACGTACAATGGAGGAGTACAGAAAGAAAAACCCTCAGGAATTGCTATTTATACCTGTTTCTGAGTTATAATATTGCGTAATATGACTGAAAAATACCAGGAGGATGAGCAGAGTGGTACGCCTAGGATAAAGACTACTAAAGTGGTATACCCGCAGGTATACTCATATACGTTGCCGGACTTGACCGCGAATTACGGATCCCAGAAAATTGGATATACCGAACGTAAGGACGTAGACGTACGAATCCACGAGCAGACACACACAGCAGCCTTTCAATTGGAAGCCAATAAGCTATGGAGTGCTCCGGCGTTCTTTACTAATTCTCAACAAGATTTTAACGACAAAACTTTTCACGCATTCTTGACTAAAAGTAGTATTAAGAATATGGCGGGCCTAGGAACAGAGTGGTTTTATTTTAATGGTACGCCAGAAAGATCAAAGCAACTGTTTGATACATTTCGTAGCCAAGGTTTTGCGGCTTTGCAAAGTAACGGTGATAAAATCCCTTACACCCTACGAACCGAACAGGAGCTAGCTGTAGAGGAAGCCACAAACTATTTTAATAGCCATGAGAACGGAGAGTTCCTATGGAATGCTAAGCCACGGTTTGGTAAGACGTTAGCTAGCTACGACTTAGCCAAAAGGCTTGATGCCAAAAAAGTATTGATAGTCACTAATCGTCCAGCAATTGCCAACTCATGGTTTGACGATTTCGAGATGTTTATAGATGGCTATTACTTCATATCTGAGACATCTTCGTTGGATGGCCGCCGAGCCATAACAAGACAACAATATATCTCGACCGGTGATAACCAGCCACAAATAACTTTCTTGTCACTTCAAGATCTCAAGGGTTCTAAGTATTTTGGCGGTGGTCACGATAAGCTCAAGTGGGTTGCTGATCTTGAGTGGGACCTGCTCGTTATAGACGAAGCCCATGAAGGTGTAGACACAGACCGTACCGACGCCGCTTTTGATATAGTCAATCGTAAGAACACGCTCCATCTCTCCGGCACACCTTTTAAGGCATTAGCTAACAACAAATTTGACCAAGAGGCTATATTCAATTGGACATACCTGGATGAGCAAAAGATTAAGCAAGCCGAGCTTGAAGAAAATGAAACCGGCGATCACACCGATCTTCCAAACCTAAAACTCTACACATATCGCATCTCCCAGATGATTGCCGATGAGGTCAATGAGGGTATAGAGATAGATGATGAGAATCGTGATTTTGCTTTTGACCTGAACGAGTTCTTTGCTACAAAAAATCAAAAGTTTGTTCATGAAGATGACGTTAAAACATTTCTAAAGAACCTTACTACAAATACAAAGTATCCATTCTCTAGCCCGGAGCTTCGCGACCAGTTAAGACACACTTTTTGGTATGTTGGTAACCGCGTAGACTCTGTTAAGGCATTGGAGCAACTCCTCAAAACAGATGAGATATTCAAAGGCTATAAGGTTGTCGTAGCGGCTGGCGATGGTAAATCATTTGATGAGGAAGCGGGCGATTTTAAGGGTAACGAAAAATCTTTTGATAAGGTCAAGAAGGCTATCGCTGAAAATCCTAAAACAATCACACTTACTTGTGGCCAATTAACAACCGGTGTAACCATTAAAGAATGGAGTGCCGTGTTGATGCTTACTGACATCAAAACGCCAACTTCATACATGCAAGCGGCTTTTCGCGCCCAAAACCCGTACAAGTTTTTCGAAGACAACGAGCTGAAGGTCAAAGAATCAGCCTACCTTTTCGACTTTGCACCTACTCGAGTGCTTGAGATTTACGATCAATTTGCGAATGCCCTCAATCCAAAAGCGGTTAATGGCGAAATAACTGAGTCTGAACGTAAGCAAAACATCAAAGAACTATTGAATTACTTCCCAGTAATTTCCGAGGACGTCGATGGTCGGATGGTCGAGCTTGATGCCGAAAAGGTGCTAACTTTCCCAAACGCCTTAGCAGCAACCGAGATCGTGAAAGCTCGTTTTATGACAAACCTACTGTTTAATGACAATATTAAAAATGTTTTCCACTTCCCTAAAGAAATAGAAGATATTTTAGACAAAATGCCGGTAGAAAAGAACAAGCGTGCCGAAGTAGCTAAAAAAGAACTCGATCTTGACGATGCACGTAAGGTAGAGCAGGGTAAGCAGACGAAGATCAATGAAAACAACAATGTGATCTTGGGCGAAAAGATATACCGTACCAATATCGAACGCGTAGTAGACAATGCACTAGATACTGAGACTCCAGGAGAAACCCTCGAAACGCTACCAGAAAAGGTTGCCGAGCTAGTAGAACCGGTCATCGCAAAGTATAAAGAGATTTATAAGGCCACCAATGCTGAAATCGACGAGCTCCGGAAGGATAACAAAGAAAAGATCAAACTTGCTGTCGCTGAATACGAAAATACTGAATTTAAAGATGCAGCAGTACTAAAAGAGAATTTAGCTAAAATAATCGAACACGATTTTGTGGAAGCAAAAGTAGATCAGCAAGAGACTGCCGTCGTAGACAATGTGCAGAAGACCAAAGAAGACGAGGTCCGAGATCACCTGCGTGCATTTACTCGCACAATACCAATGTTCATCATGGCAAATTCTAGCCGCGAGACCATCACGATAGACAATTTTGATGACGATATAAGTGAAGAAGACTTCACAGACCTGACAAACATAACCAAAGCCGAGTTCCATATGCTGCGAGATGGTTTTGAATACGAGCAGGATGGCGAGCGAAAAACGTTTGGCGGCGTGTTTGATCACTACAAATTCAATGCGTCTATCGCCGAATTCGTCTCCGAAAAACAAAAGCGAGCTAATTACTTTACGACCGATGACGACATTTTTGAGCTAATTCCAAACCAAAAAAATAATCAGATATTTACCCCACGAAAAGTTGTCAAGATGATGATAGACGGCCTAGAAAAAGAAAGCCCAGAGCTGTTCCAACGAACCGATAGCACTTTCATAGACTTGTACATGAAATCTGGCATGTACATCACCGAGATTGTTAAAAAGCTATTCACTAACACACGTAGCCACTACGACAGTGACCAAGACTGCCTAAAACACATACTAGAAAATCAAGTTTATGGCTTAGCGCCAACTGGTATATTGTATGGTATTACAAATTCATACATCTTTGGCTTCGACAATAGTCACCAGATAGATACAAAGAATTTTAAAATGCATGATTTATTGCCAGAAGCAAAAGACAATACCGCACATGCCATGCTAGTGAGGCTGTATAATGGAGGTAACATGATGAGATTTGACGCAGTTGTCGGGAATCCGCCATATGATAACGGTAGTGGGCAGCAAATTTATACAGACTTCTACTTATCTGCACGCCAGGTCGCAAATAACGTCAGTATGATATTCCCTATTGGGTGGCAGAGCCCGAAGACTGCTAATAATCTTGGGAAGTTGAACAATAAAGACATCAAAGAAGATTCTCAGATCGTTAAGATAGACAACATACAGTATGCATTTCCAAAAATTGCAGGTGCGGAATGGACTAATGTAATTCTATGGCGGCGAGGCTACGACAACGGATTGGATGGTAAACAAAGAATTCTAACCAACGGTGAAAATCCTAAGATTGAGCAGTTGGTATGGAATAAAGATGATATCCAAAAGCCTGATAAGATTGTGAAACTAGCAGCAATTGTAATGGCACATTCTGATTTTGAACCAGTTCAAGGAATTACATCTTCACGTAAACCGTACGGACTCGATACAGACTTCATGAAAGACCCTTTGAAGTATGGTTTACCAAAAGTGCAAGATTTACGCTTGAAGGACAGCGATATTGAACTTTGGACTGGCGGCCGAGGCGGTAGAATCATCAAGTACGTGCCTGAAAGTTATCCATTTCCGAAAAAGACTAAAGCCCTGAATAAATACAAGGTTCTTGTCGCGTACGCGTGGGGTAACTGGTCTGAGGGTGCTGGGTTAGGTGGAGCTTACTCCGATATTATTATCGCTGGCCCAAATGTCGCAACGACAGAGACATGGCAAGAGAGTGGTATATTTAATGATTTTGAAACAGCTCAGAAACACGCCAAGTATTTGATGACTAAATTTTCTCGCGCTCTCCTTTATCTCAATAAAAATTCGCAACACTCAACGACTGCTTGGGGCGCAGTGCCTATTCAAGACTACTGTGAGTCATGGTGGAGTGAATCAATAGCTAATATTGATAAAAAATTGATGCAAAAGTATAACATCTCAGAAGATGTGCAAAGTTTTGTATTTGAAAACATACAACAAAAATCAGAAAGTAATATAGTTAACTATAGGGACTAGTTGCACGTGTCACTGCTTTCTAAGATAGATATTAGCGAAAACACCCTGCGTAACCGTGGGCAGATTTTAGATATCCTACTAAAAGACAATACGAAAAGTACGAAAGGTACAATCAGGAACATTATTTGGGCAACAGACAGTTATGTGAACAAGGGCAGGGATTATACGCCAAAGAAGTCGATTCTACGGGAACAAGTCACCGGTGTAAATGGTAAGGTTATACAACCACGTGCTGCAAAAAGTCGTGAGGAGCAGAAATATCGTACAAAAGACAAAGCTGAAGTCTTTACGCCCCTCAAGGTTGTAAAAGAAATGAACATGGCCATAGACTGGTCTAGCAAAAACTGGCCGGTGGGCAAGGATAATTGGATGGATTACATATCCGAACTCAGACTTGAGATTACATGTGGCGAAGCGCCATTTATTGCCGGTCGTTATAACCCAACCGCTAATACAGGCGTGGTCATCACGCCAAAAAGCCGCGTTGGTTTTTTTGATCGTAAGCTTCAGAAGGTCGGTGAATTTGCTGATAGTAAAAACGAATGGCTAAAGTATGCCGAAATCGCTCTTAAATCTACATATGGTTACGAGTGGCAGGGTGATAATTTACTGATCGCTCGTGAGAACATATTGCTGACCATAGATGATTTTTACAAAGACTTTTGCATAAACAAACTAAAACTCAAGTCCAGGCAAAACTTGACCGACAAGCAGCTAGAGAACTTCGCCGAAATCATTAGCTGGAATATATGGCAAATGGACGGACTAAAGTACGTTATACCCATGAGTTGCAAGCATGAAATACGTGTGACACCTGGTGAAAATACTATTTTTGGAGTGACGCCAGATGTAGTGGAGAAATACGAATGCGAAGGCTGTAAATTCAACCGGCCAACCAAGCACAACGGCAAATACGCAAAAATCATCGACTGGACAACCGGAAAGCCTATAAAGTTCGTAAGCCTTTTGAACCACTAGATGAAAAGCCACAAATATAGCAATATACATACTGAAGATTTTTGCCCAATGTGTATTGTAAATGGTCTAGCCAAATCTCATGCCGAGTTAGCTAACGGATTCATCAAAGTAATACCACTCTACGATGAAACACTTGGCCAGAATACGGGATTACCAATTTCAATCGCAACACTCATTGGCGAGATAATAGACAACTGGATGAATTTGGACTATCACGTCGTCACAAGTAATCTAGAGTTCGAGGCGTATATTTCAATGGCAAGAAATACTATCGAAAAAATCGCCCTATTAAATCATATTCAAAATAGTCAAAAAAGAGTTCAAGCCCTAGATAAGCTAATATTTACTAATTCTCAGGACATAAGGTTTATATATTCATCAGGCAATAAAGATGTTGGTGAGTTAGAGAATTTTTGGATGAATCAGAATTCATGGACGAAATCTAGACCTGAGGATAGAATAGTAAAATTAAAAGATAACGATTTACTCCTGGTTTATGGCTATGCCTCTAGACTGATACACGGCCTTAACAGAGATAGTTCATTAAAAGATGATTCTGACAAATATCTGATAGCTATTTACTCTTACTTGGTTGTAATAAGAGCCACTCATGCTGTTTTAGCCGATAATACATACATTGGGGAAGAAATAAGGAAAATACATAGCAAAACCGCAACAGAGGCAGTAAGGATTTGGGAGGGTATCAAAATGACTCCACATTATATACTTATGCTTAGTTCTTTTAGTGTTAATGATGATAAGTTATGGAGTAAAGCACAACTCGATTTTATTAAAAATTATAAAGTTAAATTACTAGCTGGAGTTAAAAATAAAAAAGTTGTCTTCCCAAATTATATTTAAGGCCTGGACCAATGGAATCAACAATTATTGCATAGTATAGCCTACTTAGAAGAATAATTTAACAACTCTGAAGTAATTATCTGAGAATATAGACTCCAAACTATACTTATACAATAAATTATATAAGTCATACGGATATAAATTGGTAGTGGATTGTGGGTAGAACTAAATTATTCTAAGTAACTAGCCGGGGCTAATTTGTATAGCGTACAATGTGCTTATGAATTCAAGCAAAGATAAAGAGGTGTAATGGAGTCTCTACTATTCATAGGTGTCATAATCTTGATAGTATGGCTGGTTAGAAAATCTAATCATAAAAATAGTTTGCCTATATCCGTTCCACCAGCCACAAATACCGGCTTAAAACTACCAGATATCTATTTCTACTCACGCAAACGGACAATCATGACAGATACAGAAACGAACTTCTATCATCGACTGGAGGTTATAGCAGGCGATAAGTACTATATTTTCCCACAGATTCACCTCTCGGCACTTCTTGAAAATCGAACAAGGGGAAGATACTGGAAAGCTGCTTTTCAACGCGCTAATCGACGCTCTGTTGACTATGTTCTATGCAACAAGCAGACTATGAGTCCAGTTTATGCTGTAGAGCTAGATGACAGTACTCACGATACATACAATCGCCATATACGTGATGCCATGGTTGAAAAAATGCTATCAGATGTCGGTTTGCCACTAGTACGTTTCCGGAATATCCGAAATATATCTAACGAGCAGATAGTATTAAAATTTCAGGAAGCCTCCCGCCAATTCACGTCATAGACTACACTAACCTGAATAAATTAGTATGGCTATAGTCAAATGCGTTTATATAATAGATTATATAAGTTGTACGGATATAAAAACGTAGCAGTTTATAGATAGAACCACAGCCAATAATGAAGGTATTGATAGCGTTCAGAAGATAGGCGATACGATCACTCCATCAAAAGGGTTGGTTGAGCAGTTAGGTCGGTAGTAACACCAAGAGATACTAAGGCACAAGTGTGGTCAGAAACCCATTATTATTGTACGGCCTGAATAAATTGGTATTATTTACTCGTCTCGAATCAAATATTTAGCTATACTTCTAATTAAGTAAAACGGAGCAAACATGGACAGAAAATATGATGTAGACAAAATTAGTATCAAGCACCTATTAAATGACATTGAGCAGGATAGGATATCTATGCCTGAGATCCAGAGACCATTTGTGTGGGACTCAACGAAAGTCCGTGATCTCATTGATTCCATATTTCGCGGTTTCCCAATAGGCTACATTATAACTTCCACTGATCCGGCTATGATACAGAAAGACGGCACCAAGGCCGATGGTAAAACATCGATTATTGACGGCCAGCAACGTATTACTGCAATTCGAGCTAGTATTATGGGTGAACAAGTGATTAATAAATACTACAGGCCTGTATACATAAGGATTGCCTATAGCCCATTTGCTGACACAGAAAATGGTGAGAACCAATTTGAAACGCTTACACCAGCCATCGAAAAGAGCTCAAAATGGTTACCAGATATATCTAAAGTTCTAAATAGTAATTTTTCAGAAATAAACGCAATTATTAACGATTTCGCAAAAAGCAACCCCGACAAAGATAGAGACACGATAGAAGAAAAGATTATTGAACTCCAAAGGCTCAAGGATCAAGAGATCGGCTATATTCGCCTACTTTCAAATCAGCTCACTATTGACGAAGTTGCCGACATATTCGAGCGAATAAACTCGAAAGGTGTACCACTGAATCAGGCCGATTTCACCATGAGTAAGTTAGCTTCCGATGAAGAAAGTGGTTCTTCGGTTAGAAAGTTAATCGATTATTTTGCACATTTAGCCAAAGAGCCTGAATTCTTTAAACATATAGAAGCTAACGATACCGAATTTAAAGAAAGCGGCCTTCTAGCTAGTATCGCTTGGCTAAAAGACGACAGAAGCGATATGTATGACCCTGATTATGGCGACATCATACGAACCTCTTTTACCTACAGTTTCGGACGCGGCAAATTATCAGATCTAGTTGCCCTATTATCAGGCAGAAATTTCGAAGAGCGGACCTACGAAGTCCAGGTCGCTCAAGACACAATCCATCAATTCAAAAGCGCTGTATTGGATTTTGTGGACAAGAGCAGCTACACCGACTTTATTCAAATTATCGAATCAACCGGCTTTATCGACAGTAAAATGATCGGCTCAAAAAACGCTCTGAACTACTCGTATGTTGTCTATCTATTAATGAAGCACAATGGTTCAAACCCAAGTATAATCAAAAAAACAGTAGCAAAATGGTTTGTTATGAGTGTACTTACCAGCCGATATTCGTCTTCGCCCGAGTCAATAATTGACCGTGACGTTAAAGAAATTGCAAGGAGCGGTATAGAAGATTATCTCGCAAAGATAGAAAACAGTGATCTTTCACAGCAGTTTTGGGAAGTTGCGCTCGTTAATGACTTTGATAAGGCTAGCCAACAACATCCATACCTTAATACCTACTTTGCGGCCCAAGTATACTTTGGAGACACCGGGTTCCTATCTGACGTCGTCCTAAGAAGTATCCGCAGTATAAAAGGTGATATTCATCATACCTTCCCGTACGATTATTTAAAGAAGAGCGGCAAGTCCGATCGTTATGAATATAATCAAATAGCAAATTTTGTGTATATGGAAAGATCTACTAATATTCAAATTAGTAACATGAAACCAAGTGAGTATATGGCCATTGTGCTAGAACAAGCCCAGACTGGTCAATTAAACAAGCATCATCCTATTGGAAAGATAACTGATACAGAGATACTGGTAAGAAATCTCAAACAGAATTGTATACCTAAAGGCTTCGAAAGCATGTCAGTCGAAGACTACGACGACTACTTAAGAGCGCGCCGCAAATTAATGGTTTCTAAAATCGAAAAATACTATAAAAGTTTGTAGTAATGCTGCAATTTAATAGTATCATAGGGACAGAGGGGTAGTTTCGGTTGTTGGGACTGGCAGTCTGCCAGTACTTATTCCAAAACGATTTGTATGATTTGGGCTATACGAATATAACCCGAGGATTAATCAAATTGTGAAAATCCATCAGGGTGCTATTGGTCACGAAGATTAAGAAGAGAACAATGGTAACCCCATAATTATTATCAAGTAAGCAGGAAAAACTATTGGAAAAGATGTTGAAGTAATAAACAACGAAGTAATTAGGACACTGCCTACTGACTTAGAGTTCACGGTCTATTACGCTATCATAAGTTATAGATTTAAGCTAAGCTCACGGGTCGAATGAGCTAAGCAGTTTTTTATTTAAAGCGCGGGAGCGACAGTAAGTTGTCTGCCTTGGTCGAATCTGGCATCGTCTTCACATATTGTACATGCGCATTGACAGCTTCAAGATAGGCCCATTTATTGTCGTTCTGGCTAATTGCAAACGCCTGTTTCGGGTTATTTTTCACAAACTCGTATATATCCTTACGAGTTGCAATTTCTGGCTGTGTTTTACTTGGAGACCCAGGTTTATCAACCTCATCCCATTTTAGTTTAGAAATATGTTCGAGGTTGTTGTGACCTTCCTCCATCTGGATGGCTATGATATCAATCACTGTACAATCCTTATCTCTAGCATTATGCTAGTGGTTAGTTAGTGTGTGCTAAAATAAGGACGTACGAGGGTTCCCAATCTAAGTACGCTGACACCAGTTTACGCTGGTGTCTTTTCTTATTTTAGATTTGTTAAGTCCGGCGACCCTCCGGCGTCGAGCTCCAAACTTTTTGGGTATTGAATACTCTAACCAAAGATTACCACTATACGTATCTTTCAACAAGATATGCATACTAATACAGCACTCATAATACTCTATATACATCACTGTAGAGATATACACCCCAATAATTAGCATTTTAACTTTACATATGATATACATATACTATGGAAGAAAATAAGGATGAAAAGAGATACCAAGCAGATTTGTATACACCGGAGGCACGTAAGGCACGGTTTAAGCGTATTGCCGAGAGGCGTACCAACCGCATACTGAACGATATACGTCTGATTGGGAATACCGGCAATAAGACACTCTATCAATATGAGCAGGCTGATATAGATAAGATATTCTCAATCATTGACACAAAACTAACCGAGACAAAAGCCAAGTTTAAGACTACTAAAAAAGATAAGCCATTTACGTTAGATTAAGCTGTTATAGTAGTTTTGTATTCCCATAATGGGGTTGTACTACCGTTAACGATGCTGCGCCAAATCTGTCCTTACTATGAGTGCACTTACTAGAAGCACGCAAGCGTACAAGTATGAGCCATATGGTGTAGAGATATATGTAAATAACACAATATGTAGCGTAAAGCACGAGAGTTATAATATAAGTGCTCTAGGAAACGAGTGAGTGGGGAGGCCTCCTCTTGAATTTCTACAATGGCTGTATTGGTGCAGAGACGGAAGAGCAGACGTCAGCCACCAATAGTAATGCTGACTAGAAAGGAGAACA
>JBDTES010000026.1:0-53948 GCA_039922435.1 Saccharimonadales bacterium (SeqCode)
GCCGGCTATCGTTCACGTAACGAAAGTGGCCCATTGCGTCAGAAGCGCAGTGACACCTTAGTTAAGCCCATCGAGAAAGATTATGGTGTGGACTTCAACGTTCATGGCAATATGAAACTCGGCACCCTCTTGAAAAAGACGGGTGAAGCGTCACTCAACGACTTACTGCACAAACAGTAGCTGAGTGAGAGGAAAGGGCACAAACTCCCCACTCACTCGTTTCTTCGAATACATTGTAGCATAAGCACTATGCTTAATCGTTATACTTCAGCCCTACTGATTGTCCTCATCCAGGACAATAGTTTCTCCGCTCATCGGCTCCTGGGCCTCAACACTAGTGATCCGGCAATAGAAGTTGTAAGCCGATAGATTAGATATCTCACCCTTCTCGATGTATGGCTCGAACAGCGGCAGTAACAGTTCTTCATCTTTCGGGCTGCGTTATTTCAACTCTTTTTGACACAGTTATAGAGTGACATTATGACAATTATATAAAATAGCGAAACGTAAGCCAGAAGTCGTCAAGAAATAAGCGTATAATCCCTAGTAGGAGAGGATTTGAACTATTACGGAGCCTACCGTCAGATAACCCTACAAAGCCGTAATTTGGTAAGAACATGATATGAAAAAGCGTTCTCCCCAGCCTAGCGATATCCAGAAGAAGCAAGTAGCATTCCCGATTGTTGGCGTTGGAGCCTCGGCTGGCGGTCTGGAAACATTTACCCAGTTCCTTCGTTCATTGCCATTAACTACCGGGATGGCGTTTGTGCTGGTACAACACCTTGACCCCAAGCATAAAAGTAGCCTTTCAGATTTATTAACTAAGGCTACTGCGTTGCCAGTTCATGACATAGAAGACGGCGTAAAATTACAGCCAAATTGTGTTTACGTTATCCCGACTAATAGAGACCTAACTATAAGCGAAGGCGTGCTACGCCTACATAAGAGGGAACAAACCAAGCAGCCAACTCACCCGATTGATCGTTTTTTTATCTCACTAGCCCAAGATCAGCAACTTAATGCTATTGGAGTAGTATTTTCAGGAGGAGATGGTGATGGCAGCAAGGGCTTACAAGCAATTAAAGCAGCTGGCGGCGTCTGCTTCGCCCAAGATCAGACGGCAGCATTTCCGAGCATGCCGGAATCGGCCATTGCTACTGGTGTAGTAGATTTCATTCTGTCACCAGAGGGTATTGCTAAAGCACTGGGACGTATTTCTAATCAGCTGCCCGTTTCAAGCACTAGCTTAATACAAGCTCAACCAGGCCAAAGTGAGGACGCCGAACAGCTGCAAGAGATTTTAAGCCTTTTACGCCTGCAGACTGGTACTGACCTTAGTCAGTATAAGACGACAACCCTAAAACGACGGATTAGCCGCCGCCTTATCGTCAATAACTTGGATAGTTTATCAGCCTACATAACATGTCTAGAAAATAACCGACCTGAGGCAGACGCTCTACTTAAGGATATGCTTATCAATGTAACCAGCTTTTTTCGAGATCCGTCGGCTTTAGCAGAACTACAACGGACCGTCTTGCCGGCATTAGTTATCAACCATCCTGACGACAAACCGCTGCGCGTTTGGGTGGCTGGCTGTGCGAATGGCGAAGAAGCCTATTCGTTGGCGATTATTATTCAGGAGTTTTTAGGTAAACGGTCTCTGAGCATACCGGTACAGGTTTTTGCGACTGACCTTAGTGGGGCCGCCATTGCCGAGGCTCGCCGTGGACAATATACGGCTGAGACAGTCAGCAAAGTTTCCCAACAACGCCTTAAACAGTTTTTTATTCATCAGGGAGAGAACTATCAAATCGTGCAGTCGATTCGGGATATGTGTGTCTTTGCCCCCCATAACTTGGTGGCTGACCCACCGTTCTCTGGGCTCGATATAGTCAGCTGCTGCAATGTCTTAATATACTTGCAACCAGCGTTGCAGCTAAGGCTGCTCAGAACTTTCCACTACGCTTTAAAGCCTGCCGGCTATCTGATACTTGGAACTTCTGAAACAGTGGGATCGTCGCGGACCTTATTTAGCCCAGTGGACAAAAAGCATAAAATATACCACCGAAAAGACGGAGTAACTCCCTTGCAATTGGAGAGGCCGTATCCGGCGCAACCTGGGAATAGCTCTGATACAATCAAGCCCCTGAATGAGGTTACTAACGGTGAAACGGAAGTTGGTCGAGCGGTTGATAGGCTACTACTGTCAAGATATGTACCGGCTAGCGTGGTGGTTGATCTCGACCTAGAAATCATCCAGTTTCGCGGGGTAACCAGCCCTTATTTGCAACCGGCCTCAGGTAGAGCCAGTCTTAATCTCCTGAAAATGGCTAGTCCTAGTTTGTCTCATGCGCTCCGCAGGGCTGTCAATAATGTTCAAAAGAACCATATGCCCTATAAAAAAGACGGCTTAGTGATTAAAGACGGTGATACGGTTCGAGAAGTTGCCATCGAAGTTATGCCTCTACCGGCAATCAGCCAGGGTCATCTCTTGGTAATTTTTACTGATACTGCCACAGCCAGCGCTGTCCAGGCTGCTGCTGTTTCAACTACCGGACACTCTTCAAAAGCACTAGTAACCAGCGTCAAAGATCAGCGCATATCTACCCTCGAACAAGAAGCAGAGGCTGCTCAGGTGGAGGTAAAGCGTCTGGCCGAAGAGCAAGAAGCCTACAACGAGGAATTACAGTCTTCCAATGAAGAGATACGCTCCAGTAACGAGGAATTACAAACACTGAATGAGGAGCTGGAAACTAGCGGCGAAGAGCTGCAATCAACCAACGAGGAACTGCAAACACTGAATCGGGAGCTACGTACTATCAATGAACAGATCAACGCAGCCCGTAACTACATCGACGCGATTACCCAAACTGTTCGTGATCCCTTCGTTGTTTTGGGGACTGACTTACGTGTCGTCAGTGCAAATGACAATTTTTACAAGATGTTTAAGGTAGCTAAAAAAGATACCGCCGGAAAGTTAATCTATGAGATAGGAAACAATCAATGGGATATTCCTGAACTTAGAGAGTTACTTGAGAAGATACTGCCAGAGCGTACCGTGTTTAATGATTTTGAAGTTACCCATGATTTTCCTGGCATCGGGCTTAAGAACATGCTTCTCAACGCGAGGCAAATTGATCACGATCAACTTATCCTGTTAGCCATTGAGGATATTACTGAGCGGCAAGAAGCTGCCCAGGATCTACAAAATCGGACAGATAGTCTTCGCTTCATGGCTGAATCTATGCCCCAAAAAGTGTTTACGGCCGAGCCGAACGGTGACATCGACTACTTTAACCCCCAGTGGAGTGAGTATACCGGGCTACCTTTTAATCAGATTAAGGCTTGGGGTTGGACCCAACTTGTTCATCCCGATGACGTTGATGAGAATGTCAAGCAGTGGCAACAGTCGATTGACAGCGGTGAACCATTCTATCTGGAGCACCGGCTTCGTCGAGCTGATGGTGAGTACCGCTGGCATTTGAACCGGGCTCAACCGATGCGTGATGAGCACCATAAGATTATAAAATGGATGGGCTCTGACACCGACATTGATGACTTGAAGCATGGTGAAGAGATAAAAATCCGTCTGGATCTGTTAACAAAGCAACGCAACGCGCTTATTAAATTAAATAATCTGAAAAGTGAATTCGCGGCTCTGGCATCGCACCAGCTAAGAACACCCGCTACTGCTGTTAAGCAGTACATCAGTCTACTCATGGACGAGTACGTGGGCGAAGTATCAGCTGAACAGTTGCAGTATCTCCAAATAGCTTATGATAGCAACGAACGGCAGCTGACTATTATCAATGACTTGTTAAAAACCGTGCAATTAGAATCTAACGACTTCAAACTGAATAAATCTCAACAGAATATTGTAGAGCTAGTATCGGAAGTTATAACCCAGCTCGAACCCATTTTTGAACTGCGCAAGCAAACCGTAATTCTTGATACTGATAAACAAAGTATTTCTGCAACAGTTGATCCTTTAGAAATGAAACTGGCGATCACGAATCTGATTGAGAACGCCAGCAAATACACTTTCCCTGGGAAAGGGATTACAGTGCTGGTTAAAGAAAAGAACCATAAGATACAAATTAGCGTCCGTGATGAAGGCGTGGGTATAACTAAAGCAGACATTTCACGGATATTCGATAAATTTACCAGAGTGAATAACGAACTGTCTGATACAGTCAGCGGTTCAGGTCTGGGATTGTATTGGGTTAAAAAGATTGTAAAAATACATAAAGGAACAGTGGAAGTAGTGTCTGCCCCGAATAAAGGGTCGACCTTCAAGATAAGCCTGCCCCAATGAATAAAAACTATCGCATACTAATAATCGAAGATGAGATTATCCTACAGGACGTATATAAGCTTGTCCTGAGTCTGCAGGGCTATCAGGTATATACCGCTAACAACGGCGCCGCGGGCCTGATCATGGTCAAGAAACACAAACCTGATGTCATACTGTTGGATATTTTTATGCCAGTAATGGATGGGCTAGAATTTATGAAGAACATTAATCTGAAAGACTACCCTAAATCAAAGATTATCGTTTACACCAATCTGACCGACAGCACTACCGAGGAAAAGGTGTTGCGGTTGGGTGCTTCTAAGTACGTTCTAAAATCGAGTATGAAACCACAAGATTTAATCGATATGGTCACAGAGTGTTTAACGAACCAGGAAACGGATAAGATTAGCTAGAAGATCATTAGAGGACACCGAGTGTAACAGTACTTCAGTCCTGGTACTTCTTATTACTGTGCTTACGCTCGGCATAGTTTTCCATTGTGTTATTCTGCTTAAATAGCGCTGGATAGCACCACGTTTACGCTTTAGTAACGAAGAGATAAGCACTGTAGCTCAGAGCTCCCGGCTAGTACTAGTTAACACCTATAGAGGAAATCTTTCTATACTCTCGTGAGAGGCAGCGACAATCCTCTATGTTTAATTATAGACTGCGCTCAAATAAATATTTATATATAATAGCTATTGGATATAACGTCTCCGGAGCTTGTCATGAATGATTACTTATTTAGTCAGAATTTAATAATAGTGTTGAGCCTCTTATCAGGCATATTATGTTATGTTTTGTTTAAGAATTTGTATAAAAAATCAGGTAAGAAAAAGTTCTTAACCATTGGGCTGTATAGCGGCTTACTACTTTTGGTTGAGATATTCCTATGTGCAAAGCTATTTGGACTTGATAATATCCCGATAGCTGCGTATTTCATCGTCTATATATGTGGCTTTATTCTGATAGCTGTCGCTCTGTCGCTGGGTCATAATAAGTTACTGCTTTTAATAGGAATTCCAGCTTTTATAAGCAGTTTTATACTACTGGCTACTACGATCAATGATTTTTATCAGTATTTTCCTAATCTAAGTTCAATCTTTGTGCAAAATTATATCAAATCCCATAGTACGTCTTCCGTATCAGAAACACATATTGGGCAGCAGTATAGGGTGGGTTCAATCGAACAAAAGATGTTTGGTAATAGTAATAGCAAAGGCTCCGTGATGGCCGTGAACATGCCTGGTGATGTTTCAGGCCTGAAAGCTAGAAGTGGCTACGTTTATTTGCCACCAGCTTATTTTGATAAAGCTTCCTCGGACATCAAATTTCCAGTCATAGTCTTATTAACTGGTACTCCCGGCAATCCAGTCAGTTGGCTACAGGGTGGCCTGCTAGTTAGCACGATGGATAGCTTTACTAACCGTCATAAGGGTATTGCCCCGATAGTTGTAATTGCTGATCATTCAGGAAGTTTCACTAATGACACTGAGTGCTTAGACAGCTCTCATGGAAATGCCGAAACTTATTTAACTGTTGATGTGCCCAATTATATTAAATCTCACTATAGGGTAGCTAGCAATCCAGTGAACTGGGGGATTGGTGGCTTTAGTGAAGGCGGTATGTGTGCCGCCATGCTGGCCTTAACTAACCAGGATATCTTTAGACACTTTTTGGATATGAGTGGTGATCCTAATCCTTTCCTGAGTGATTATAGTCAGACTTTGCCAGTACTTTTTCATAACTCTAAGAAGGATCAGAGAGAACATGATATAGATTGGCTGTTAGAGAACGTTGAATTAAAGCCACAATTATCGGCACAATTTGCAATCGGAAGTCAGGATAGTAGGAAGTTGATCGGAGAGATGCGACGTAGCTATCACTACTCGTCGAAGCGTAATATTCCAACCTCATTCAATATTATTGCTAACCAAGGACACTCTTTTAGTGCTTGGTCGCAAGCATACAGTGATGCCTTACCTAGGCTGTCATATTATCTAGGAGCAACTAACTGTGAGAACAATTGTGGTGATTGATACGTAGATTCCTTTGACCGATATCCCAAGTTTTAATTATGAAGGTATCTTACATATTAAAATCATAGGATAAGTAACTTAGCGTGATTTGACTAGTCGATTTTGTATAACGGTGCCGCTGACACCTAACTAAATAAATTATTACCGTTACCGCTTAGGTGGACGAGCTGGCGTTTGCAAGCTATAATTCGTGCTAATATGACCTCTATTGATAATCGAAGCCTGATTTGTAGTTTGCAGCGGACCATTATAGCCATATTTTATATAGGCTTAATCATTATACCTGTATCTGTTTATGCTAATAGTTACGAGGTTAATGCTGCTGTTCCATATGCAGCATCTACCCAGGCCGCTGTGATTGATACGGGCTTAGATGGCACGACAGTCCACGCTGCCTTGCTTACTATAACTGGTAGTTGCCAACTCATGAACCCAGTTGGAGCAGTGTCTATTACTGATAATGGTTCAGCGGTCGGCTCAACAACTTGTAATGGCAATTTTAGTCTACAAATTGTACTTTCACAGGGACAGAATCGACTAGTTGCTCGCACTGTCAATCCGTCAAATATATACGGCCCCGACAGTAGTGCGGTCGTCGTCACGCTAGTACTGCCGGTAAATATCGTTACGCCTACTCTACCACTACCGGTGGCTAATACTAATCATGATAACCAGACGCCAGCGCAGCTGGTAACTGCAACTAATATCGGACGAGCAAGTGCGCTTACGGCCACCCCAACTGAATCGTTTTCTGTCATGGATAGCCATACGCACTCAGCCACGATTCAAATATTGATTGGTGGCGGGACTAAGCCGTATTCCATTAATCTGAATTGGGGAGATGGTACCGTAGAATCACACGGTATTGCCGAACCAGGAACGTACAACTTTAATCATACTTATCAGCAGGCGGGTAGTTATATAGTTAAGGTAGAGTTAAATGACGCGCAGGGCGCTGCTAGTGTGTTTAATTATGCTGTACTCAACGGTTACAAATCACCAGTTAACGCAGTAAAAATTGCAGCCCCAAACGTCATCAGCCGGTCAGATAGTCAATATTCGGTCGATGCTATTATTATTTTTACTGTTATCGGTATTTTTGTGGCTCTTAGTAGTTATTTGTTTGGAGTTCGTCACGCCAAAGCTCTTGCCAAAAGATATTACCAGCAATTATCTATAAATAGAGCGCGTAGAAAACGATTGCGCTTAGCTAGGGCAAAGAGAGCCAGTAGCAAAAAATGAAGAAAGGTCTAGTGGTTGTTTTTTTAGTTGTAGCGGGTGGATTGAGTTATGTCAGCTATAGTTGGCTACATAGTCCGGTGAACACTATGGTGAACAATAATAGCGTTGATAGTACTAATACGGTTTTAGGCGATGAGGTGAGTCTTAGCGATTGGCAAACCACCCTCTTTAGTACCCTTAAGACAGATTCTTTGCAAGTGAAACAGACTGTCGAAACTCTTTCCGGCTCGACGCTCGGAAGTTATCTCCTGACTAGCATGTCTGGGTTAAATAGTGATCAAGTTGGCGTTACAGTTGCCAGTCTCGGCAATGGGGATCTTAGTAGTGTTACTGCCATCGAATTGCGTCGCAGTCAGTCGGAAATTTATAAGGGTGTGGCTTGTAGCCCCAGTCTGACTGCATCAACTTGCTTTGTTCGTGATGATGATCATTATGAATCGAGCATGTTTTGGCAGCACGGCACTAATTATATTGCTGTGGTAGCCAGCGGGTCTCCTGAGCGCCGAGCTGAACTTAGCCAGTCTGTTACAAGCATTGTTTCGAACTGGCAGTGGCGATAGGCTTCATTACTGAGGTAGTGAGATGATACAATAGCGGCATGCACAAGCTATTTGGAATTAGTTTAGGGGTAGGTTTATTTCTGTTCGGTATCACACCGAGCAGCACCAATTTTATGCTGAGGTCATATGATATCGGTTCTGGTGGAATCGGATCATCAAGTAGCACATCCTACCGCTTGAATGGTGATACCGGTGAGCAATCCGGAACATTGCAATCATCTACGACATACGGTGTTGTTAGTGGCGTTAACACCACGATGAACGCTAGTGTTCCAGTAGCGCCAACCCTTACTAACCCCAGTAATTATTACGACCGTCTAAAGCTCATTTTAAACCCAGGTACCAGCCCGAGTGACACTAAATATCTAATTGCGATTAGTAGCAATAATTTTGTTACAACTAATTATGTTCAAGCTGATCACAGTGTTGCAGGTAGCCAAGTAATCGCTAATTACCAGACATATACTAGCTGGGGTGGCAGTAGTGGCTTCTTGATCCTTGGCCTGACTCCATCAACTTCCTATAAGGTCAAAGTTAAGGCTCTACAGGGTAATTTCTCGGGCAGCGCTTTTGGACCGACGGCTGGTGCGTCGACGGTAGCTACTTCTTTGAGTATGGGTCTTTCGACGACACTTAATCCGACGCCACCTTTCCCCGTCGGTTTCCCATCTCTAACAGCTGGTAGTGTGGTAGCGGGCAGTGCCGATGCCATTATAGCCCTAACTAGCAATGCAAATAATGGGGGAACCGTCTATACTCGGAGCGCCAATGCGGGTTTGCTGAGCGTACAAGCTGGTAACACCATCACGTCTGCAACTACAAACCTAAGTTCTGCAACTTCTGGCTATGGGGCCATCGTTATTGCTAATTCACAAGTGTCTGGTGGACCATTTACTGCACTAGGCCCATTCAATGGCAGTGCTAATAATATTGGGGCCTTAACTACTACTCTACAGCCCATTTTGACATCGGTGGGACCTATAAGCGGTGGTAGCGGAACGGTTCGTTTTATGGCTAAATCCAGTACTATTACACCAAGCGCATCCGATTATTCTGATACTGTTACATTTGTTATTGCGATGAACTTTTAAGTATTTAATAAATAGAATAATCCTTATAATTACTTGATAATGTTGCGCTTATGCTTCATAATCTCTATCAATATAAGTTAATAACAAGTATGAGGAAATAAATGTATAAAGTAGAACCTATTCGGCTGTCACCACTGGTATTGACTGTATCCTTTGTTGCTGCCATGCTAGCGGCCTTAGTTTTGGCTGTCAGCCCCACTTCGGCGGCATCACTCAATAAATCTTTTGTCCGTTTCGACAGGATGAAAGTCAACACAGCTACCACTGGTACTGTTTGTGCCACTCCAACGACTCTTGCCTCTGTTGAGGGCAAAGTTGCTGTTACTTTTCCAACTGGCTATACCGTTAGCCCGACAGCAGGTAATTGGGTGACTAGCACCACTAATCTGGCATGGCCCACAGTCAGTGGCTACACTACTGCTGCCTGGCCCGGTATTGGTACAGCTACGGTTGTTGCCGCCCAAGTTGTCACTTTCCCTAGTGGTGACTTAACTAGTGCCACTACTTTGTATTGTTTTAACTGGACAAACACTGCTGCTGTTTCGATTAGTGCTACCGCATCGTCATCTAACTCTGGTCTTATCACGACGCAATTAGCTGCTGGAACGGCAATTGACAGTTCAAACTTCGCGACAGCCAGTATTACGGATGATCAGATATTGGTTACTGCCTCTGTAGCTCAGACCTTTAGTTTTGCCATTAGTGGTAACACCGATTCGCTCGGTAATTTGAGCACTGCAGCTGTCTCAACGAGCCCAACGCCTCGAACAGCGACAATTAACACTAACGCTAAAAATGGCTGGAACGTCTGGGCAAATGACAGTAGTACTGGCCTTAAATCAGTATCGGCCGCTGCAACTATAGACTCGACAACTCCTGGCACAAACAGTACTCTAGCCGCTGGTACGGAAGGTTATAACACTGGCGTAACATCGGCTCAAGCTGGCGGATCTGGTACGCTAACGGTTGCCCCGGCATTCGTGGGCGGTAGTGCCGGTAAAGGTGGTGGCCTTAATCTTTCACTAGCAAACGTGGCTAGTAGTAACGGTACCGCCAATAATGCTGTCCTAACTCTTACTAACAATGCTTCGATTGGATCATTAACAGCAGCTGCCACTGATTATGCCGACACGATTACTGTAGTTGGTGCTGGCTTGTTTTAAGCCATTAGTGCGAATATAAACCTTAGTCTTAGCATCCTCGGGAAAATACGTTACAATGTATAGCAATATGAGGGTTGTGAGCAGGGTTAAGAGTTATCTTGGCGTACCGCTACTGGCTTTTACAGTAGCGGTATTGTTCTGCTCGATATTTGTTTTTATTGGCCATAGTAGTGCTGATGTTGCCGACGAAGGCTTCTCTCTACAAGTTAGTCCGTCACCACTAGTGGCTACTGTCAAGCCTGGTACTAGCCAAACACTGGATCTTCAGATAAGGAATACTAATAGTACGACTCAAGCTTTAAAGATGGGCCTACGGTCGTTCAGTATCGCTGAATCTAATGGTCAGATTGAACTTGGTAAAGAGGCACCTCCTGATATTCAACAACTAGTCCGGTTTAGTAGTCCAGTATTCACAGTCGAAGCCGGTCAATTATTTACGCAACACATAACGATTAATACGCCTAAGAGTGCTGGGTTTACCTATACTTTTGCTGTAACAATATCTCAGCAGAATGCACCTAAAGGCCAGAATGGGACTTCATCTATCCAGGGCAGCGTAGCAGTGTTTACCTTGCTAACGGTCGATAAGCCTGGTGCGGTACGAAAACTTGAAATTACCAAGCTTTCGGTCAGCAAACACGTCTATGAGTATTTGCCGGCCACGGTATCTATTACATTCAAGAATATTGGCAACACCTTAGGCCAACCAAAGGGGACGATATTCATTCAACGGCACAACAATGATAAAGTGCCACTAGCGACTTTAGATATCAATGATAGCGGCGGCTATATCTTGCCTGGTAGCAGTCGCACTATCAGCGCTAGCTGGGATTCAGGATTCCCGCATTATGAAACGACAAACCTAAACGGTGCTTCGCAGCAAAAATTAGTTTGGGATGGAGGTAATCTATCTAATCTACGATTTGGGCGCTACGAGGCAAAGGTCGTGGCTGTTTATGACGATGGTAGTCATGATGTGCCGCTTGATGCTAATATCAGCTTCTGGGTGATACCGTGGCGGATGCTTGCTATCCTTATAGCCGCTCTGGTACTCATTACCATTGGTATAGTTACTACGGTTCGGAAATCGACTAAAGCTCTTCGACCGCTAAGATCCAAGAAACCGAAATCCGATGCTAAATCGGACCGCTAAGTTCGTTGTTGCGGTATTAGTGTTGTCGCTGAGTGTCCCCTTAGCTGCCAGTGCAGCCCCTAAAGAGGGGACGATTAATGTAACGCCAGGCCAGTTAAATTTTACTTTAGCCAAGCAGGATACTGAGCAAACAGCTACCCTGCATCTCACAAATAGCTACGATGCCCCGATTACATTAGTGGCCCAATTCAAGGGGATTGACGAGAACGCTGGATTGCTGGTTCCAGTTGATCGTTTAGACCCAACTTTTGCTGCTTCACTCAATTTATCGCAGACCGACTTAACTATTGATGCTCATAGTGAGCAGAACCTGACGGTCCAGGCAAATAACCTCCCATCCCTATCGCCTGGTGGTCACTATGCTAGTTTGGTCCTAACACAGCTCGTAAATGATAATCAGCGGTCCTCGTTACGAGCATCCCTGAGCTTAAGTATTTTTGTTATTAAGACCGAAGGTGAACGAGTTTCACTAGATTTACCAAAGATCACTACTAATGCACTTATCTTTAGGCTACCAACAGTTACCAGCCTTAATTTCGTGAATACCGGTAATGTGCACGTGGTACCTCGGGCTGTTGTTAACCTACTGGGTAGTAACGGCGAAACTATTCTGTCCCAAGGTGTTGCCAACGCCGCTTCGCTTCCATTGCTGCCAGATAACTCTTTAATTTCAACAGTGGCAATGAGCCAAACTCATCATGCTTGGCTGCCTCAGCGAGTGCAGTTGCAAGTCGTCTACCGGGCGAACGGAGTAAACGACCCGAGAATTATTACTCGCAAACTATGGTACATTCCACCCTTCTATATAATTCTAGCAGTTGGTCTGGCTTATATTGCCTTTCGGAAACGACATCGAGTATTGAGAGTGGTTACCCCGACACTTACCGTAAAAGCAAAAAAGCCCCCGTTGATTATTCGGCCAACAACATTTACTCGTATTATACCGGTCAAAGATGGTCCAGAAGATACTTCGAAGCTGTCTATAGCCAAAATGCCTAGGCTTAAGTCAGTTCCAAAATCAAAGTCAAGACGGAAGCTTAAAAAGAGACCGAAAATTACTAAAAAAAATAAGGCTTCTAACACCGAGGCGAAAGCTTGAGCAGTATACCTTTATAGCGTACAATTGTACTGAGAATGCGGGGAAAATACACAGAGATGGTGGTGTACGCAGTTTTACTGGTAGCCGGTAGTTTTTTTATGCTATTAAATTCTCCGAAAGCATCGGCCGCCATTAACCCACAGATTAACTTTCAGGGTAAGCTCACGAACCCTGATGGTACGAACGTAACAGATGGTACGTATTCTATTACTTTTAATATTTATAGTGTTGCTTCAGGTGGCAGCTCACTCTGGACCGAAACTCAGACTAGTGTCAGTGTTAGTAGTGGAATCTTTCAGGTAGCACTTGGTAGTGTCAATGCTACGCTAGCAACGGCTGTTGATTTTAGTACATCGCCGCTCTATCTGGGTGTAAAGGTTGGTAGTGACCCCGAAATGACACCACGTATCCAGTTTACGGCAGCCCCTTATGCGTTTAATGCCAACGAGCTGAATGGCCTTAGTTCTAATAATTTTGTCCAGTTTGCTAATGGTATTCAGGCGGATGCTAGTACTAACTCATCGATTGCTATCAATAAAACGGCTGCTAGTGGTAATATTCTACAACTGCAGAAGAACGGTAGTAACGTATTTAGTATTACTAATAGTGGAACTATCCAAGTAGCTTCGGCCACATACCAAACTAATCTGTTTACTATTCAAAATGGTGTTAGCAGCCTGCCAATAATTCCGGGTAGCTATTTACCTAGTTTGACGGTTGCCGTACAGGAAACTACCGGCTCACGTCCATTATTCTTTGGCTACGTTAATGGGGCTGCCTGGGATGCCTATATGGATGCTGGAGCCTGTGGAGCCTTTACTCAGATGTGTCTCGCCTTCGGAAGTGGCGCCAGTGGTTATACCGCTCTGGAGAATGTTGGTACAACGCTCAATATTGGTGGTGGCGATGATGGGAACTTTACGAACCTCGCTTTTAAAAACAGCGGTACGGCAAACTTTAGCGGCGGTACGGTTACCGCTAATGGTCTAACCGTTAATAGCGGTACTTTGGGACAACTTTCTATCAATTCTGGTGCTAGCGTTCCGGCAGCTGATCAGGTCGTGATAGATAACAGTGGCTCCAGTGGGGTCACTACAGCGGGGGTGGACGGTCTAAATGTCCACTATAAGGGTGGTGCGGCAGCCGTCGAGGCGGCTGGCATGCGCGTCGACTACACGCCCGGGACGACGTCTGGTGGTATTTGGAGCGGTATGCGAATTGTCGAGAATACTGCACCGGCGGCCGGGGTAACCTCTTATGGCCTTAAGTTGGAGGGTGGGGGTACGAGCCCTGGTACGGATGTAGCTATTGAGGTTGCCAGTGGTTGGGATATTGGCATCGATATTCAGTCTGGTGGCATGCAACTGGCCGCCTCAGCCGCTACGGCAACTGTCCCAGCCGCCGGTAATTTGAAAATCTATGCCAAAGATATAGCTGGACGGATTATTCCTAAATGGATTGGTCCGGCAGGTGTTGATACGCCGTTCCAGGCTAACTTAGGATTCAACCGGGTAGCTTGGACTAACCCATCTGGTGGCACAAGTTTGACTACCGCGATCGTTGCCATGGGGTCAGCGTTTACAGACGCTGGGACGCTTAATAACCCAACTCCTACGGCAACAAATCTTCTGACATCCACTCGTAGTACCACTTTTAGTACTACAACTACGGCTGGAACTCTAGCTTCGCACCGTCAAAAAACTCTTCAGGTCTGGCGTGGTAATCAAGCTGGTTATGGTGGGTTCTTCTATACGATTCGTTTTGGTACTGATACACTGGCAACTGGTAACCGCGCCTTTGTTGGTTTATCTGATTCTATCGCGGCTCCAACAAATGTCGACCCGACTACATCCGCTACTATAGGGAAGATTGGTGTGGCGATTAATGACAGCACAGGCAATTGGAAGTTCGTTACTAACACTAAGGGGACAGCACCGACATCAACCGATTTAGGGACTGCTATTCCAGTTAATACGACGGACTTATATGAACTGGTCCTTTTTTCTGCTCCGAACGGTACAACCATCGGCTACCGCGTCACAGATCTTTCGACTGGCGGTCAGATATCTGGTTCTGTAGCGACTAACTTGCCCGCTAACAACGACTTTATGGCGCCACAATTTTGGATAACTAATAATACTACTGCTGGCCTAGCGGTTCTAGATTTCAACGGCTGGTATCTAGAGAGTGATAATTAGCTGTTATGTCAAAATCATCTTATGGCCTACTTTCAGCTACGCCTCATCTTGATGGTTCCAATAAATCATCTAGCCCTAAGCTCCACGGTTTTACTACCAGGTGGCTAGTAGTAATCATAGTCGCGATAGTAGTCATTATGGGTGCTAGTTGGCTAATGGTCGAGAAACTACATAAGCAAGATTTAGACAATGTACAGGCCATCATGCAGGACATTTCTAAGCACTATCTTTTACCCACCAACGAGACTCCAGCGCTAGCTACTGTGACAGATAGTAAAAAGGTCCAAAGTGCTTTTGCTGGCAAAGTCGAAGATGGTGATAAGATTCTTATATATCAGACAAATAGGAAAGCAGTCGTCTATCGGCCGAGTATTGATCGTATTGTTGATGTTGAGCCGGTGTCTATCGATACTCCTCCGTCAGGAAATACGCCGCAAAGCCCTACTTATAGCACCAATACCCCGTAGTCCTAATTTGATAGTGAGATTTGATCATGATACTTTGCCGGAACGGAGATATCGGTATAACTGAGTATTTTTACATTCTCACGATGTAGAGGTAAATATTTAAACAACAGCTTGTGTTACGATGAAAGCATGAGATGTGCTAGTTTTAACGTTCTAGCTGATGCCTATATTGGCTATGGTGACTATTCGCACGTTGACCCATCACTCTTACTACCGAACGCTCGCACGGCCGGCATCGTCCAATTAATTGATGGTTTAGGTGCAGATGTGGTTGGTCTACAGGAGGTAGAAGTGCCTTTACTGAGTGCCCTAGACCAAGCAGATAATTGGCAGATATTCTGGTCACCAAAAGGGCATGACGAACCAGATGGTTGCTTGACACTTGTGAAGCATAATATCGAGGTCGGCGTTTTTAATAGCTATTCGTATAGTGATGACTCCGGTCATGTAATGCAAACTATCCGTATCGGGCGAGTTGTGTTTGCGAACACTCATCTTAAATGGGCCCCGGCAGATAGCCTTGAGCATATTGGTGTTAATCAGGCTGCCGAGATGCTGGAACGAATTGGCCCAAACGCCTCAGCGGTTATATTTGCTGACTGTAATGATAAGCCAAACGGACCGGTTAGGCGTCTGATCGAAAATGCCGGATTCATGAATGTGAATGGAAGCGAACCAACCGCTATCGTCAATCAAGAGCTAGTTGCCTTAGATTTATTGGCCGTGCGCGGAATTAGCACTAGGTGTATTTCTGGAAACTATAACCTAGCAGGAATTCCCAACAAAGATTGCCCTTCCGACCATATGCCGATTCTGGGGGATATAGATATCGACTTAACTTAAATTCAGTTCAACCTAACTAAGTCTATTTAATGTAGGCCTTAATAAGACGTACTTTGCTTAGGTAATTTAGATTATTTGGTGCTTATACGGTTATATCTGTAAGTTACTCCGTACGGGGTAAGGTCAGTGAGTCTGGGCTCTGCCAAGGAATGTTGGGTACGGAGATATGAGCTACGCGTCAGGGCTAGGTCGACTATGTGTAGAAGCATGGCTTCATAGTCCATTTGCAAATTGATCTTACAGGCTTTAGGGAAGTTTCCGTAATCTTTTATGAGGCTAGGAATAAGATTAGCTTCGAGAAAATGGGCTGTGCCAGATTTATCGAAACGTATGTCTATGCGACCGTAGTCACGGGCTCCGAGAGCCCTAAAAGCCTTAATTGCTAGACTTGTTACTTGGTCCCTGACATCTCCTTCGGCCACAGCCTTGAAAGTTTCAGTGTCGGCAGATTTTATTGCAGCACTTAAAAATCGATCACCATTAATATTGGCAGGAGCTACTAACTCTAGAGGCATTGCTAGGTACTTGTTTGTAAACTTTTCTTTAATAATAGCAACACTAAACTCTCGTCCAGGTAGGTATTCCTCTATCAGCGAATCGGCACCTAGCTCTGACCTAATTGATTTAACTTTAGTTAATAATTCGTCAAAGTTATTTGCGAGTGAAGCCGAATCAACTCCCGTCCCGCCCCCGCGGTCGGTTGGCTTTATAAACACCGGAAACTTGAGCGTTACATTCTGAGGAGTTAGTAGTTTAGTTCGTCTAGCCACGATATATGACGAAGTATTCAAGCCGGCCGCTATTACGCACTCTTTTGTAAGTGATTTATCGAGTTCTAGCTCATGTGCCGAGTGAGTAGATCCGGTGTAGGCAATATTATGTTCGTCCAAGTATTCACTTAGCCAAATTTTATTTGACCCTAAGTGATTGTTATTTAGTTCGCCGGGCACATACTTCATGCCCAGGAATACTAGGTCGGGTTTGTCAGTCACCAAGTCTTCGAGATCTGTTAAATCATTAACTATGGTGATGCCGACTTCTGAGAAGTGGCTAGCTAGTACTGTGTAAATCGCAGCGCGCGATTTTTGCCCCATAGAACTTAGTCTTGAGGTAGTAGAGGACACTATCTCAATATGTAGATTGATTTTATTCATTTTAAGCCTTTGATCATTTATGCGCAACAAACCACCTGCACGTAGTGCAGGAAGAGAGTTGCCTAACTATTTTCGGGAGTAGTTCTAGTAAGAACGACGAAATCCGCCACCGCCACCTGAGCGACGATCTTCTTGGGGGCGAGCTTCGTTAACCATGATTGAGCGGCCGCTGACTTCTTTGCCGTTCAAATCCTTGATAGCGGTCTGAGCTGCTGCGTCGTCTTCCATCTCGACGAAGCCAAATCCTTTAGACTGGCCACTGTCACGGTCTTTGATTACGGCTACGCTCGTTACTTTACCGATTTCGGCAAATAGAGCTTCTAGTTCTTGTTCGGTAACGCTATAGGCTAGGCCACCAACGTATAATTTCTTTGACATTTTAATTTAGCTTTCTTGTTAATTGATATCGCCCGCGTTTAGTAATTTCTAACCGAGAGCTATATAGATCGTGGAGAGCTAATTAAGTCAACGGAGAGGCTGTAATAACCACTTGCTTATTTATACTATAGCACGAACACCTCTGTTTAGGCTAATTCGGTGACAATAAGCAATGCTTGTGGTGGATTAATCGTTCCGATGATAATGCTTTTGGTATTATAATTATAGTTGTGCAAGACAGTGATTCTGATAACAATCTAGCACCAGGTGCGCCTGGGGCTGATGCTCGTTGGTCGCCAGGACCAAAAGCCGGTGTCGGCACCGCACTAAACTGTGATAGTAACGTTTGGTTTACGATAGGTCACGGTATTCTGAATGAGATATATTATCCTCACGTTGATACGCCTAGTATCCGCGATATGGGGCTAATTATTACGGATGGTAACGACTATTTCTCCGAGGAAAAGGCAACCACTGACTCAAGAGTGGAGTGGATGGAGCCGGGTGTGCCGGCTTTTCGGGTATCAAATATCAGCCGAGACGGTTACTACAAAATTGAGAAGCAGGTTATCAGTGACCCCAAGCGTAATACAGTTTTACAGCACACAGTTTTCTCGGCTCTGAAAAGCCAGCCGAATGATTACCGCGTATATGTGTTGTTAGCACCACACCTTGGTGATATGGGAGGTGGCAACACGGCCTGGATAGCGGACTTCCAGGGCACTCCGATGCTACTGGCCGAAAGAGATGGTTGTGTCTTGGCTCTAGCATGCTCGACGCCTTTCATTAAGAGGTCGGTTGGGTTTGTTGGTGTATCAGATGGTTGGCAAGATCTGCAGGCTCATAAGCAGATGACTTGGCAATATCAAAAGGCCGAAAATGGTAATACTGCGCTAACTGCCGAGATTGATCTCAGCGGTCCTTCGAACGAGTTTGTTTTGTCGCTCGGTTTTGGAACGACTGCCGATGAGGCTACTGCTAATGCACTGGCTAGCCTAGCTGAGAATTTTGATGATGTCAAGAAGAGTTATATCGATGAGTGGCAGGCTTGGCACAAGACCATATCTCAGCATTCTAAGGCGCAGTTAGCTAAGAGAGATCTTACTAAGATTAGCCTGTCGGTTCTTCGTTCACACCAATCGAAGGGCGCTACTATTGGTATCGTTGCCGGGTTAGCTAGTCCTTGGGGTTATGTCCAAGGTGATAGTGGTAAGATTGGCTATCATGCTGTTTGGACACGTGACATGGTTGAATCGACTGGTGGTTTGTTGGCAGCCGGAGATCATCAACAAGTTCGAGAAATGTTGAATTTTCTAGAGGTTACTCAACGACCTGATGGGCACTGGCCGCAGAATATGTGGGTTGATGGTACTGCCTATTGGGATGGAATCCAAATGGATGAAACCGCCTTACCAATTATGCTAGTTAATCTGGCCTACCGCGAGCAGGCAATTACCGATGATGATATTACTCATTTCTGGCCGATGATTGAGAGGGCTGCTAGTTACTTACTGAAAAACGGGCCGGTCACCCAGCAAGATAGATGGGAAGAAGATCCAGGCTATACGCCGTTTACGGTTGCGGCTGAGATAGCGGCATTACTAGCGGCGGCCGATTTTGCTGATATGCAAGACCAGCCATTTCGGGCCAATTATTTGCGAGAGGTGGCCGACGTTTGGCATGATTCAATAGATGATTGGATGTACGCGGCCGGGACCGAATGGTGCAAGCAATTTGGGGTTGATGGTTATTACGAGCGGATTGCACCGATTAACACCGAGCAGGTCACTCGCACTCAGAACTGTGTACATGTTCAGAACGTACCAGAGGCTAGTGCTGATATGAGGGCGGCTCACCTGATAAGTCTTGATGCCCTAGCTCTTGTGCGGTTTGGTCTGCGGGCAGCCGATGACCCACGTATTGTCAGTACCGTCAAGATTATCGACGCCTTGCTCAAGATTGACACGCCGTCTGGCACAACTTGGCATCGTTACAATAATGATGGTTATGGTGAGCAGGCTGATGGTTCGGCCTTTGATGGCACTGGTATTGGTCGGGGCTGGCCGTTATTAACGGGTGAGCGGGCTCATTATGAATTATCTCTAGGTCGTAAGGATGAAGCTAATCGTCTCCAAACGTCTATGGAGCAGTTTGCAGGTGATAGTGGATTATTGCCAGAGCAAGTCTGGGATAGTGCCGACATACCCGAACATGAGCTTAGTCTTGGGCGTCCATCAGGATCGGCTATGCCACTGGCTTGGGCCCATGCTGAATATTTGAAGCTAAGGCGGTCGCTGCGTGATGGACGGATTTTTGATTTGCCACCCCAGACTGTTCAACGCTACTTAGTAGATGAAACAGTTTCGCCGCGGAAGGCTTGGCGGTTTAATCACAAGATACGGCACATTCCAGTAGGTAAGAGTCTGCGGATAGAAGTACTAGCCTCAGCGACTGTCCATTGGACTAACGATAACTGGCAGACCGTTCATGACACCAAGACCATCGATACAACTTTAGGGATGCATATTTTAGATATTCCGAGTAACGAACTAAAAGCTGATGGACAGTTAAAATTCACCTTTTATTGGCACCATGCCGATAGCTGGGAAGGCCAAGATTTTATTATAGCTATAATATAGATTATAAGTGTCGGGTTATTGAGTTCTTACGTTTCTTTCGCCACTGTCTTAGACTGTTATGTTTATATATTTCATACTTAGGTAGGTGTTTTGGTTTTGTCCTGCCAACGACGTTTAAGTTCTAGGCCGATAATTGCGAAAAAGTAGAAAACTACGTCCGCTGCCAGCTTGCCGACTATAAAGCCTAAACCGTAGGGGTGGATATATTGGGGGACTATGAACATGGCAGCCGGACGAATAAATATATTATCAATGGCCTCAGCTGGAGCGAATTCTATAAATAAATTAGTGCCACTTCGGCTAATAATGGCACTAATTCGTTTGCGCAGCGGCAGACTAGATGTTGCTAATTTTTGCTGCCAGATTTCCGAAGTTATAAAGTACCCATAAAAGCCGATACCTTCGCCGATAAAGCCAGCCGCTGCCGCTGCTAGGTAAGAGTGATAGAGGACGTAAGATACCCAGGCAAAGCCGAGGGCTACTAATGTGCCAAGTATTTCAGCAAAGATGTAGCGCTTGAACCAACCTTTGTATTTGGCTGTACGCCTAAGTCGTCTAACTTGTAATAACTCTTTATTCTTAGTCATATTTATTGGACTCTCATGACTTCTTCTAGCCTAGATATTAGCATGGTTAAATCTATCAAGTCACCGTCATAGGCTAGGTATTGGGGTTGCCAATCAGGCTTAAATTTATCCTTGAACTGCTCTAGGCCACCGGCCGAAAAGCGGCTAGCTGACAAACGGCGGGCTAGTGAAGCAGTCTTTGTATCGATCTTGGCAAGTGGCACGAAGCCTAAGTCGAAGCTATCGAATCTACTATCTTTAGCCAGTGATTCGATGAATCTTGCTATTAAAACTGGCATTACTCCTTTGATGTCCGGTTGGAACCGGATCAGATCGGTTGTGGCTTGCCTAGAATCATTATAACTTGGTAATTGATTAGCGAAAGCTACTAGGCCACCAGAACTATCTCTTAGAAGATGTAAGAGGCCATTCTGTAGATAATTGGTACTGTAGTAGCCGAGCGCAAAACCTTGCTCTTTATGGCCGGCACGTTGCAACCAATCATCCGATAGTTTCGATGTTTCTTTTAGTAGAGAAGTGTCGTGTGGTGGGTAGCTTATTTGGTACGAGATACCAGTTCTGGCGGCTCGATTTAGTTGCCAGCGCCACCACTTATCGGAGATTGTCGATTCGGTGAAAGATTTTACCGGTATGGTTGCGCTGGAGCCAATTGCAATAGTTTTTAGACCAGAGTTAGTGTATAGATCCCGTGAGCCGTCACTAATTAGGATGAAGCAAACTAACCAACCATGGGCCCGGCTAGTCTCTATAAATTTATCTAATAGTTTCGATCGATTAACCGGATCACAGATCGGGTCAGCCAGGGCAAAAACTGTGTTACTGGCTTTTTTGTACGCAATAAAACCGTCTATCTCCGGGATCGTGAAATATAATTTGTCTTTGGGCCAAAGTTTGAAAAAGTCTTCACTAGAGTTTGAGTAGCGCTTGAGTAGTTCTTCGATGTTAGTCTCGTCCAAAAGCCTATGACTGTCGGAGCTTCCGGCCGGCCGAAAAATTGTCCAAATAGTTAGAGCTAGAACGGTCACTGCGAGGCTGGTACTGACGTAACGTAAGTGCGACAATCGATCTTGGAATCGATCTTCCTGGCTTTCAGCGCGGTCTAGAGAAGCCTTAGAATTAATGACGAGGTGTTTAGCGGGGTGATTGAATAGCTGTTTATGACCAGTTAGGCTAGCCGTCGATAGCAGTAATAAAATTGCAGCAGCTATGCCGATGAATACTATGAACAGGTTTTTGAGGCGCAGTACTATCGGTGGTATGCCGGTGTTTCGCCTAAATTCTGACCAGTTTAAAATTAGTGCTGCTAGTACAAATTCAGAGAATACCAGCGGATATAAGTGAGGGGTAATTATGGCATATTTGATTACCTGGCTGACTAGGGCTACTACTATTATTATGGCTGCCCGGCGCTGTCCTTGGTAAACTTGCCTAGCAAAATAGAGCATTGTGACACCCACGATAACACCATGTTGATCTAACCAGACCGGCAGTTGGTGGTACGGCTTGACGTGCAAAGCCAGGGCTAACATCAGTAGCCCACCAATAAATATTAGTAGTGCAATGATTTTTCGTATATACGGGCTATGAACTAGCTGAGGCGACCGAGGCATAAATCCGTGTAATACATAAGCTAGCCAGATTACTCCTAACGGCTGGTATATATATTGGATAAACGTAGCCCCTTGGTGGCCCAGCAGTGTAGATATTAGTATGAGGCCAGCCACTGCTTGAATAGCTAGAAATAATCGACTGAAGACTCGTTTATTGACTAAGGCGTCAATAATGGTTGCCACTAATAATGTGGTGACGCTTATTGTTGACTCGATATCGTGGACTCGTTGACTTATTTGCTGCCAAGCGCTGCATTGATTATGGCAACCAATAACGAATGTGGCGTCCACGATTGATAGTATGGCCACTAATAGAAATAGAACAGCCAGCCAACGCTGCTTCTGGATGAGCTTTGTCCGCCAAACGGTTGCCACGATAATCAGGCCACCGAGTATATCCCCCAGCCGAAATAACCAGGCTAGTGGCTGTCCAGTTCCTTCGTAAACACTTATAAGTCGTAGATTACCTAGGTCGACGTGGTGGATAATTGGAGCATAGAGCCAGAGTGTAGATACTACTAATAGTGATGGTAACCACAACGAATCGAAAATTTTCAGCAAAGTACGTTTCATTTGTCTTTAGTGTTGGTCCTTGAGAAGATTACGAAATTGAATCGGGCTTAGTTGAAAAGAATACTCGAGTAACCAGTCTTGAGATAACAAATTTATTCTATTACTGGTGTTGTTGAGCTTGAGTCTGGGCGTAAAATCCCGTTTACAATCCGATCGATGGCGTCATCGGTCATATTGGCTTTGACAGAATACCCAGTTATACCTAACTCGCGTAGGCCAGAAGGTGCTTCAGACTCATTGAGATTAGAGATGATATGAACTGGTATATCGTGCCCCCATTGGCTAGATCGAATTGTACGTAGAACTTGATCACCGGGGATATCGGGGATCATTAAGTCGAGTAGTACTAGGTCGGGTAGCTCTTTTTGGATAAAATAGAGAGCTGTTATGCCGTTATAGCCAATAAAGCAGGTATATCCGAGTATTTCTAGACGAGTTTTATAGATTTCGGACAAAGCTGCATTATCCTCGACGATAACAATTTTCTGGGAGGGTTCCGACGGATTCATTGTGATTATAACTTTAGCCTAAGCCAGCTATCTTTACCATAGTTTTTTTGGATATTTAGTATTTTTACAGAGACGACCTCTCTGTAGTGAATCAATTAAATTTATTTTTGATACTTTTGGCGAGACTCGGCGGACGTGGTACACTTTAAAAGCTTTAACAATTTAAATATAAAGAGGCAGGGAGAGATCTAGCTCGTTGAACTGCCAGCAACCTAACTTTTAAGCGAAGCTAAGGTGCTCCATCTAGTCCCGAGGTCTCGGGAAAGATATTTTGATAGTCTCTTCAAATATCCTTTCTGAGCCTAAACCGGGGGAAGGATATTCTTGTGTCAGATAGAACAACTAATACAACTCTTTTTACTAGCGAGTCTGTTTGTGCTGGGCACCCTGACAAGATTTGTGATGCTATTAGCGATGCCATTGTTGATGCGGCGCTAGCTCAGGATTCGCATTCGCGGACCGGTATAGAAACGGTGGCCGGAGCTAATCGAATTGCCCTGTTTGGCGAAATTAAGACAACCGCTAAGCTTAACTTTGAGGAAATCGTTCGAGCCAAAGTGGCTGAACTGGGTTATACCGAGCCAGCTTGGGGTTTTAGTACCGAATCAGAGTTTAGTAATGACGTACATTTGCAGTCACCTGAGATAGCTCAGGGCGTTGATTTGGACGGTGCTGGCGACCAAGGTATGATGTTTGGCTACGCCTGCGATGAAACACCGGAGCTTATGCCGCTACCAATTACCATAGCTCACGCTCTGACTCGTCGGATCGACGAGGCTCGTCAAAAAGGTGAATTAAAGTGGCTCCGACCAGATGGCAAAACCCAAGTAACAGTTCGCTACGAAGCCGGTAAGCCAGTGGCCATCGAGAAGTTAGTGGCGGCCGTGGCTCATAGTGAGGCTGTAACGGCTGAACAGGTCCGAGCCGATGTTATCAAACATATTTTTACGCCAGTTCTAGCCAAGTATAAGTTAGCTTTACCAGCCGACTCGGACATAGTTGTGAACGGCACTGGTCTTTGGTATATCCCAGGGCCGGAGAGTGATGCCGGATTGACAGGACGCAAGATTGTAGTCGACACCTACGGTGGTTACGCTAGGGTCGGTGGTGGTGCCTTTAGTGGTAAGGATCCGTCTAAAGTTGATCGTTCTGGTGCCTACGCGGCCCGCTTTATTGCTAAAAATATTGTGGCCGCTGGTCTGGCAACTAAGTGTGAAGTTGGGCTAGCTTACGTAATTGGTCAGGCTCGCCCACTTATGCAGACCATTGATACATTTGGCACTGCCACAGTCAATGAAGATGAGCTGTATGCCTTCAAAGATAAGCTAATCGATACCAGTGTCAAGGGGATAATTGAGCGGCTAGATTTGGCTCGGCCAATCTACTCTCAGACCAGTGCTTACGGCCATTTTGGCAAAGCCGATCTGCCGTGGGAACAAATCATCAAATAGTTTTGACGTATTTTCGCACGTATATACTTTAACAAGGGTGAAGATTAAGATTTTTGAAGTAGTTTACTACTCAATGTCGCGGCGACGGAAGGCTATAAGAGCGATAATGGTTGATCCAATATAAAGGACTGCAATATATATAATTAGGCCGCGCGAGACGTGGCCAGTTAAGATTTTGCCTGGATTATAGTAATGATATGGAAACAATTTAGCCACCCAGGCCAGGCCATGGACCATACCAGATAGTGAGCTTAGAATATAGCCACCTAAAGAAAACAAGATTGCGACAGCTGCGGCTGCTCCTCGCGTGCGGGACCCGGCAGCATAGAGCATGAAGGCCAGGGCCCCAAATGCTCCCGAGAATAACACCATAATGAGAGTTGTCAGGATAATATAGGCAGTTGATACGCCGATATTTATTGCTATCCCAAATGCGATCGTAGCCGTAGCCGCTACCGCTCCGAGGATAGCTACAATGGCAGTACTCGACAGGGCTTTGGCGATTAGCAACTGGCTGCGGCTAATTGGGCGGGATAATAATAGTTCCATTGTGTGGCCGGTCTCTTCTTTACCAATTAGCTTACTAGCTGTGGTTACGCTAAGAATTATGAATAAAATAGGTAGTGTGATGAAATATAGCTGTGAATTCAGGTAACCGACCGGCGAGAACATGTCGGACGTACCGACGAAGCCACTAATATTGGAGGAAAGGCTACTAAGAGCTTTGTTTAATTGATCGGCTTGGCCTTTTAGTGATCCGTAGGCTAGAACTGTTAGAGCGATTAAAGCAATGATTCCGACACTCCACCACAGTAGATAGGCTTTGCGCTGACGAAGCTCAACTTTTACGATAGTCGATATTGGGCTATTCATGACTAGCCTCTCCGTAGAAACGCATAAATTCTTGCTCGAGATTGATTTCTTGCTGCTCTAACCGGGTGACATGGTGCTTGGCCAGAAGACTGAATAGTGGTGTTAGCTCACCCTCTAGTGAAATAGTGAGATGATGTTCGTCGTGAGCATTTACCTTGGCGTGGGGCAGGCGTTTTAGTATATCTAATGGAGCGGCGTCAGCAAAGGTAAGCGTAAAGGTGTGTGAGGCTTTGGTTTCTAGGTTAGCCAAGGTTTGTTCGGTAACCAATTTGCCATCTTTTAGGAGCCCTATTCGGTCGCACATCCGTTGAACTTCTGAGAAGTTATGACTGGAAGCAAACACGCTGGCACCGCGCTGCTTTGACTCTCTAATTAGGCGAAAGAACTCTTCCTGCATGAGTGGATCGAGCCCGGAAGTTGGTTCATCCAGTATCAAAACATCTGGTTCGTGCATAAAGGCCTGAATCAGGCCGAATTTCTGGCGGTTTCCTTTACTTAGCTCTCCGAGTGGTTTAGTAGTATCAGCCTTAAATCGGTCGATTAGCTCGTCTTTGTAGCCTTTAGTCTTGAGCGATTGCAGCTGACTCATATAGTCAAGTAGTTCTTTACCAGTCATTTTGTCGTATAGTGCAACTTCACCAGCCAGATATCCGACACGTTCTTTGACTTTGACCGAATCTTTAACTATGTCGAGACCACAAATAGTCGCCGAGCCACCAGTCGGTTGGATAAAGTTAAGCAGAGTTCGAATAGCGGTACTTTTGCCGGCCCCATTGGCGCCCAGAAAGCCGTAAACTTCGCCCGGCATAACTTGCAATGAGACTCGGTCGAGAGCTGGAGATTTGCTGCCGCGGTAGCGTTTAGTCAACAGATTGAGAGCTATATGAGCAGTAGCGGGCATGGCTAAGAGTATAAGCGTATAATAGAGGGCATGGCAAATCTTACAATCAAACGAGTTTATGAGCCCGCCGAAGCTAGTGATGGCTACCGCGTACTAGTCGACCGGTTATGGCCACGTGGTGTATCTAAAGACAAGGCCAAGGTCGATGTGTGGCTCAAAGAAGTTGGCCCCTCAACCGAGCTACGTAAATGGTTTAACCATGAACCACCCAAATACCCCGAGTTTAAAAATCGATACGAAAAAGAGCTTAAGGCTAGTACGGCTTTTTCGGGGCTCCAAAAGCTAGTAAAAGATCATAGCCCGATTACGCTTGTATATAGTGCTCACGACGCCGAACATAATCAAGCGGTAGTACTGCTGGGTCTTTTGACAAAATAGTATTCAATCGAAGTCTATTATGCTAATCTCAATTTATTAAACGAGGATTAAAACTTATGGCAAACCAACCAAAACAACAAGATGGAATCTGGAGGGTAGCTGGCTTAGCAATGGCTGGATGTATCGTGATAGGAACTGGAGTTGGACAACTAGTGGATCGAACCGGAACTTGGTCTACCGTCGGTCTCGGTGTTGGTTTATTAGTCATGGCACTATTTCTTTTTATAAACAAAAAATAGAAGATTGGCTTAAGGCTTATATCACCTAAGCTGCTAGTCAGTATATCTGTTTGCGCCATAATCACTCGTTAAAGCAAGTCATAATTAATAGTACTAACTGTAGCTTCAGATCTGGTAACAAATAGTTTTACAGAATTTACTGATTTGCTAAATCTTGAGGGTTATATTTTAGGTATCGAATAAATTACGAAGATGAGGTATTGGGAATTCCAGGTCCGGGTAATACGTTGAGCACAGGTTTATACTGGCATATGAGACCATACTTCTGGGAAGATATACTACCCGTGTAAACTATAATAAAAAGGGATTCTATAATGAAACAAAAACTGGTTCACAAGATTATTAACTGTTATACATTAAGCGGGCTAGCTATTTTAGTTATTGCTGCCGTCTTATTCACTGTGTTCACAATGAAACACAGTACCACCAATGCCGCACTTACACCCAAGACAAACTCTCAGCTAGCCCAAAAGACGCCCGGTAATCCGCAGTTCTCTTTTGATTCTACTGGTGTGACGGGTTGGAAGCAGGGCCCAAGAGACAAAATCTCAATGGCACTCTTTTACCATCCTACCGATTGTTTTATTTCAGTTGAGCACAAATCAGGCACAGTCGACGTTGCTGCAGCACTTAGCAAGCTTGAAACCGGTTGGACAGGTAGTGGTAACGCAGCAAGTGAAGTTGGTACCCCAAAAGTCACATTGCAAACAAACTCTGGTCAACAACAGTACGATTTACACCAATATTCCATCACTGGTCCGGAGGGTGCGAGCAAACTATATAGCGGGGAAGAGTTTGGCTATATTCAACTAGATAACGGTTATATAAAAATTGAAGGTTACTGTAAACCTGGTGATCAACTTCCAGCCACGATTCCAGCTCTAGAAGCAATCAAATTCAATCCGGCAGCCTAAAATCAATACTTAGGTTTATTTGATTTCGCCTGGAAGGAAGCCTTTGGGGTGTTTGAAACCAGCTTGCCACTTGGTGTCTTGGCCGTAGCCGAGGTCTTTCATGAGTTTAGTTGGAGCGTTGCGCAGATGGAACGGTACCGGCGCATCCGGGTTGTCGCTGGCCATGGTTTGAGCTTTGTGCATAAGATCGGTGGCTTCGCGTGATTTCTGGCTGCGAGCTAGAGCTGTGGCGCAGTGGTATAGATTGTGTTGGGCTTCTGGTAGACCAATCCGCTCAACTGCCTGAAAGGTGGCTACAGCTAGACTAAGTGCACCGTTGCCAGCTAGACCAATATCTTCGGAGGCAAAAATGACCATTCGCCGAGCGATAAACTTAGGATCCTCGCCGGCCTGCAACATTCGGGCCATATAATACAGCGAGGCCGTGACATCACTACCACGCATCGATTTTATGAAAGCCGAGATAATATTATAGTGCTTCTCACCGGCTTTATCGTAACCAGGTAGACGCTTTTGGGCCGCGGTTTTAATGATTTCTGGTGTAATTGGCCTATCACCGGCTAGTTGCGAGGCTAGTTCGAGATTGCCGAGAGCAATTCGGGCGTCACCGCCAGATAGTTCAGCTAGTAAATCAGTACTCTTTAATGGCAGCTTTTTGGCAGTGAATCCAAGAGCTTTGGCCGCTCGCTTGACAACAGTGGTAATAGCCAGCTTGTCAAGTGGCTCCAGTACTAGCACGCGGGATCGGCTGAGCAGTGGGTTTATTACCTCAAAACTAGGGTTTTCGGTGGTGGCACCGATTAGGACGATTGTGCCGTCTTCGACGTGTGGCAAAAAGGCGTCCTGCTGAGCTTTGTTAAAACGGTGGATTTCGTCAACAAACAGGATAGTCGTCATACCGAGACGCTTGTTCTGGCTAGCTCGTTCGATAACTTTTACGATATCAGCTTTGCCGACGGTGACGGCACTGAGTTCGACAAATTCGGCCTCAGTTTCACGGGCGATAATCCGAGCCAGCGTGGTCTTACCGCTACCCGGTGGACCCCACAGAATGAGTGAGGTTGGCTGCTTGCGTGCAATAATTTCATGAATAATCTTACCAGCAGACACTAGATGTTCTTGGCCTAGTACTTCGTCTAAATGTTCTGGCCGCATTCGTTCGGCTAGTGGGCGACTATCTAATAAATTCATAATCTAATTATAACTTAATAGATGAAGTGATAGTTATTTTACAGAGTTATGTATTAAAAGCGTTTAAACTATCTTTGGTTTGGAGGACTTGCCCAGTTATGGATATAAAATCAATTTTTAAATATGGTACACAAATAGCCACTTCGGTTGTGTTTCGGGTTAGACCTGATCAATTTACCTTGGTGACACCGGATTATGAGTGGACAGTGCACGATTTACTGAATCACCAAATGTATGAGCTTAGTTGGGCGAGTGATATTTTGGCTGGTCGGACAGCTGAAGAGATAGGTTATCGGTACGACGGTGATTTGATTGGTGATAATTTAGTTGTTAGCTGGCATCGAATAATTAAGCGTATCGATCGGATAGCGGAACGAGTCGACTTATCGAGTATAGCGGGGTTGTCTTATGGCAAAGTATCGATTTCAGTTTACCTGATAGAATTGACGACCGATAATCTATTGCATGCCTGGGATTTGGCGCAGTCGATTGGTGTTAAATTGAGGTTTGCTGAGCCAATAGTCAGGGTATTATATGACTTCGCCTGGCCAAAGCGTGAAACTCTACATCTCAGCGGCTTGTTTGCGCCACCGCTGCGGGTAGATAAATCAGCCGATATTCAATCTAAATTGTTGGCTTTATTTGGCCGCTCTGAATCATGGCAGCATTGTGTTCGAGCCTAAATAGCTATTGCTGGATGGTTAGTCTCGTCTTCTATCTCGTGGCCGACAATCTCTTCGAGTAAGTCTTCAATAGTTACGACGCCAATGATTTTGTCGTTTTGCTCGACCGGCATCATGTGGATGTGTGAATCGATAAACTTACGAAACATCGTATCGAGTGCTGTCATGCTACCAACCGATTGAGCTGGATGCAGCTTTAAATCGTTGACTCTGGCTGGGTAGTTATCGAAATCGTGATTAACTAAATCCTTCATTAGAAGTATCCCGTAACAGATAGTTTTAGCTGAGTTGAGTATCGGAATCCGACTCCAGCTATTACTTTTAATTTCATCGATTTTTTGCTTGTCGATAATAGTTTGGGGCTCTAGCCAGTAGACGTGTTTGATAGGTGTCGTTATATTGTGTACGCGTTTTTCACTAAGTTGGAGAGCTCCGCGAATAATTTCGATTTCGTCCTCGTCGAGTTCACTGTCTTTAGCCCCAAGATGTTCACTGATCATTAAGCCTAGTTCGTGGCGACTCTGCAAGTGTGGCATTTCACCATGGAAGAGACGGTTCAGTAGCAATTGTAGCGGCTTAGAAAGAGGGTAAGTTAGCCATATCATCAGGTAGAGCAGTGGCACAAACTTGGCCGAGTAGGCTAGAGCGTGGCGGGTAAAGTAAGCCTGAGGCAAAACCTCGCCAAAGATTACCATTAGTAGGGTTGTGGCGATACCAGCTACTAACCCATAAAATGCACTCTCTAAAACAAGTGAAGTGGTCGAGACGGCCGCAACGTTGGTTATTAGGATGGCGGCTAGGGTTAAATGAAGTTTTTGGCGTAGCGGCAAAACTCTTCGGGCCCTAGGGTCGCCCAGTTTGGCTTTGCGCCGGAGTACCGCTTTGTCGAGGGCTACAATCGAAACATTCAGGCCAGAACAGACGGCAGCCACAATAACTAGGGCTAGAACCACCAGAAAAGTTGTAAGTATATGCATTAAAGCCTTATTCTAGTCTTTCTAGGTAGTGGTTGTAAACAGTAACAGTTTGTGCGATAATGTAGAAAAGACATCGATTAATTTGGCGCCGAGGAAGCGCTTTTCTTATGCCCCAGATACAAGACCCGACTAAGATTCGTAATATTGCTATTATTGCCCACGTTGACCACGGTAAGACTACCCTAGTGGATGGACTCTTAAAGCAGAGCCATACCTTTCGTGATAACCAGGCCGAGATGGGCCAGAGTTTGATTATGGACAGCGGCGATCAAGAACGCGAGCGCGGCATCACTATTACAGCCAAGATTACGGCTGTTCAGCACGGTGATTACCGGATAAACATTATCGACACCCCCGGTCACGCTGATTTTTCGGGTGAAGTTGAACGAACTCTTAATATGGCAGATGGCTGCTTGCTAATTGTTGACGCCCAAGAAGGCCCGATGCCGCAAACTAAATTTGTGCTAGAGAAGGCACTAGCGGCTAAACTCAAGCCAATTGTTATCATAAACAAGATTGATAAGCCTGGCTCGCGAATTGCTGAGGTGGAGGACGAACTAGCCGACTTATTTCTAGAGCTGGCAGTCCATGAAGATCAATTGCATTATCCAGTTTATTATGCTGTTGGTAGGGAGGGTAAAGCCTGGAAAGATGTTCCGGCAGATATAACCGCTCCAGCCGATTTAAACCCGATTTTTGATGCCATCGTTGAAAATATACCTGCTCCCTCGATCGAGCTTGATAAACCATTCCAGATGTTAGTGACTGCACTGGCCTGGGATACCTATAAAGGTAAATATGCTATTGGCCGAATTACGCGCGGTCAGATTAAAGCCGGTGACCAAGTAGTTTTGTGTCAGAAAGATGGTGGCTTTGTTAAGACTAAAGTCGAACTAGTGTTTATGAGTCAGGGCGTCTCCAGGTTTGAAGTCCCAATAGGAGTGGCTGGTGATATAGTCCAACTGACTGGTATTGCCGACGCTAAAATTGGTGAAACAATTGCCGACGCCGATGAACCAGAAGCCTTACCGACTATAGAAGTTGAAGCCCCGAACCTAAGTATCTATCTAGGACCAAATACTAGCCCGTTTAAGGGGATAGAAGGTGAATTCAGTACGTCACGTCAGATTGGTGATCGTCTGAATAAAGAACTCGAGATAAATGTCGGTTTGCAGGTCAGCGACAATGGCATTGGCTTTACGGTGGCTGGTCGGGGTGAACTACACCTTGGGGTACTGATTGAGGGTATGCGCCGTGAAGGTTTTGAATTTGAAGTCGGCCGTCCACAAGTTGTTACACACCTAGAAGACGGTGTCGAAGTCGAGCCCGTCGAAGAACTTTCCATAGAGGTCCCAGCTGAACATGTTGGGGCGATTCAAATGGAGCTGGGTGCTCGTCGAGCAACGCTGAAAGAGCAATTTGCCAGTCCAAAGGGCGTGACTAAACTAGTCTATGAGCTACCTACTCGAGCTCTCTTAGGAATACGTAATGTTTTACTGACTAACACCAAGGGTACGGCCGTTATGAATAGTTTAGTTACCGGTTATCAACCCAAGGGTGCGTCTCTGCAACAACTGCGCAATGGTGTACTAATAGCTTTCGAAGCAGGTACTACAATGCCTTATAGCCTAGAGACAGCCGAAGCCCGCGGCAAGTTGTTCGTTGGCCCAGCCGAGAAAGTCTATGCTGGCCAAGTTATTGGGCTCAGCACTCGTCATGATGATATGGAAATCAATGTTTGCAAGGCCAAACACCTAACCAATATGCGCTCCAGTTCATCCGACGGTGTTGTACAGCTAACTCCACCGGTTAATTTTAGTCTAGAACAGTGTCTCGATTTTATCGAAAATGATGAATTATTAGAAGTTACACCTAAGCACCTACGCCTCCGTAAGCGTGAACTAGACCCAGTCAAGCGCAAACGCACTCACTCGTAGACACAAATATATAAACATGATATAGTATTGCTATTATGGCAATTGAAGTACTCTCCCCCTCACAGGTGAGAATTAATGGGTATTTTGTAGAGTTGTTCGATAATCGAGAGCCAGACATGCTCGATATTCAAACAGAACTTGCTAATAAATCCCTTAGACAAGAACCACGGATGCCTTTGCAAGACCAGATCTTCTCTTTAGATAGCGTTCCGGGGCTAGTGGGGTTCGATCCAGTCTTTGCTGCATACCAACAAATACCACGCTTTGTAGATTTAGCGCGAAGATCGGCTGACGAGGCTGCTGTTTCATATCGTAACTTTAAAGTTGGCGCATCTGCATGCGCGATCGATGATAAGACTAGTAGAATTGGATATTTTTTTGGGGCGAATTATAAACCCTCACCTAATTCTGATAAGTATTGTGCTGAACTCGATATTGTTAGAAAAGTACGCTCAGTGGGGTTTAACAAGATAATTGCACTGACTATATTCGGTCCTTCAGAATTTGCTGATGTTGACATATTCCCCAGCCCAACTCTTCATCCATGTGTGGTTTGTCGTAAGATGCTAGGTGGGGATTCATTGTTTGCGGATAATCCACTTGTTATTACCACTAACCGTGAGGGTGATATGGAGACATTCCTGACGGACCAGCTAATTTCGTTACATATGAAATAAGCCGAACATTTGCTAGGCTTAGCTTATTGATATCGTACTTCAACCCTGGTGATGACTTATTAAAATAAATGTCATTTCCTATTATGTGTCATAATCCTTTGAGTAGTTATTTATGGTTAAACGTAGCTAGCTAAGGAGGAAAATGAATTATTTAAATGATCTACAACCGCAGTACGACTTAACGTATAGCGATGTTTTTTTGGTACCACAGAAGAGTGAGGTCGGTTCACGTCTTGACGTCGATTTATCGACATTTGATGGTACGGGTAACACGATTCCGTTAGTTGCATCTAATATGTCAGCTGTTACCGGTAAGCGGATGGCTGAGACTGTGGCCCGGCGGGGTGGCTTAGCGGTACTCCCACAGGATATTTTGCCGGAGGTTTTAAGCGAAATAATCCAGTCAATCAAGCGGGCGCCGCTTGATTATGATACGCCGATTACTTTATTGCCTAGTAGCACTATTCAGGATGCAATGAATTTGATCTACAAAAGGGCTCATAACGCGGTTATTGTGGTCGATAATCATCAGAAACCAGTTGGCATTTTTACCCCAAAGGATGCTATTAACCGGGATATGTTTACACCACTATCGGAGGTTATGTCTGAGGTAGTCTGTATGGAGAGTGGCTTGTCGCCCGAAAAAGCTTATCGGTTTTTACAAGCCAAGCATCTTCGGGTAGCTCCCGTGGTAAAAGGCGGTAAGATTGTTGGCATGATGACTAAGAAAGGCGCCTTCCGGAGCGAGATTTATAAACCAAACGTCGACAAGAACGGTCGTCTCAAGGTAGCTGTTGCCATTGGTATTAATGGTGATGTTGCAGCTAAGGCTTTGACGGCTCTAAAATTTGGGGCCGATATATTAGTCATAGATACAGCCCATGGCCACCAGCAAAAGATGATTGATGCCATTCGGGCAGTGCGCCAAGTGGCTAGCAAAACTGTAATTGTAGCCGGCAATGTGGTGACGGCTGCGGCCACCCGAGACTTAATTGAGGCAGGAGCTAATATAATTAAGGTCGGTATTGGGCCGGGTGCAATGTGCACAACTCGGATGATGACTGGCGTAGGTCGGCCGCAGTTCTCGGCGATTGTTGAGTGTGCAGCTGAAGCTAAAAAGCTTGGGGGATTTGTCTGGGCCGATGGTGGTATCCGCTATCCCCGTGATGTAGCCCTAGCCCTAGCGGCTGGGGCTTCCAACGTTATGCTAGGTAGCTGGTTTGCCGGGACTTATGAAAGTGTTAGTGATCTGAGGAATGACGAGGCTGGTAAACCATATAAAGAGAATTATGGCATGGCGTCACACCGAGCGGTCAAATCACGCAATAGTAGCGTAAAAGGCTTTGAGCTGGCTCGAAAGGAGCTTTTTGCCGAAGGTATAAGCACTTCTAGAATGTATCTAGATAATAAGATGCCGGGTGTCGAAGATATTATTGATTACATAATTTCTGGTGTCAGAAGTACTTGTACCTATGTGGGAGCGGCTAGTATTGATCAGCTGAACAGTAATGCTACCGTTGGCATACAATCAGCCAGTGGCTATAACGAAGGCACACCGCTAGCAAACGGCTGGTAGTAGAAGTTTAGCTAGTTGAACCTATTTTAATGGATAAATGTTTCATTGGGTCAGTCCTTAGCCTGATATACTAATTAAATACATGGCCAAGACATTTCACCCTAACTCAGCGGTTCGAATTTTTGCGATATCGGGGATTGTTACACTAGGTGGATTGCTGGCGGTTTTGATTGGCCTAGGCTCAGCGGCTTTATTAACTACTATTGTACTTGTGGTTATAGAAGTGGTTTTTAGTTTTGACAATGCTATTATTAATGCCAAAGTTTTGGAGCGACTTAACCACGCCTGGCAGACGGCTTTTCTGACTATTGGAATCGTTATTGCTATTTTTGGAATGCGGCTACTATTTCCACTAGTGATCGTTGGCATAGCGGCTCACCTGAGTATTGGCAATGTTTGGCACTTAGCCCTGCAACACCCGGACCAGTATGCCGATAAATTACAATTAGCCCACCCACTAATTGCAGCCTTTGGTGGGGCCTTTTTGCTGCTACTAGCGTTAGAATTCTTCTTGAACGGTCAACACAAGATATTGTGGTGGGATACGGTTGAGCGTCGTCTAAAACAATTTGGTAGGGTTTGGCTTCCGGCAGTCCTGACCGTATTAATTGTTCTTATTCTAGCTAAGCTTAGTAGTGATCATGGTGGCCAGATACTACGGGCCGGGTTGCTCGGTGTGGCAACCTTTATAATTGTTCAACTCCTGACATCGTTACTATCTCGTAAACAGCCTCACGGTAAACACTTAACCGGCTGGGCAGCTTTCTCTCTATTTATATACTTACAGGTCCTCGATGCCTCGTTTAGCTTCGACGGTGTTATTGGAGCTTTTGCTATAACTAATAAAGTTGTACTAATTGCAGCAGGGCTTGGCATTGGCGCTCTGTGGGTGCGCAGTATGACTATCTTTTTAGTGCGACGTGGTACTTTGGGACAGTATAAATATCTAGAGCACGGGGCTTATTACACTATTACTGTACTGGCCGCCGCGCTCTTACTGAGTCTATTTGTGGATGTTCCGGACGCTATAACTGGCTTAATTGGTCTGGGTATAATTGGCAGCGCTGTTGTAGCTTCGGTACAGGCAAAACGCGCTACAATATAGTTAGTAGATGGAAGACTTTAGCTTTTTACAAAACTTTTCACCGTTAGTGGCGCCCCTACTTTTAGGTTGCGAATTAGAGCGACGGATTAATGGTGAGCTACTACGGGTTCGGATTGTCGAGGTTGAGGCCTATGATCAGGCTGACATGGCCAGTCATAGTTACCGCGGCCGGACGCCTCGCAACGAGGTGATGTTTGGGCCGGCCGGCCACTTGTATGTCTATTTTACCTATGGGATGCATTACTGCATGAATGTAGTGACAGGATCAGATGGCCATGGTGCCGGCTTGCTAATTCGGGCAATTGAGCCACTGATTGGAATTGAGACTATCAGGGATAATCGTAATCATAAACCGGACCGTGAGCTGACCAATGGACCCGGCAAAGTTACTCAGGCTCTCGGGGTTAACCGCGAAATGGCTGGTCACGACCTGCGTAGAGCGCCCCTAAAACTAATTGTGCGGTCTCCATTACCAAGAGACCAGATTGTCCAAACTACCCGCGTCGGTATAAGTCGGGCTAAAGATGCCGCCTGGCGGTTCTTTATTAAAGATAATAAATGGGTTTCCAAACCTAATAAAATCTGATTTAAATTCCAAGTTTTCCAATGAGTTTTGAGTCTAGCTGGACTATAATGAGATAGCACTGTTTGAAGATAACCTAAGTGAGGTAATGATGTATGAGTGATAAAACCGACCAACCCCAAGTTAATTTTAATTTTGACCCAATTAAAGTTCCAGTTTTGTACGCCGACACCTATCTGATTGGCTCGAATGATAATATAGTTTCTTTTAACTTTGCTCAAGGAATTCCGGGGTCCAACCAACAGCAGGTAGTTAGTCGGGTGGCTTTAACTTTTGCTCAGGCCAAAGAGTTTGTTAAGAATCTTAACGATCATATTGAGCGTAACGAACTCTAGTATAACCAGCTTCTTGATTAGGTAGTTACAAGTAAAACATATGTTTTACTTAAACTGGATGAAGTACGTAATTACTCCGTTAAATAGGATCTTCTTAACGTAAATTAGCTACCGGGTAGGGTAGTTAGTCTGCATATTATATAACATATAAATAGTACTAATCTGTGATATCGTAACCGATTCTAGTAAGGTTATTCGTGGTCCTTAAGGTATACAGATTGCCGTACTAGCAGTATCAGGGCCAACTCCGTCACGACTACGCTTTAGCTCGTAAAACTCCTCGGAAGTGGCTAACGTAACTAGGCCATCCCATAAGTCCAGGCTATGGCTAACACTTGGTAGCTTTAATAAGACTGGTCCGAAGTAGCCCGACCGTTTACCGTCTTTGTTAAAGATTATAATAGGTACGCCGACGTCATTACCGACAACTTCAAGGGCCGAGTTTATGCTGGCCTCTAACTCGCTATCTAACGAAGTTTCGTCAGCATATTTTAATAAAGCTTGGTCTAGATTTTGCTCTTTTAGAACTTGTTTAATGACGTTGTCGCCATAAGCTTCGCCCAAGACGTGCCTTTGAGTACCGAAGGCCGAATATAGCTCACCCATATCGCCACCTTGTTTGCTAGCCGCTAAAATTACACGTAGAATTCGGTGAGCCGGTAAATGGCCGCCACTAGTTCTTGCTAGTTCATCGTTTTTTATAGCCAAGCTAAATGGCCGCCAAGTTATGTTAATATCTGGTCGGTTGTTTTTAACGGTAATTAGCCAGCGGCTGGTTATCCAGCAATAAGGGCAACTGGGATCAAAATAAAATTCTACATCCATGAGTTACATTATAGGCTTCGGCTTCATGTATCTCAACTAGGGTACTATTTATGTCCCTTGTTTTTCTTTAGACGCTTCTTCTTCGAGTGTTGGCGTAAAAGCTCAAAGCCACCGGCTTGAGCAGCGTTTAGACCAGCCCAGCTAGCAAGAACAATGTTTGGACCCGGAATTACGGCCGCAACGCCGGCGATTGCTAGTGCACCTAGAGCATTAACGTCACGGCCCCAGCGGCTCAATTTCTCTGCACCGGATTCGGCTGGCTGTTTCTTGGGAACTTTTTCGTGGTTCATAAATTTATAGTACTGGTTCGAGTTATATTTTGATATTTTATTATGACAGTGGCGGCCAAGTAATATGGCCGCCACCTTAAAGCTTTAGAAGCTAATTGTAGTAGCAGATTGCTACAACGTGAATCCACTGTACTGGGTAATATCGTCAGTGGCAGAATCCATTATGCGCCGGTCGGCTTTAGCTACTTCGTCCCATCTAATCTGTTGAATCTTTGGCATCTGATTTACCTCCTCAATTAGTCCTCTTATAGTACGGTTGACTATGTTTCTGCGCTGTAAAAATTCTTGCAGACAAGCTAATGGTTAACTAGACCGAGCAGGCTGCACATAGGCCGGACAGCTCTAATTGGTGGCTGCGCATCTTGAAACCTTTGGTCTCTGATATTTCACTTAGACGTTTCTCAAGGATTGAATCCTCGGCCAAGATTATGGTTTGACCACAGTTATCACAGGTGGCGTGGTGATGATGAACATGGAATTCATTAGTCAGCTCAAGCTTGTATTTCCAGCCAGTCTGAAGTCGTTGGATTATACCGAGCTTCTCAAATAGAGTCACGATACGGTAAATACTGGCCCGATTGACGCTAGGACAGATAGTAACAAGCTGAGCCATCGTTTGGGGCTCCTTATATTGCATGGCCCCGAGTACTAGCAAGCGAGGCCGAGTTAGGTTTAGGCCTTTGCCCTGGAGTGTTTTCTGAAGCTGTTCGGCTACATTTGTCATTGTAGTTGCAATAATATAACAAATTGCGACATATTTGCAATAATAATCATATTTAGCGCAAACTAAGTCTAGCAATGACAAAACTTAAATTCTAAATATGACGGCTATATTCCTATCATTTATAACGTTTTTCTCGACACTGGCCGGCGGTCTAGTAGCACTTAGGAGTCGAGACAGATTGCATCGGCTGCTCGGTTTCACGGCCGGTGTAGTTATTGGGGTGGTAGCGTTTGATTTGCTGCCAGAGATTTTTGCCTCACTTGGCCACGGCTTGAGTCCGCGTCTGGCTATGGTGGCTTTGGTGGCTGGGTTCTTAGTTTTTCATATTGTTGAAAAATCTATTTTAATACATCATTCTCAGGAGCATGATTATCCGGCCCATCGCCACCCCCAAGTAGGTATGGCTAGTGCATTGGCTCTAGCTGGCCATAGTTTCCTAGATGGACTAGGGATTGGGCTGGGCTTTCAGGTTGGTACCACGGTCGGTATCGCCGTAGCTATTGCCGTGATTGCTCATGATTTCTCGGACGGGCTAAATACCGTAACTCTGATGTTACTTAACAAGAATAACCGCCGAAAAGCCATCATGATGTTGTTTCTAGACGCCATTGCGCCTGTTATTGGTGCAATTGTGGGGACTCTGATTAATATATCAGAAGCCGGCCTGACGCTATACCTGAGTTTCTTTGCTGGCTTTTTGCTCTACATTGGGGCCAGCGAAATTCTGCCAGAAGCCCACAGCAAACATTCTAGCTACATAACCATACTCTTAACGATTCTGGGCGCAGCACTTATGTACGTGGTAACTCTCATCGTCTAATTAGTTTAGATGGTACAATTGAATCATGATTGTAGCGGTAATAGTTTTAGGGGTGTTGGTGCTGGCTTTGCTGGGCTTTGTGTTTAAACAGCAGGCTGGTCCGAAAACGGATAGCAGTAGCGCTCTACTTATCAAACAAGACTTAACTAAACTAAGTAATGATATCACCAGTCTTAAGGATGGCTTGCAAAAGCAAATGAGTGAGCAGATGGGGCAGAGCAGTCAATTAGTGACGGCTCAATTGCAGGCGAGCACCAAGCTTATTACTGATGTGACTCAGAAGTTAACCGAACTCGATAAAACCAATAAGAGTGTTGGCGATATCGCTGGCGAACTCAAGACACTCCAGAATGTCCTCCAAAACCCTAAGCAACGAGGCGTACTGGGCGAGTTCTATCTGGAGCAGATTCTTAAGAACGTTCTGCCCCCCGGCTCTTTTGAGCTACAGTACAAACTGGGGGAAGGTTTAATTGTCGATGCCGTCGTTAAAATAGATGATAAAGTTCTGCCAATCGACAGCAAGTTTAGCTTAGAGAATTATAATCGTTTGATAGACGCCAAAGAAGCTGATCGACCGGCTCTCGAGCGGGCGCTTAAAGAAGATTTAAAGCGGCGGATTGATGAAACCAGTAAATATATCTTGCCCGGTAAGGGTACGCTAGATCAGGCTCTAATGTTTATACCAAGTGAAGCAATTTATTATGATTTACTAGCTAATAAAGTGGGTATTAGTAACGTTTCTGGGCGTAATCTTATTCAATATGCGTCAGTCGACAAGCGAGTAACAATCGTTGGGCCGAGTACGCTGGCCGCTATGCTCCAGACCATCGTTCAAGGTTTGCGCTCGATCGAAATACACCGTGATACCGAAAAGATTCGCAAGAATATTGAGCAGCTTAGTAAACACCTGGTGGCTCATAACGGCTACATGCAGAAGCTTGGCAGCAGTCTGAGTACGACGGTTGGTCATTACAACACCACTTATAAAGAACTGGGCAAAATTGATAGAGATATTGTTAAGATTACCGATGTTGCGCCGTCGGTTGAACCGCAAACGCTGGAACGTCCTAATATCGAGTAGAGATTCTAATTATCCTCTGAGGGTAGAGATTTAAACGGGGACTCAGATCTTTAGGTAGATTAGGTGGTTAGAAATAAACTAAGATTTAAGAAGGTCGATTACCAGGGCGGCTGTCCAAGAAAAGTTAGGCGCGCCAAGCGGCTCAGCTGTATTTGGGTCGAAATATTCTGACATACCACTTTTGGCTACCATCTCTAGGGTTGTTTCGGTGAGGGCGGCAGCGTGGTCCTTAAAACCGTAGCGCTTCAGACCGTCGATAATAAGCCAGTTGGTATTGACCCAAGATGGCCCTTGCCAGTAGCGCTCGGGGTCAAATACTGGTGAATTTAGAGGTGTACTAGGTACTGGATAGCTTGGCCCAAAGATATGCTCGTTTTCGAGCAACTGGACTAGTTCTTTGGCGCGCGCCGCCGTAATAGTTCCAGCGTACAGCGGCATTAGGGTGGCGATTGACGGCTCCTTTAGTAACCTATGAGTAATGAAGTCGCGCGAAAAGTAATTTTGAGAATATGGGTCCCACAACTCCTCTAGGGCTTTTCTTGTCTTAGCTATACTTTGTAATAAATCTCCTGGTAGTTCGTGTCTAATAGTCTTGGCGATGTGTTCCAGGCACTCGTTAGCCCGTATTAAAATGCTATTGAAGTTTAGGTCTTCGATGGCAAATAGTGAATGGTCGAGAATACGTTCAATATCGTAGCCTTTGCGGCGTAGACGCCGCTGAGCATCAAATAATGCCAATACTTCGATAGTGGAGAAGCGTTGACCAGGCGGAATGTAGTGCGTATCTCGACGGAAAATATTTACCACTTTGTCTAGATGGGTGTCGCGCAGGACTCGGACCCACCACGGTAGCATATGGTCGTGTAGTTCAGCCATCCACGGTGGCGTGTTGTCGAGCCCAGTCTCCCAAGGGTGAATCTGAAGGGTTAAGCCTTCTTTGTGTGGGTCACGTTCGGTGTAGAGCCACTCATGGTAGGCTACGATAGCCGGTAAGACCATTTTGTACCAGCTACGTCTTTCGGCTATATTCAGCTTTTCGCCGATTCTCATAACAGCTTCGGCTAGCATTGGTGGTTGAGTTATACCACTAGTGGCCACATCATCTGGTGAGAATGGGTTGACCCAGCTTCGCCAGACGTTACGGTCGCGTCGATACTTGGGCTCTGGACTAAAAATCATATTTGGCAGCATACCGTTACTCCATTGGCCGCGCAGCAGGCTAAGGATTTCCATTTTAGCTCGGTCGACATCGATATGACGCCAGCCAATGGCTATAAAACAACTGTCCCATAACCACTGGTGTGGATACAAATTCTCAGCTGGAATTGTATAATTACCTCGGTCGTTAGCCCTCAGCACTTCAGTGGCCTCCGTCAGTAGGTCGATTGGCTGATCTGGCATATCTGGATTGGCAGTTTCTGGGTCTTCTAGGGATTTGTCTGTATTATTGTTTATCTCGTCGCTCATGCTTGTACTAAAGTATACCGTATCTTGGTGCATGACTACTAGTTTTGTTTGCCGAAAGTTACGTTTTATGGTAATAATTAAATATGAATTATCCTGAGCAGTTTGTAATCAGCGAAAATCCTGAGATTGTTGAAGTTATTTCGCTAGGTGATACGATGATGCAAGATCGATACGGCAAACAGGGCGAGCGTCCCCTTGCTTACCACTGCGAAATACATAGTCGGGATGTTGCTGAAGATGCTATGGCTATGATGGCTTACGCTGGGCGTTCACAGAGGTTGATTGGTTTAATGGGTATAGCTGGAACGTACCACGATATCGAGCATAGTCTTAGTAATGGTGATAACGAGCGGGCTAGCGCGGACGTAGCTGTTCGCGAGATGGATAAAATTGGTGGCTTTAGTTTAGAAGAGAAAGGTTTAGTTTATTATGGAATCCTAGCGACTATTACGAAAGTAGATTCCAATGGCAAAGTAAGCCAATCTCCTCGTTTGCATGTTTTTACCGACGAAGTTGTGGCCGATGCCGATTTAGCCCACTTAGGAAAGCCGACTGATATCTTTTTAGCTGCTGGTGATCGTTTGTTTAAGGAACGGTATCCGGGTAGCCCACTTAACGGCCCCGAATATGCTGCATTCGACAAATTTCAGCTTGATTTTATACGAGGCCACCGGTTTTATACATTACAGGCCGATTTACTATTTCCGACTGTCAACCAGAGAGCTAATATTTGCGCCATAAAACAGCGGATTGCAGACCGCACGATTAATCCCGGTTAAATCTGAACTCGTAGAGCCAATTCCTCCGCCTGTCGGGGTTAACCGTAAGGGCTGTATCTTTAATTATAGTTGCAGGTTCTCTAGTGGAAGTTCGTGAAGTTGATAGGGAAGTCTAGGTCTTGGACCTTGAGGAGCTGCATGACGGCTTGCAAATCGTTTTTACTACTACTCATAACTCGTACTGTGTCACCTTGAATCTGTGATTTTACCTTTGGGTACTCTTCACGGATAAGTTTGGTCAGTTGTTTGGCCTTGTCCTGATCGAGTCCTTGCTTAAACGGAACTTCCTTGGTCGATTTGAGGTTGGCTTCGACTAGCTCCTTCGAGACGTCTAACACTTTCTGGCTCTGACCACGAGTTGCTAGTTTTTTACGAAAAATTTCAAGAATAGCCTCAATCTGCCACTCACCATTGCCTGTAACCTTTAAGCCTTTTTTATCATCAAGCCAATCTATGGCCGCCGGAGTACCCTTAAAGTCGTAGCGGCTGTCGATTTCACGGCCAGTTTGGTCAAAGACGTTATTCATCTCGGATTTGTCGTATTCAGAAACTATATCGAATGAGAAATTTGCCATACATCTATTATAGCAAGCAATTGTTTGAAAGTTTGTCATTGATAGGTTACGCTTTAGATAAGTTAGGAGGATTTATATGAGTTCGACGCTTGTTGAGACTATTGCGCCAAGTACCATAGATGTAGATGGGGTTATTCATAATACGAGAGTATTGATCGAATCGAATGCAATACAGGCGCGGGTTACTGAGATGGGCTTTGAGATAGCCAATAGCTATGCCGTAGATGAAGAAGTTTTAGTTTTGTGTGTAATGAATGGCGCGAAGCCGTTCGCAACTGATTTACAAGCGGCTATGCAACAAGCTCGATCAGACCTTAAAATTGACTCCAGTTCTATAAAAGTATCCTCATATGAGGGTGCGCGTTCGACCAATCAAATTCGTTTAGATATACCCCTGACTGTTGATATTACTGGTAAAAACGTTTTGGTTGCCGAAGATATATTCGACAGTGGCCAGACCTTGCTGTGGCTGATAGACTATCTAAAAAAGAAAGATCCAGGAACACTTGCCGTGGCTGTAGCTATTAATAAAGCCAACCCAGATCGGCCTGAAGGGATGTTGGGCGATACCAAGCAATATTATGGTTTTCTTGTGCCAAACGGGTTTATTATTGGTTATGGGCTTGACTACAAGCAGCAATACAGGGATCTCCCTAGTGTTCACTCCCTAAGGCCTGAGATTACTGACTTATAGTTTGCTTTATTGTTTCGCTGTAATGAAGGGTTGATTTATACTGGGTAGAAGATGAGTTACCAAAATCCCCAAATTGCCGAAACAGCCAAATTATTACAGGAACGGCTTGGAGGGCTTAAAAACAAGGCTGATATATTAAAAGCGGTTGAATTAAAAGCCTTATTTGATCAAATTCGGACTATACCAAACGAGCAGCGGGCTAGCTTTGGTCAAGAGATGAATCAACTACATACCGAGTTGCAATCGATGGTTAACGCTAGCTCTAGCCAGGCTGAGGCCTTGCCATCGATTGATGTAACCGCTCCAATGGATCTAAATTCGTCCCTACCAGGCTTGCTGCCAAGTGAAACCGGTAGCCAGCATCCGCTTATGACCGAGTTATCTACCGTCCTCGATATTTTCTATCGGATGGGTTTTACGGCCGTCGAAAGCCGTGAGATTGACGACGAATATCACATGTTTAGCGCTTTGAATTTCCCGCTAGGTCACCCGGCGCGGGACGACTACGACACCTTTATGACAGTTCAAACAGACGAAAGGGGTAATCAGTTGATAGCCCCAGCCCATACCTCGACCATGCAAAATCGGGTGCTAAAAGCTGGTAAGCAAGCACTCGAGGAAAGAGGTGAGCCGATTGCCGTGGTTATCCCGGGGCGCTGTTTCCGCAACGAGGATGTCGATGCCAGGCACGATCATACATTTACTCAGTTAGAAGGTGTCTATGTCGACAAAGGTGTCAATACTGGCCACTTGATTGCAACCCTTAAGACTTTCTTACAAGAGTATTACGGTAAAGAATTAAAGGTCAAAACCCAACCGTTCTATTTCCCATTCACTGAACCGAGCTTCGAATTTGCGCTGTCTTGCCCGTTTTGCGATGGCCGAGGCTGTAATATTTGTAGCCAATCCGGTTGGATTGAGCTTCTGGGTTGTGGCCTGATTCACCCTAATGTTCTGCGCGAAGCTGGCATTGACCCAGAAGTTTATACCGGATTTGCTTGGGGCGGCGGCATCGAACGCCTAGTTATGATGAAGTATGGCATCGAAGATATTCGCCACTTCGAATCCGCCAAACTAGATTTCTTAAGGCAATTTGCATGAAGATAGTTGATAAAATATCGGTGAAAGAATTGTCCGAAATGTCAGAAAAAATGTATGAGCCACTTGTTAAAGCGGTGGTTGACATACGGAAGCGTAGCTTGGTTGTTGACGCTGAAATGCATGTAGACGAAGAAGCTTATTTACTGGAGCATGACTCACAGCAACAGGATTTATGGGGCATTAACTTATATCCGAACGAATTTGGTAAAGATAATTTTATTGAATTTGACTCGATGATAAACATTCGACCGCGCCAAAATAACCGTTCCAGAGGTGTGGAAGACGTAGAAGTTCAGCGGCGAATTCGCGAAGTCGTCAGCGAGGCAGTACATGAGTAATTATCAAGTAGACCGCGCCCGCTGGTCGCAAATGGACATTCTCAATCAGATGGGCAATATTGGCTCGGAAGTTGGCCGCACAATTTCTGCCAAGCGCCGAGGTGATGACGAGCGTTTTAACGGCGCGCTGGAGCGTGCACTGGATTTGTTCGATGCTACGTCAGAAGCCTTAGCCGCACAACGCTCGCCGAGACTGAAGGAAGTGCTGCGCTCCCGCGACCAATTTCTCAGTTTATTTTTCTTAGACAAATTTGATACCGATGCCGATAACATCGAACGCTATTTCATGCAATTTGCTACCGCAGCCAGATTAAGGCAATCCGCATGAGTAAATACGACTACTTTGTGGCAGGACGCTGGCGTAATCGTGATGCTATCAATACCGTAGTTAAACAACTTCGTGACACTGGTAAAAGAGTATATTGTTTTATTGATAATTCATACAATGGCGATGGGATAAGCATCGATTCATCCCTGGAGTCTGACACCGAAGCCGCGATCTTTGCCACCGAGAACTTATCTGACTGGCAATTTAACCCGACGTTTCGTAAGATTTTTGAAGCTGATATGCAAGCCGGGCGTAATGCCGATGCGTTCATTCTAGTTTTTCCGGCCGGTCTATCGGCACACATGGAACTAGGTGTTGCTTACGGTATGGGTAAACCGTGTTTCGGCATTGGCAAGATAGAAAAAACCGAACCGCTATATTTTATGTTCAACGAAATCTATCCGATAATCGATGAATTCATTAACGCGAAAGTGAGGCAGCCGGTATGAGTGATTTAAAAGACTTAATAGAGCGGGCCCAAGAATTGCGTCATGAATACGACAGGGTAGATGTCAAAAATGGTCGTTCCAAGTGGAGTAGTAAGGACTATGCCGAGGGTTTTACTAGGGGTGCCGGTGATCTGCTCAAGCTCGTCAGAGCCAAAGATAACTTACGAAGCGTCGATAACGTCGACAGCAAACTGGCGCATGAACTGGCTGTGTGTCTATGGTCGGTAATGGTTATTGCCGATTGTTATGACCTCGATCTCGAAAAAGAATTCCTGCATACTGTAGAAATCATGACTTATAAAATCGATGGTGGCAAAGAATGAACATTAACCTTGACGGAGTTCCATTGAAGTGTCACGTATGAACGACGAAAAACTAGAAGGAATTATTAGAGAGTATATAGATAAGTCACTGCATTTGTCGTTGGCGACTGTTAGTGGTGACATGCCGTGGGTCTGTGAGGTTCATTTTGCTTATGACGATAATCTTAATCTTTATTTTCGTTCTAAAACTGGTCGTAGGCACAGCCAAGAGATTGCTCTAAATCCACACGTCGCCGGTAATATCGTTCATCAACATACCGCCGATGAATACCCGCAAGCAATCTATTTCGATGGTGATGCAGAGCTTGTAGAAGATGAATCTCAATTCCAATATCTTTATGAATGTTTCAAACAGCGTTTAGACGTAACACCTGATATTATCGAAGAAGCTAAGCGAGTGGATGGCCACAAGTTCTATAAGATTGTTGCAGCTAATTGGTATGCTTTTGGCAAATTTGGTGGGCCGAGCGGTGAAAAGTATCAGCTTACCTGGAATGGCGGTCAGAAATGAGAGGCGTGCTTCGTCCGCACCATGTGGCTTTTAGCGTGTCCAATATTGAGCAGACAGAGAACTGGTATGCTAAAGTTTTTGGCTGGAGTGTTATTAAGAAGTTTGAGAACAGTGATTTTAAGATGTCACTGGTCGGGTCATTAGATGATTTTAATATTGAACTATTTCAGTCAAAAAAGGAGTCCAAGCCTTTGCCGCGATATCGTAATGAAGTTATGTCCGATGTAGCTGTTATCGGGACAAAGCATCTATGCCTAGAGGTTACTTCTCTCGAAGAGATAACTTCTGATCTGCTAGGTAAAGACGTCAGGCTTGTATCCGATCCAGACGAAGCATTTTATGGCGGAAGGTTTGCGTTTATACGCGATCCCGACGGGAACCTAATAGAACTTTGTGAGCTAGAAAAATGAGGGTAAGCCTAAATAAGATACGATTGGGGCTATTGTTGTGAGCAAAGACCGGTTCAAATTTATTGTGTGCGCAGCTCTGATATTACGAGATGGTGACAAGATTCTGCTTAGCAAAAGGTATAATACTGGCTATCAGGATGGTAAGTTTAGCCTTGTATCGGGACATGTTGACGGGGATGAATTTGCCTCCGAGGCTATGGTTCGCGAAGCATCTGAAGAGACGGGTATCGTGATTTCTAAGGATAATCTAGATTTAGTTCATACGTCACACCAAATCTGCGATGATGGGTCGGAACGGATTAATGTGTTTTTTGAAGTAACTAAGTGGGATGGAAATATAGAGAATCGAGAACCAAACAAGTGTTCTGGATTGAGCTGGTTCAGTCCGAGTGACTTACCTGAGGAGATTGTCTCGTACATCCGTTTTGTCATTGAACGAATAAGTGAACGTAAACTATACTCAGAGTATCGAGGCGATTCATGAAACTACCTATTCAAATAGTTAACAATGATGACGAGTTTATCGGACTTGTTGATCGCTTAGAGGCTGATTATTCTAAGATTATTTACCGTGTCTCAGGTCTTTGGCTTACCAATTCACTAGGTGAAGTACTGATGGCTCAGCGAAAGTTTACCAAACGTAGTGACCCAGGAGCCTGGGGACCTGCAGTAGCCGGTACACTAGATGAGGGTGAAACATACGAATCAAATATATATAAAGAAGCCGAGGAAGAAATTGGACTTACAGGGGTGAAGTTCGATCTAGGGCCTAAAATACGCGTTACTGAACCACGTAATTATTTTTGCCAGTGGTTTACGGTTAATTTAGACCGTCCCGCTAGTGAGTTTAAGCTACAAGAAGACGAGGTTGAGGCGGTACGATGGATCTCGAAGGGTGATTTAGTTCAAGATATTACCGAACATCCAGAAAAGTATATCCAACATTTCGAGCATAGCTTGAGGTTATTATTGCCAGGAATAAAAATATGAAATTGTGTCTGGAAAAGACGTGTTCCGGTAATTCACTATGAGCAAGTATATATTTCCGAAGTCTGCAGCAGGAAGAGTTACTAAGTTTGGCGTGGACTTGACTCTGTACAATACAGATGAATCTTCGGGTGTTGCTTACGAACAGACCGAATTAGGCCACCTGCAAGAGTGGTATGACGATGTTAGTACCTATCAGTGGTTTATAATTGAGGGTAATGGTATCTTTGTGCTGAACGATGTTGATAATTCAGTTCAGGCGGGCGATTTAGTGGTTGTACCCCCAAAAGTACGAATTCACTATTTTGGTAAAATGAAGATGGTTCTCGTAACGACGCCACGTTTTGATCCCAAAAATGAGCATCAGGTAAGATTAATTGACCCAAGCGAGGTTCCAATAAAATGAAGATTAGTTTAAATAAAATTCGATATGCGCATGAACATTACGGACCGGAGGGGCTGGCTGATGGCGGCGTTGATGAACTTGTTAAAAAGATAGGCTCACAGTTGGGTGAGGTCGAAGCGGTAATTGATCTTAATAATCGGTTTGAGAGCATTATTATTGCCGAAGTCGTGAGTTGCGTTGACCATCCTAACGCTGATAGGCTGCATCTATGCAAAATCGATGACGGCGGCAAGGCTGAGAGTGTTGAACGAGACAAGGATGGCCTTGTCCAGGTAGTTTGTGGGGCTAATAATGTTCGAGATGGCCTAATGGTAGCTTGGCTACCGCCCGGTAGCACTGTGCCAGAAAGTCGAGCTAAAGACCCCTTTGTCCTAGAAGTCCGCGAGCTTCGTGGCATCAAAAGTAATGGTATGCTGGCCAGTCCGCGCGAACTAACTATCGGTGATAACCACGATGGCATCCTAGAAGTCGACGTCGATGTGGCGCCTGGTACTTCGTTTGCCGAGGCTTACCGGACCGAGGGCGACGTGATTATCGATATTGAGAATAAGATGTTTACTCATCGGCCAGATTGCTTCGGCACAATGGGTGTTATCCGCGAAATTGCCGGTATCCAAGGCAAGCCCTTCAAAAGTCCCGATTGGTACAAGATTGACCCAGACTTTCCGAGTCCAGAAGCCGAAGAACTCAAGCTGACTGTTGTAAATGAACTCCCCGAACTAGTACCACGTTTTGCGGCTGTAGTGATAAGCGGTGTCGAGATTAAGCCGAGCTCAGTCTGGCTACAGATATATCTGAGTGAGCTAGGCGTTCGGCCAATTAATAATGTAGTTGATTATACCAACTATTGGATGCTCGAAACTGGCCAGCCACTTCATGCCTACGATTACGATAAGCTGAAATCTATTAGTAGTGATGATGGTGCGTCAATAGTTATTAGACACCCTAGATCTGGCGAAAGGATTGAGCTGCTTAACGGCAAAACTGTTGAGCCGAGGGCCGAGGCCATTATGATTGCTACCGATAAGCAGCTGATTGGCATTGGCGGTATCATGGGTGGTGGCGAAACAGAAATTGATGATAATACCAAGAATATTGTCCTTGAGTGTGCGACATTCGATATGTATTCTATTCGTAAATCTTCAATGGCGCATGGACTTTTTACCGATGCTGTGACTAGGTTCAATAAGGGCCAGAGCCCACTCCAGAACCTTTCCGTCCTAGCTAAAATAGTTGAATCTATGCAGTCGATTGGCAGTAAAGTAGCTAGTCCACTTATAGATATCAACCAAGTAAAGGGCCGGCAGTGGATCCACCCACCGGTCACAGTTACAGTCGAATTTGTAAATAATCGCTTAGGCCTCAAGCTTTCAGCCGAGGAAATGAAAGTTCTGCTAGAAAACGTCGAGTTCCAAGTTGAATCGAAAGATATTACAACACAAAAACCACCTTTGCAAGGAGAGACCTTGCAAGATGCTGAGTTAGAGATTACAGCTCCTTTTTGGCGAACCGATATCGAAATCCGTGAAGATGTGGTCGAAGAGATCGGCCGGTTATATGGATTTGATAAACTGCCGCTAGAATTACCACAGCGTAGTATTACGCCTGGTAGAAAAGATGATTTACTGGAGCTAAAGGCTAAAATCCGGGCAAGATTAGCTAGGGCTGGCGCTAATGAGGTCTTGACCTATAGTTTCATTCACGGCAAGTTACTCGAGAATGTCAGCCAAGACCCAGCTCATGCCTTTAAATTGTCTAATGCTCTAAGCCCTGATCTGCAGTATTACCGATTAAGTCTGACGCCGAGCTTGCTCGATAAAGTCCATATGAACGTCAAAGCTGGATATAGTGAATTCGCACTGTTTGAACTTGGCAAGACTCACATAAATACTGATAGCAACCTTTCGGAGCCTACGATTCCTGATGAGAAGAATCGACTGGCCTTTGTTTACAGTAGTAAGACTGCAACGAATGGAGCTACGGCAGCGCCATACTATACAGCGCGTAAATATTTATCTGATCTAATGAAATCTCTAGGGCTGGTGTCGGACAGGCTGCGGCTAGAACCTCTCCGAGCAAATATGCATGATAATATAGAAAACCTGGCTGCTTGGTTTGCTCCGTTTGAGCGAGATCGGAGTGCTTTGATCTTTTATGATTTGGATGATCCAAACAATAGATCTACTTTACTTGGTGTGATTGGTGAGTTTACTCAATTGGTACATAAAACTTTGAAATTACCTGCATATGTTGCCGGATTTGAGCTCGATACGGCCGTAATTCAAGCTGCTTTGATGGGAGAACAACCGTCTGAATATAGGTCATTGCCGAGGTTCCCGAAAGTGACTCAGGACATTACGCTAAAAGTTGCGGCCGAATTACCGTATCAGGAGCTAAGAGATCTTGTATGGGAAGAATTTGCTAAGGTTCAGCCTGATCAAACCCTACCAAAACTTAGCCCGCGAGGGATTTATCAGGCTGCCGACGATACCGAGCACAAGCAAATAACTTTCCGCCTAGAAATAGCTAGCTACGACCGAACATTGACGGACCAAGAGGTTAATAAGCTGCTCGACGAAGTTACGATGGCAGCGAAGGCTAAATTCAATGCTGAGCGTATTTAGCCTGAGCGTTATTAGGCGGCTTAGCTATTTATTTGGCTTAACGATACTGGTTTTACTGGCTGTACCGAGCATTGCTCATGCTGATTTGAATAATTTTACGGTCACTAGCTTTCATTCTGACGAAACATTGACCCGTAATAGCCCACAGGGTGAGTTACATATTGTCGAAACTATTAAGGTTGATTTTACCGACAATAATCACGGCCTGGAGCGGGCTATTCCCGAAAAGTACAAAGGTAACAGCTTAAAGTTTCATCTAAATAGCGTTACATCGAGTAGTGGCGCTTCGACTAGTGTTAGTACTACTAAAAGTAACGGAAATCTAGTGCTCCAAATTGGTGATCCCAACCGCACCGTGACTGGTAATCAAGAATATACCATCGACTACACACTTCAGAACGTTATTACGTTTTATGATAATCATGATGAGCTGTACTGGAATGTTAACGGGAATTACTGGAATCAGACTTTTCTGGATACTAGCGCTACTTTAAATTTGCCGTCAGATGCTAAACCTTCTACCGATCAGCCAGTTTGCTATACCGGTGGCTATGGCAATAATGACCGAGGCTGTTATATCGGTACTATCGGTAATCAGCTTAATATTTCGGCCAATAATTCACTACTGGCTAATATGACTCTGAGCTACACCGTTGGTTTTCAAAAAGGCTATTTTACACCGATGACGTTCTGGCAGAGATACGGATATATCATAATTGGTTTGATTGTGCCGCCCCTAATGGCGTTAATTGCCGGTAGCACTTGGTGGTTTAGGCGCGGTCGAGATGCCAAGGGTCGCGGTACGATTGTGCCAGAATATGCACCACCAGAGGGCCTGAGCCCGCTGGAAGCTGGAACCGTGGTCGACTTTAAGGTTGACAATCGTGATATTACGGCGACTATTATAGACTTGGCGCGTCGGGGTTTTATGAAGATAACCGAGACCAAACAAAAACGAGTACTAGCTAAAGATAAGTTGCATTACAGTCTAACTCTTAAAAACACCGATTTTTCTAGCCTAAATGTCTACGAGGCTAAATTAATTAGCGCTATATTCTCTGATAAGACGATTGATTCAATTGTAAAAATAGATGATTTAAAGTACAAATTGTCTTCTACAAGTACGGACTTACGTAAAAGTGTCGACAAAGATTTAGTCACCAATGGTTATGTTAAGGCTGATCCGCACAAGTTTGCAGCCATTGGTTCGAGTTTCTTTATTGTAGCCTGGGTGGCATTCTATATTTTTAGCAAATTGAGTAGTAGTACGGTTGATGCGTTTTGGCCGACAATAGTTGGGTTAGTAGCTGGTGCAGGTATCTTCTTTATATTTGTACATTTTATGCCGGCTCGGACGGCCAAGGGCGTAGCAGCCCGCGAAGATTTGCTGGGACTGAAAATGTACATGGAGGTTGCCGAAAAGGATCGACTAGAGAAGCTAGAGGGACCGGACGCAGCTTATGCGGCCAAAACCGGTGAGCCCGTCCGGACGGTTGAGTTATTTGAAAAGCTCTTGCCCTACGCTATTGTTCTAGGTGTCGAAAATCAGTGGGCTAAACAGTTCGAGGGGATTTATATAAACCCACCCGATTGGTATGCCGGCAATTGGACCGCTTTTAATGTTGGCTATTTGGCAGGGTCGCTGAGTAATGGCTTTGCTCCAGCTATCAATAACAGTTTTAGTGCACCCAGTAGTTCTAGTGGTAGCGGTTTTGGTGGCGGTGGTTTCGCCGGTGGCGGTGGCGGTGGCGGTGGCGGTGGCGGCTGGTAGATTTCAGCATCATCAGTCTTATTGAT
>JBDTES010000027.1:0-5885 GCA_039922435.1 Saccharimonadales bacterium (SeqCode)
ACGGGAAAAAACGTCTACCGGCTCGACTTATTCTTGGCTGGCAAAGGGCGTACTAGAATACCAGTTGCCGTTACGGCCTCCCCATATCTAGTTGACAACAGACCGCAGGGTGTCATCGAGTTATTCACCGATATAAGCAACGAAAAAGCCCTTGACCAGGCTAAAGACGACTTCTTGGCACTGGTCTCGCATCAATTACAAACTCCAGCTACAGCGGTCAAACAATTCTTGGGGTTACTGCTAGAAGGTTACATTGGTAAAATCGTCCAAGAGCAGAAGGATGTCGTCCAAAAAGCTTATAACAATAACGAAGAGCAAATTAGCATTATTCAAGATCTATTGGAGGTGGCACGGATAGAATCAGGCAAGTCCGTAATTAATGTCGAAAATATCGATATCAAAGCTATGATTGATGAAATTGTAAGTGCGCAGCAAATTACGGTCGATAAGAGGCAACAGCACATCACGATAGTTGTTCCTGCCAAGCTTACTGCTCAAGCTGACCCAACCAAGCTCAAGATGTGCATAGCTAATTTACTAAGCAATGCCCTCAAGTATACTTCGGTAAAAGGCACTATCCAGATCAAAGCTTACGAAACCGAAAGCACGGTAAGCATAGCCATCAAAGACAACGGTATTGGTATAGCAAAGGATCAAATGGGCAAGCTGTTCAATAGGTTTAGTCGTATCGACCAAGGCGGTGCGTCAGCCATTCCAGGTACTGGTATTGGATTATTTTTGTGCAAACAGATTGCTGAAATGCACAAAGGTAGCATGATAGTCACTTCGAAGCCTGGCGAAGGTTCTGAGTTTACGGTACAATTACCTAAGATGCACAAGAAACTAAAGGCGGAAAAATCGTGAAAAAACTATTAGTAGTCGAGGATCACGTAGGTCTTCGCGAATCGTATCAAATGCTTTTTATCCGTGAAGGTTATGATGTAACTCTAGCTGAAGATGGTAAATCAGGTCTTGAGTTAGCCCAAGCTCAGGATTTTGACATTATAATGCTAGACATGCTTATGCCAATAATGGATGGTATTAGTTTTCTTAGGCAGTTTGTTCCCGCCGATCATCCTAAGACAAAGATTATTGCCTTTAGTAATCTACAGACGCCTGAGATTGTTAGTGAGGCCATGGATTTGGGAGTCAAGCGATATGTGACAAAAGCTGTGACCCCACCGGGGAAAATGGCCGAATTAGTTCGAGAAGTTGTCAACGAAGACTACTAACCGATAATTTAGTCACGAAGGATAGCCCATATGTAACGGCATATGTGGCCAGCTGCCGCTGCTGTAGTGTTATCAATTTTCGCTTGCGCCATAAGACTTGCGGCCGGTATACCTCGTAAAGATTTGATCGCCGCCATCTGACTTATGTCGTCGGGCTGTACTCAAAATTGAGTACGCGTTTGTAGGCTTGATACATAGCTAGCAGTGTCGCCCAGCTATTTATTATTGAACATACTGTTACAGTGCCAAGCGCAGTAGCCGACTTGCGAACTGGTTTTTGGAAGCCACACGCAGACTATTTTAATTTTAGGGGTGAAAGCGAATCCAGAAGTACCCATCGATAGGAGCGACAGTGTCAGATTTATTGGCCCTCTGCGACTGGTATCCAGCAGACCAACAGTCATTCAATTTATTACGTCCAAACGCTAGCCAGGCGAATCGTGTCTGGAAAAAGTCTTCAGTGCAGGCAATGTTAGCTTGGTAGCCACCAGAATTAATAGTTTTTGAATAGCAGTTCGCTTGATAATCTGGGACAGAGGCATAAGTTACATCAAACTGAGGGTGGTAATCGGGACCGTCTACAAACTGGTTGTAGCCAGCCGGGTAAGTCTTTTATCAGTAATCCGAAGTACTTATCGAATTTGTTCAGATACGCGTGCATAGGCTAATTATAGCAATGTGCTACGCGCGAGTAATGATCTTTTGGTCAACACAGCAGCTTTTCATACAATCGCACCTCGTTAAAATGTTATAATTAGTGCATGATTGATACCCAGCCTACCAATGTTATTCGCAAGAGCATAGCTATTTTGACGATCAAGGTAGTCGCCTTACAGATTATTATTGTGCTTATCTACCTAACAGCTCGTTTATCGAAATTATTCGTACTTAGGCAAATATTTATCGATGATGATTATCACCATCTAAACTTTTGGTTAGGAATCATGCTCTTTATGATTGTAATTATGGTTCAGACGATCATTTTAGTAACGATCATGCTGCAGTGGTTTAATGAGTACTATGAGGTCAAGAAAGATATTATTGTACATACCACAGGTGTTTTTAAGCGGAAAGAAGACATCTATTCGCTTACAACCGTTGAAGCTGGTAACGTTGTACAAACCTTGCTAGGAAGAATTCTGAACTACGGAACGGTTAAAATTTATAGTCCCGTCTTAAAGCGTGAGTATTCTATTACGGACATTCCAAACCCGCAAACGACACGTGACGGTATAATCTCTTTACTTGGGGAAAAACGGCATGACGACAAAAAAATCATTCCAAAAGAAATGTTGGTGAGTTAAAGCCTTAGGTTAAAGTAGGTTTAAGTGCGCCCCTCTGATACTGAACTTATTCAAAGTCTACTTCAAAGCTGATTCAATAATTTGTAATAAATCGTGCGGTACTATGTCGGCCTTGACCACGTAACTATCAGCGTACTCTTGCCATGTCTTTTCGAGCTTATCGGTAAGCCCCAAATTTGTAAGCACGATTATATGCTTGTCACTACAGCCATAGCTGGGGTCAGTCCTCAGTATCATTAGCGCATCGAGACCCGTTCGGCCGCCTGGCAGCATGATGTCTAATAGAATCAAGTCTGGTTGAAATTGCTTAGCTTTGTCGAGGGCGGTATCAACGGTACCAGCCAATTCTAAATCATACCCAGCTTTTCTGAGCACAGTACTATATAACTCAACTATTTGTGGGTTATCTTCAACGAGTAGTATTTTTTGTAGTCCAGCCATGTTTTTGATTCAACCTGTTCGGGGTCGTCCTTATAATCTCATTATACGCAGCTTCGTCAAATTTAGGCAATACTATGCTAAACGTAGAACCTTCATTTTCGACAGAAGTAACAGTTAACTCGCCGCCGTGTAATTCGACGATTGATTTAGAGATGTATAGTCCCAAGCCGGTACCACCACTGCCGCTCGGTAGGCCACTTCGTACTCGATAGAACTTAGTGAACAAATGTTCGAGACTATTAGCCGGGATGCCAATACCATTATCGGATATCTCGGTTATTACTTTATCGTCTGTCTGCCGGAGCTTAACCGCTACCTTGCCGCCACTGTCGGTATAGTTTATGGCATTACTAATTAAATTGTTGATAACCTCGAGCATTGTAATTTGCTCAGCCAACAAGTAAACGTCACTGACTGGCCCTTCGTAGGTTAGTGTTATGGATTTGGTCTCGGCAGTAAACTGCAAATCGACCATAGCCTTCTGCAGTGTTTTTGCCCAATCAACTTTTTCGCGACTAATGGTTAGTTCATTGCGCTCAACACGTGACACGTTTAGTAGATTGCGGATCAAGCTAACGAGTTGCATTGAGCTGGCCTCCATGTTGCCGATGTAGTTTCGCATCTTATCAGATAAAGAGACTGTCTCGTCGTGTGTAATCAGGTCTAAGTAGCCCCGTATCGCGGTCAATGGTGTTCTCAGTTCGTGAGCCGCCATTGAGACGAAATCAACCTTCATGTTTTCTAATTCTTGTTCGCCAGTCTTGTCGATAATGGTGATAATGGCATGAATGCCGGTCGGGTCATCAGCTACTGGGTTAATCATCATATCGATATAGTAGATGCGGTGGTTGGAATTAGTCAGCGTAATATCCGGATAAAATTCTTGCTCCGTTAAACTCGGAGAAAAGGGTCTATTGTCCATGCTCCAATGATAGAGACTCGCCAGCGGCTTTCCGATCAGATTCGGGGGCAGATCTCCTAGAAGCTCAGCCGCTGCACGGTTGGCTAATATGATATTGCCGGCGATGTTTATTGCCACGATTCCCTCACTGACGTTGCCTAGAATAATATTTGCCTTGTTCGATTCAGCTTGGGTGCGCTGCAACAGAACTCCCAAATTGTGCGCCATTGTGTTGAAGGATGTAGCAAGCGTGCCGATTTCATCACGCGAATCAATAGCAACCCGAGTATCGAGTCTACCCTGACTAATCAGCGCCGTACCGGCAGCCAGGCGTCTGATAGGTATGGTAACTTGGCGACTCACAAAATAGCTAATAGTGGCCACCAATAGGGCTGCTATGGCAAAGATAGACAGGCCGACAACTGCCACATGGTTAGCTAGCGCAAAAATAGCTGCTGCTGGTTCGATAGTAATAACACCCCAATTTGTACGAGCTACCATACTGTACGAACTTAGTACCGACTCTCCTTTTTCTGATGTGAGCATCTTCGGATTGGGGTTAGCTTCGGGATTTTTCAAAAACGCGTTGACGGCTGGCGACTTGCTGAGGTTCTGGTGGCTTTTTTGAAATGCAACATCAGGGTAGGTGATAAGTGTTCCTTCACCGTCCACGACGTACATATAACCGCCGTTATTCGTTCCCTGCGATAGGACGCCCTGCCACAAACCAGTTAGATCGACTGTTTCAATCAGTACGCCAGTGATCTGTTGTGGGGTACGAACTTGGTTTGAGTTAGCAGTCGATAAGTTAAGTAAATCCTGGCCAGAAGTAAACTTAACAAGCGGCGCGGCGATAGTAATTGTTGGGTGGCCTCGGTCGCTAAAGCTTACAGGGCTGATATACTCCCTACCGGATAAAAAGGTCGTGGCCCTAAAGGCATCCTGGTCGCTGACATTAGCCGTCGTCGGTAAGTCACTGTTGCGGTCCATGCTTATGACTACTTGTCCATCTGGGTTAGCCAACGTTAATGTCTGAATATCGGAATCTTGCTTAATAAGACTCGAAAGGTCTTGATGAGCATTAGTCGGGCTTAGTGAACGTACAGCCGCGGTTTGTGAGTGGATTATTAGAGCATTCACCTTATCAGTCATGTACTGGTTCACGCGGTAGACGGCACTATTTGTGAGTATCTTTTGGTGGTCAACCGCCTCGGAGCGTAATGATGACTGGGTAGCTCGGTACCAGTAAAGATTGACCAGTCCGAGTGGCAACAACGATACGACTAGCAACAATAGTAATAGCTTCTGATTAATTTTTAGCGTAAGCATCATGATGAATTGTAATGCTTACGGTTAGCTTGTGCAAAGGTCGAACTCGCAAGAGTGTTGACTTTATCGACAGCCAGCGTATATTACTACAGTATAACGCTTATGGATAACGGCACCAATTCAACTGACCCTAATCGTGATCTTGCTGAGGCGCCTCTAGGTGGTAGTCCAGATAGTTTTGACGGCACCCTGGCGGTGAGTAGTAGTGCTGCTGCTGATGTTGAGACGTCTCTAGCCACCAATATTGAGCCCGATGAGGCTCCGGTGGCTGCAGTTAGTCCAGAAACTACGCTGCAGGCACCTATCCAGCTAGCGGATCCTGTTAAACCACCCGGCCCAGTAAAAGGCCATCACTCAGTAAAGATCTTATTGCTAGTCGTAGTCGCCTTAGTTATTTTGGTGGCAGCCGTGGCAGCTGGCTACGCGTACGGCAGAGGCAAAACTATGTCGGAGACCACTGCTAAACCAGCCGCTGCCAGTGCTATGAGCGCAATGCCCGTCCCGCAGGGTGCCACTATTCTTGAACAGTGCGAACCGGGTCTCGGCAGGCAATACATACTGCCCAAAGATATTCCAGGCGGTCCTGTGTACAACGTATATCAAGGCAAACTGACAGGCATTCAGTATATGATTAGTTTAAAATCGCTCGGATCACTGGACCAAGCTGTCAACGACCTG
>JBDTES010000028.1:0-7472 GCA_039922435.1 Saccharimonadales bacterium (SeqCode)
TCTGAACCAGGCTAAACGGATACGAGCTCCGTAGACCTGTAATGTTTTGTTAGTCATAGTTCTTGTTCTCACTTTCACTTCCTTTCTAGTTTAGCGAATAGTGTCCAAGATGTACGGGAGCCGGATATTCTAAAAGCCAACTAATATTGTATTTATACAGCATATGTGCTATAATAAACAAATGGCTTACAAAAACTTTGAATTCGACAGAGCAGTAGTAGCAGTAAACCCTAAGTCAACTAACTCTAGACGTGTCAAAACAGAACTCTCTCATGTAAATCTACCGCTAGAGCTTGTCGAAACCAACAAAGACCCAAGACGAACCCTCGAAAACCTACAAGGTACTCTAAGGCATGGAACGCCTGAAACTGACCTCATAATTATCGCCGGTGGTGACGGCGTAGCTAATCAAATTGGTAATATGGCACTCGCTAATACTAAGTTATTCGCCAGAGGCGGCGATGCCAGTGATGGCGCTACTATGCTAAACGGCCGCAAGACTCTAGACACAATATTGCGAACCGGTAAAATAATGAACTTTTTCCCTATAGATACGATAACAGAGTCTTCTGAGGGGTCTGTAGCTCGCAAAGCAAATTGGTACTTCGGCGCAGCTAATGACGCGGCCGCTGACCATGAAATAGACTTACTAAAAGATTCCTCAACTAAGGTAGCCAGATATTCAGGACTATTAATAGCTCGTCAGTTCGTTGCTACTATGAGAACAATGGGGAACATCCAGACTGTTGTCTCAACAGCCGAAGATGGCGTCGAATCCAATGTGTCTGACCGACTTTATACCAACGGCGATCGTATCGCCAAGATTGGGCGGCCCAATAGCCGTCTAGACGTACCGGAATTCGAAAGCTTCGTATCACCAAAGCTTACTAAAGCGCAGGCCCTACTGGGTATGGCGCAGATGCTAGCTGGTAAACGCGAAAGTACAATGATGACTCGAGATTACTTTATGCTAACCTCCCCAGATGGCAGCCCAATATATACACAGTACGACGGCGAAGTGGGCCAAGTCGAATCCGGCAGTAAATTTACAATCGGTATCTCACCAGATAGCTATTCGGTAATTACAACCCGGTACTAAAAGCTACACTTATTCAACGTACCCCAATTCAAGATTAGCCTCATTGTAGTGACAAAATTAATAATGAAAGAACATTAGAGTCACTATAGCGCACCACTTTGCTCGGTTTTGATCTATACTAATTTCTACTATGAGTCGCAGGCGGAAAAAGCAGGGGATTAGTTTAGCAACACTACTAATAGCGCTATTTATTGCGCTGGGTCAGCATTTTGGCTGGTTCAGTGATGCCACGCAGGGAATCGTCACCAACCAGCCGGGTCTCTATAGCATCGATCACTTCGTCGATGGCGACACCATTGCCGTCGATATGAACGGTAAGGTCGAAAACATTCGGTTTATTGGCATCGACACGCCTGAGACACACAAGCCAAACACACCAGTCCAATGTTATGGCCCGGCCGCAGCCGCTTATACCAAGAACCGAATTGGCGATGGCAAAGTGCGGCTGGCTAGTGACAGCCTGAGCACCGACCGCGACCGTTACGATCGCTTGCTGCGCTATGTTTACTTAACAGATGGGACTAATCTAAACGAATCTCTAGTTGAAAATGGCTACGCTTTTTATTATCCATACTTTCCGTTCACCAAATCGGCCGAATTTAAGGCTGCTGAGCAGTCGGCCATCGCGGCTAACCGCGGCCTCTGGGCTAATTGTAATCCAACCCCAACTGACGACGGTGGCTACAAAATGAACGAGCCTGCTTCTTAGTAGGTCGAAGACAGTAGGTCGTAGGTCGTAGGTAGTAACAAGTAGTATTTACCATTTACCAGTTTTCATTTAACAAATTATTTCAAAATTTCACATTAATAGAAAATTGTAGGTCATAGAACGTAGTTAGCAGTTAACAGCTAACTTTTAGCAAATCTAAAATGAAAAATAGTTAGAAAATAGTAAGTGAAAAATGGTAAGTGAAAAATAATTGATAAATAGTAATTGGTTAAATGCGAAATGAGACTTTGTATCTGAGGCTAAAGGCCATTACGGAATTACGTGGCTGTAACGTTAGTTAAAACAACAACTTATCCGAGCGTTAGCGAAGGGTCGGTTTGATTGTTCGAGGAGCAACCAGCGACGAGTTATCAAACTGGTTGTTGGTTTTAACAACTTTACACCAAGTAATGGAGTTCTGGCCGAAGGGTTTTGGTTACTTTTGGCAGCAAAAGTAACGGGGTCTGTGCTAAAAATGAATAATCAGAGCTATCCCCAGATATATTTATTCATCAATTGGCTGGCGCCCAAAAAGCCGAGCAATACTTTCAGCTAGACCAAAGAGTGGCGTGAAAATATATAGTAAAACGTCGCCAAATAGCCAGCAGACTGGCCAGGTTCTAATTCCGTGAATTCGAAGCGTTCGGGGCCACATCTGCAAATAATCCCACAATTCATGCCGATTGGACCGGACTCGACGCAGCTCGACCCGCACCCGTACAGCTTTATCGTAAAAAATCCGCCGCTTTTGGCGATGTAAATGGATTGCTAGATCTAAATCTTCATGGATATCGTTTCTCAGGCAAATCTCGCCAGCAACTTCTTGCCAAAGTTGTTTTGGCAAAGCCATATTCGACCCCCAGAGCGTCGGATGGCCAATCAATAGTCGGTTAAAACCAAAAACTAGCGTGTTATAGATACTACTAACAATGCTTGGAAAACGTACGTTATAAAAGAAGGCACCACCCGTCCAGGCTGTCGAAAGAGCTCCATCTCGCGCATAATAATCCGCAACTTTTTGACTCCAGTCGACCGGCAAAATAGCATCAGCATCGATCCGGGCCAAAATATCGCCCGAAGTAGCTCTAAAGCCAGCTTCGCGGGCAAAAACTCGACCTTTTTGGGGCTCATCTACTAGTTTTACGACGGGATATCGTTCTGCAATTGTCGCAGTTTGGTCAGTCGAACTGTTATTGACTACAATCACTTCATCAAATGGCAGTTTTTGAGCCAACACCGCATCTAGGCAAGTCGCCAAGCGCTTTTCCTCATTAAAGGCCGGGATAATCAGTGATATCTTAAGTTTCTTAGGCACGGTATAATCGTAACATGGCAAAAGCACTTGAGCCGGCACTGCAACCTCCTAAATCTAAAAAATACATTGTTTTAGCGCCATTCCGATGGTTAGGAAGCTACTGGCAAGGAAGCTGGTGGCACAAAACCGTCGCTATAATAATTCTATTTTTTCTAATCTGCGCCAGCATAATGTATGGTATCGCAGTTTGGTATCAACACAGCCACCAGGATAAGCCAACCGAGCTCGGCGTTAGCTTCATTGCCGATTATGCAACATCACTCGGACTCGACGCCCACCAAACCTACGCCGCGATTTTGAACGGTTTGCAGGTTAAACACCTTCGACTAGTCAGCTATTGGTCAGATATCGAAACCAGCCCGGGACACTATAATTTTGATGAACTTGATTACGAAATGGCTCAAGCCCAGGTCCACGGCGTCAAAGTTTCGCTAGCTATCGGTCTGCGCCAGCCCCGCTGGCCAGAGTGCCACGCCCCAAGTTGGGTCGACACAACTAAACCAACTGAGCAGTGGGAGCCGCAGCTAATAAGCTATCTGACGGCCGTAATTAATCGCTACAAAACGAACCCGGCACTACAGAGTTATCAACTCGAGAACGAGTTCTTTAATCATTTCGGTGAATGCTACAACTTTGACCGCGGCCGGTTGTCGAGCGAATTAGAACTGGTTAAAAAATTAGATACCCATCATCCAGTAATAATCAGCCGAAGTAACAATTACGCCGGCCTAGCCTTAAAAAAACCATTGCCAGATCAAATTGGTATATCAGTCTACCGTAGGGTCTGGGATGACCAATTAACCCACCGCTATTTCCAGTACCCATTTCCGAGTTGGTATTACGGCTTTCTAGCCGGAGCAGAGCAGATTCTGGCTGGTAAGCCATCGATAATACACGAACTCCAAGCTGAACCATGGCCTCCCAGAGGACAAAGTATTACAAATACTAGTCTGGCCGAGCAAAACAAGTCATTTAATGCTCAGCGTCTTACAGGTAACGTTAAGTTTGCCGAGCAAACTGGCATAAAACATATCGATTTGTGGGGGGCCGAATATTGGTATTACCGCATGCAAGTCTTGCACGACCCCTCCGTCTGGAACACTGCTCAGCAGATTTTTGACCCTAATAAGTAGCTAAACTACCGGAATCGTTTTTGACAGACTCGATAAGGCAACTCTATCAACCTCAACAAGACTATCCGGAATTAGCATTCGCCCGGTTTCAGGCAGCCACAGTCCAGCAGTTACACTGAGCTCACCGCGCCCAACTCGGGCAGCAACTAATGATTGTTCCAGATTGTTTGGATTATCAGCAAATTGGATATCGTGAGCCAGTTCGCCTACGACAACCGCTTGGCCAAATCGTAGTGCCACTGCCTGGCGACCCGTTGGGTTACTGTCTAGCAACGAACTCATTTCGGCAGCTTCCACCGCAATAACACCGACCATTTTATATAACTGCGGGATTGGCCAGCGAGTGCCTAATGAATCACCCTTAAAATTAAGCCAGCGATAATCCTCTGCTTGGTGGCCCACATACCTCCAGCCACCTGGGATAGTGTTGCCTCCAACGATTGCCCGGTCGAGTGGTGGAACATACTTTAATCCGCTACTTACCCGCGAGAAGAACTTAGCAAACCGTGAACCTTCTGGAGCTTTTGAATTCTTACTCATATATTATGTATACCGTATTCTAACCAATTTATCTGTAAGAATATTACTATCTGGTTTAGTTAACGAGGTCACTTTAATTGTCCTTATCAAGCAATACCACGCATCTAAGTGCCACTAACCACCCATTAATAATCAACTTAAGCATAGAAGGTCTCAAGCTATATTCATAGCATATTAGCTATTATGAAATCTCAAACTACTAGATGCTACGGATATAGCAAGGGTGCATAGCTATTTCTTAATTGTTTTGGGACTACGGATATGTCGGTCATAGCGGTGCAAGCGAGCTGCCAAATAATTCTGGTACTGATTAAGGGGTGCCCCAGGCAGTCTAGTCAAATCCTTGCGACTAAACCCACCTTCAGGAATATTAGCGATATACGAACGACGAACTTCACCAGCCTGACGTTCTGGCATTTTAGGCAACTGAGCCTTCGCCCCATCACTATATAAAAGCCGATTCAAAGATTGTTCAGTTTTATCAATCCCAGGGAGCGCAAAGGTCAGAGCTGCTTGGGCTAAACCAATCTGACGTAAAATAGTTCGCCGACGTCGAAAACCTAAAATCAGAAAAGCAGCCCCAACCAAAGCTTCACCTGTTGGCAAATATGGAAAACCTGCCTTATTATTTACCACGTCCGAACCGTCTTCGGGCGACAGATTAGGGGCCTCGTGGCCCGGAGCCATCCTACTAGGAGTTGGATCAATCACCTTACCCTTATCATCGACAACCCAAGCATGGGCTTCGAGCTGTGTCAGTTTACTGTCCCCATTGTCATGAAAGCCGGTTACCAAAATTTGTTTGGACGCGAAATTATCTACGGTCCCCAGCAAATATTCGGCACTAGCCAAGTTACAGTTGAGCGATTCTAAATGGGCCACTAACTGACCAAATTCAATAACGTCCGTCTGATTTTCTGAATCACCGCCTGGGAAATCACGGTTGGTTAATCCGGCATCTTTTAGTGGCGCAAAGCTATAAAACTTGTCTTTTATAGCTTCATAAACTTCCTGATTTGTGGCCGACTTAGATAATCCCAAAGCTTTTTTAATTTCCTCAGCGACAGCCACTTCATCACCACCACCCAAAACCATCGGAGCCTCTGCTTTTATCGAAGGCGTTTTATCTACTTTAATCCAGTACTTCAAAACCGGTTTATTAATTCCGAGCTGATTCATGTTAATTGGATTCACCCGGACATAATATGTCCCTCGCTGCGGATCATTTAAAACTTGGACTTGGCTAGTCTTATCAGGGTCAGCCTGGTCAACAACCATAGCCCCAACTATCCGCCCGCCTTGTGGAACCGGTGCAGAAGTTAGCCGAGTACTACTAAGGTATGAGGTCTCAACCATAAAATCAGGTTTTTGTAGTCCAATAGCAGCCACAGAATGACTAACTTGGACTGGGCTAGCATAGGATTCGCTATCATCACTAAAACCCAGGTTGTAGTTGGAGTAACCCATAAGATTAAATTCATTACCATACCAATAGCTCGGTTCTGGCAAGCCACTTAAACTCGTGACAGAATAAACCGTTTTATTCTGACCAATATTTACATCTCCAGTAAAGGTCTGACTAACTTCGCCGGTATATACTCCAGCCGGAGGGTCATGTAGAGTCTTATTAATCCAATTATCAAAAATACCTTGGCTAACTTCGCCGTCAACAGAATTAAGTGGTCCGAATAGTTTTATGTATTGACTGGCTAGTGCATATGACAGCCGCATATCAGCATCAGCCAGTGAATTAAATGAGTCATAATACATCCTGCCTAACTCACTCATATGACCCCGTATCGTCTGCTCGCTAGCAAATAACTGCCCAGCCTGACTGGAAGCATCGGACGCCTGATTATAAATGTTGGAATAGATTTCAATTGCTCCACGGGCAGCCGCAACCCCGGCCGTTAGAGCAGTCATCATAAGAGTCGCACCAGTTATCATCCTAACTAGGTGGTTGCCGCCATGATAATAATTTACCGTTGGAGGACAGCTATTTTCGTAACGTCGATGCGAACTTAGAGCCAAGCCAGTACGGAGACTTTCCGACTCGACCATCCGGGCCAAAAATGGGCGAGACGACTGATCTCCGGGCTCAGCCCTTAACGATGACAATTTGGCAGCACCAACTTCATCTAATTTATCTCGATAAACCGAAAGATATAAAGCCGTTAACATGGCACGTCTATCTGGTTCTGACTGGCCTTTCAAGTTATCTATCAGATCATCAACTGTTCGCACACCATAAGCACTTAATAAGTTCTTTGGACCACCACCACTTGCCATAGCTCGTCCCGTATCATTATCGGACCAATAATCATTGATCGTTACGGACCCGTTAGTGATCCGGCTAGTATGAAAGATTTTGACAGCCGGCAAGGGGTTGCCGTCCTCATCTTTTTGAGGCCGACGCTGGCCTACGAGATTGGCCTCATAACGTCTCTCCAAAGCCGCCCGAACGGTTTCTAGAAACTGATCCACCGAAGTCTTGCCATTTTCAAGATATGCCTGATAAGCCGACTGCACAATGCCATCGCCAGCCCGCTCAACTAACCAGCCCAAAGTAGACTGAGATTGTTCAACCCTGGTACCATCTAATAAATGACGCATCTGGGCCGGAGTGGCCGTAAGCACCTTATTGTCGGTCAGCAAATCCTCGGCATAGATAAGATT
>JBDTES010000029.1:0-56880 GCA_039922435.1 Saccharimonadales bacterium (SeqCode)
TTCATCCTGCACGCGGCGTTGCTCCATCAGGCTTTCGCCCATTGTGGAAAATTCCCTACTGCTGCCTCCCGTAGGAGTCTGGGCCGTTCTCAGTCCCAGTCTGGCTGGTCATCCTCTCAGACCAGCTAATGATCGTCGCCTTGGTGAGCCATTACCTCACCAACAAGCTAATCATGCGCAGGCCGTTCCCAAACCGCCGAAGCTTTACTCCTTAGAGCACATGCGGTATTAGCTACCTTTTCAGGCAGTTATCCCTCAGTTTGGGGTACGTTCCTACGTGTTACTCAGCCGTCCGCCGCTCGTGTACTCTACACTCATTATTCGATCTCTCTTGCCATCCCTCGTCTAGCCTAGACTTAAAATGGTTCGATAATAGCGATCAAATACTGGGTGCAGAGCCTTACCGCTCGACTTGCATGTATTAGGCACGCCGCCAGCGTTCATCCTGAGCCAGGATCAAACTCTCCAAAAAAAGAACCCGAAGGTTCAAAAGAATTTGCCTTAACATCAGTTAAAACTGACTGCCAACCCCTTTGGAGGGCTGGACTTGTATTTAAAACAATTCACTTAAAGTGAACTGACGTTGATTTGCACTATTCAATTTTTAAAGGTCGATAGATTTTAGAGACATCTAAATAGCACCTCTAGAACCTAACTGACTAATACTACCCGCTACAGGACCACATGTCAAGGATATGTTCGCCCAAATAAGTTGTATTTGTTACATCGCCTATATTCAGGAGATGATATAAGTAAAATATCAATAAACTTAAGCAACTATCGAGTGCAAAAAACTGACAGCCAGCTCTAGACTAAAAGACTAATTATTCCTCAACTGCTTCGTCTTCTTCGTCATCAATCTCCTCAGTCTTATCAACTAGGGCTAGACTGACTACCTCATCACCTTCATTCAGGCGCATAACTCGAACTCCTTGGGTAGCTCGACTAATCGCCGGTATATCTTTAACACCTAGCCGGATTGTCTGCCCCTGGCTAGATATGATAATAGCCTCTTGACCGTCATCTTCGCTAAGAGATTTCACACCTATTAAATCACCAGTCTTCTTGTTCACAACCGCTGAACGGATACCGACGCCGCCGCGAGCGTGAGACGTAAACTGAGACACCTTAGTCCGCTTGCCATAGCCATATTTACTAATCACGAAGATGCTAGAATTCTCTTCCACTATATCCATACCAATAACTTGATCTCCAGCACGCAACCGAATTCCGCGGACACCACGAGCGACCCGACCCATCGGCCTAACGCCTTGCTCGTGGAAACGAATTGCCTGGCCATTCGAAGTAGAGATAATAACCTCATTGTCGCCATTTGTCATACGGGTCCACTTAAGCTCATCACCCTCGTCTAGATTTATCGCTATTAAGCCACTAGTACGAACATTCTTGTACTGTTCAAAAGGAGTTTTCTTGACCACTCCACGGACTGTACACATTATCAGGTTCTGACCAGTCCCTTGCTTGCTAACATTAATCACCGAGCTAACTTTCTCCTCTGGCTGTAATTGCAGCAGGTTTACTATAGCCACACCTTTGGCGTTCAAGCTAGCAGTTGGTACCTCATATGTCTTAATTCGGAAAACCCTACCCTTGTTAGTAAAGAATAATAGATAGTCATGTGTTGAGGCGTTAACAACATGCTCAATAACATCTTCTTCGCGCGTTACCATGCCGCGGCGACCCTTGCCACCTCTGCCTTGACGCTTGTACTCGGCTATCTGGCACCGCTTAATATAGTTAGCAGATGTAAGAGTTACTACGACTTGTTCTTCCGGAACCAAGTCTTCGTCACTCATTTTGTCTAGTTCACTAGGCACGACGCGGGTCCGACGATCATCACCATACTGCTTCTTCAGGTCGGCAAATTCCTGCTTAATTATCCCCAATATGAGCTTCTCATCCGCCAGAATAGTTTCTAACTTACCAATCGTTAGGAGTAGCTCTGCCAGCTCATTCTCTATTTCCTGACGCTGTAAACCAGTCAGTGTTCGTAGCTGCATTCCAAGGATTGCTTTAGCCTGAATCTCACTGAGGTTAAACTGCTTTATTAGGTTAATCTGAGCTTCCTCAGAAGTCTGACTTGCCCGAATTGTTTTAATTACCTCGTCTATGTGATCAAGTGCAATCTTCAGACCTTCAAGGATATGAGCTCGCTCTTTGGCTTTGCGAAGTTCGTATTCAGTTCGCCGACGTACTACACTCTGGCGGTGTTTTATATGTTCACTTATAATCTCTTGTAAGCCTAGTACTCGGGGCTGGATTCCATCTATCAGTGCCATCATGTTGTAATGAAAACTAGATTGAAGTGGCGTCAATTTATATAGTTGGTTCAGTAGCTTCTTGGGGTAAGCATCTTTCTTGAGGTCGACTACAATCCGGACCGAGCCACGAGCGCTCTCATCACGCAGGTCTGATATGCCACTAATCTTCTTCTCTTTTACCAAATCAGCAATCTTTATCACCAAACTCTCTTTATTAAGGGCATATGGAATTTCGGTGATAACTATCTGGTGCCGCCCCTTATTGCCTTCGACTATCTCGGCTATGCCACGAACAACTACGCCACCCCTACCGGTAGCGTAAGCAGTTCTAATAGAATTAGCACCATAGACGATGCCGCCGGTCGGAAAATCAGGCCCCTTAATAAACTGTAAAAGGTCATCTAATGAGGCATCTGGATGATCAATCTTATAAATCGATGCATCCACTACCTCACTCAAGTTGTGGGGCGGTATATTAGTTGCCATACCAACCGCAATTCCTAACTGACCATTCAAAAGCAGGTTAGGCAGTTTTGCCGGTAAGACTGTTGGTTCCTGGTTTTGTCCATCGTAGGTATCACGAAAATCAACTGTTTCTTTGTCTATATCGGCTAGCAACTCATCGGCTAGGCGGTGCATCTTCGCCTCAGTATAGCGCATAGCGGCCGGCGGATCTCCGTCCATAGAACCAAAGTTACCCTGCCCATTGACTAGCGGATAACGAGTAGCCCATGGTTGTGCTAGGCGTACCATACTGTCATAAATAGAACTATCGCCGTGTGGGTGATATTTACCCATTACCGCACCGACGACATTTGCACTCTTACGGTGGCGAGCACTACTACGCAGGCCATCCTCGTTCATACTATACATAATCCGTCGGTGTACCGGCTTCATGCCATCACGGACATCTGGCAGGGCTCGGTCAATAATAACGCTCATGGAATAACGCAGATAGTTGTCTTCCATAACATTCTCGACGCTACGCTGTTCAACAATCCTGGAGTGACCCGAATCCATTACATCAACATCGCCTCGATTAACTAGCTTTGGCTCTTCGATAGGTGTGTTATTTGTATTGTCCACAATATTGTCGTCCATATTAAATATCCAAATCCTTTGCGAACTTAGCGTTAGCTTGAATAAAGTTTTTGCGCGGTTCGACTTCTGCACCCATCAGCTTATTAAAGATAGCGTCAGCCTTCTCGGCATCTTCGACTTGAACCTGCACTAGCACCCGCTTTTCGGGGTTCATAGTGGTTTCAAACAGCTGCTCGGCATCCATTTCGCCAAGCCCTTTATAGCGCTTCTGTTCAATAAAGCCCGCCTGCCTATATCGTTCATCACTATCAGCAACTTTCAATCCTTCTTTTTTGCGATTAGCGATAGTTTCGTCAAGTACCTTGTCCAGTTCAGACTCGTCATATATAAATACGCTCGATTTGCGTCCTGGTTTAACTAACTCAAATAACGGAGGCTTCGCTAGATAGACATGACCACCGTCAACCACCTGTTTCATATATCGGAAGAAAAAGGTTAGCAGTAGCGTCGCAATATGGCTACCATCAACATCAGCATCTGTCATGATAATTATTCGGTAATACCGTAGTCCATCTATACTAAACGAATCCTCTATACCGACACCCAGAGCCTTAATTAGTGACACTATTTCATTGTTAGCCAGCATCCTATCCAGTCGGGCACGCTCAACATTCAGCACTTTACCGCGAAGCGGCAAGATAGCCTGAGTTTTGCTATCTCGTCCAGTTTTAGCGGAGCCACCAGCTGAATCACCCTCCACTAGATACAACTCGGAATTATGAGGGTCTTTACTAGAGCAGTCAGCTAGCTTGCCAGGCATACTAGCGCCGTCAAGCACTCCCTTACGAAGAATGTTGTCACGAGCTGCTCGAGCTGCTTTGCGGGCCCTAGCTGCTAGCAAGGCCTTACCGACAATCTTGCGAGCCACATTAGGGTGTTCCTCTAGGTAATAGGAGAAGTACTCATTCATAACCTGCTCGACATAGCCGCGCATTTCCGGATTGCCCAATTTACCTTTAGTCTGGCCTTCAAATTGTGGATCTGGTAGCTTGACCGATAATATGGCAGTCAAGCCTTCTCTAGTGTCATCACCTGTCAGATTCTCTTCTTTTTCTTTTATCAGGTTATTCTTACGGGCATAATCATTAATAACACGAGTTAGGGCTGCGCGAAAACCAGTTAAATGCGAACCACCATCGGGGTTAAGTACGTTATTAGCAAACGCTTTTAGAGTTTCACTAAAGGCATCAGTATACTGCAGGGCTATTTCAACTTGGCAGTCTTGGGCTGGTTTATCAACATAGAAGATATCCTCGTCAACCACTTCTCTGCCCACATTCAGATGTTGCACATAGCTCTGAATACCGCCCTCAAAATAGAAGCTATAGCGTTTACCAGTTGACTCATCTTCGAGACTAGTCAACACACCTTTAGTCAAATAAGCGGCATGGCGTAATCGATCCAATATAGCATTGTAATCAAACTCTTGAGACTCTTTAAATATCGTTGCATCCGGCCAGAAACTTATTTCCGTGCCAGTCTTGTCGGTTTTACCAACAACCTTAAGGTCAGCCTCTGGTACGCCTCGGTGATACTCCTGCTCATGAATCTTGCCATCAAGGAAAACTCGCACTACTAGCCGGCTGGACAAAGCATTTACTACACTAGAGCCCACACCGTGTAAACCGCCTGAAACCTTATAGCCACTTCCACCAAACTTTCCGCCAGCATGAAGTACTGTTAGAACGGTCTCTACTGTACTCTTGCCTGTTTTATGATGTATACCCGTTGGGATACCACGACCGTTGTCTGTAACTTTGACACCACCATCTGCTAGCAGAATAACGCTAACTTTATTAGCATAGCCAGCTAGCGCTTCGTCGATACTGTTATCGATTATTTCCCAAACTAAGTGATGTAGACCCTCTACACCAGTTGACCCGATATACATACCAGGGCGCTTGCGGACAGGCTCAAGCCCCTCAAGCACCTGAATGTCATCGGCTGAATAATGTTCATCTTTTGCCACTATAAATAGACCCTCTTAAGACTTGTATTTTTCACTTTTTATACTATATAAGTATAAAGGACCTTTGCAAGTTTATCAACTAAGATTCAATATTTAACTACTGCTACCTGCCGAGCCCTTTGTTGGATCTAGTTCAGCTGAATGAATCAAGCCATTTTGATCAATATATATAGTATCATCCTCGGCAGCCGATTTAGTGGCCGCTGCCGGCGATACCACAGAGTCTTGCGGCACCCGCTCCAATGTCTGACCTGACCTATCGCCGCTTAAAGGACTTGCAGTTCCTAAATCACGCTTAAGTTCGGCCGCAATCCCGGATATCTCATCCTTATCAATCTGACCGCTAGATATATTACCACTACTGGCAGGAGCCTCTGTTATCTTGCTAAGTGGTACCTCTTGCAACTTAGATGTAGCTGATGCTTGACCATGTAAAGAAGGAGCGGGAGCAGGTGGAGCTGATGATGCCGGGAACGGTGACCTAGCTGGCGCCATGGGGCTTTTAGCCTTTTGCTTAGTAAGCCATTCATCTAGGAACGAGTTAGTACTAGGAGGGGTTTGGGCTGGCCGTGATGGTGTTGGGAATGGTGATCCCGGGGTTATCGCTGGCGCCGTACCATAGCCTCCTGGAGCAGCGAAAGGGCTAGCCGGGACTACTGGAGCCGGCGAAGACATACGGGTAAAGATATCTTTCTCAACTACATCTCTGGGGCGGCCAAATTTGGCCGACGAAAGTTGCTTTAGAGCATCAGCCAGACCAGGATTAGGACTCCCTAATGGCGGCAGCGTTGCCATACTAAACGGTTGAGTTGGCACGCCACCCATAAGTGTCCGTGTAATAGTATTGTGATTTGGCACTCGCAGCAAATCGTCAGCAGCAAAAGTTGGTTGGAAATACTTCGCAAGCGTATCAACATCATTCTGTCCCACCCTAAAGGAGACTATTGTACCAATATTACCAAACACAGAATCACGAATCTCATCCGTCAGCTGGGTCGTAAACTGGTTAGCGACAATCAGGTTAAGGTGATATTTACGGGCTTCAGACATAATTGTCGCAAAAGAGTCAGTCGAGAAGTTCTGGAACTCATCAACATACAGCGCAAAATCCGTCCGCTCAGACTCGGGTACATTAGCGCGGCTCATAGCTGCCGCCTGAAACTTCATAACAAAAATCATGCCGAGTAGCTTGGAGTTTAAGTCACCCGTACGGCCCTTACTCAAGTTGACCAAAAAGATCTTTTTATTATCCATAATATCTCGAAGGTCAAAAGCACTTTTAGTTTGGCCGATTATGTTTCGCATCATTTCATTACTCAGAAAAGCGCCAAACTTACTAACAAACCAAGCGGTCACTTCGCCAGCTTCGTTGGAGCGCTGAGAAGCTGGAAATTCTTTAAGCCAATAATCAAGTACATTTTGGTCTTTGACATATTGTAATTTTTTCTTCAAGAAATCCGGATCGCGAAAAAGCTTCGGTATATCTACGAACGTACCCCCGTTTGGATCGGCCATCACCGTAAGGGCAGCGTTCCGAAAAATACTTTCGTAGCGCGGGCCCATTATCCCTTGATGTTGTGGATCATACAACTTCTGTAACATATTAAGAGTCTCTTGGATCAAGAAATCCTTCTGATCGGGGTCCTTAAATTCAAACAAATTAAGTCCCATCGGGTACTCCATATCAGCTGGGCAAAAATAAATTACATCTTCGGTTCGCTCCTTCGGGACCATCGATAGTAACCGTTCCGCTGTATCACCATGCGGATCAACAAAGGCAAAACCATCACCACTCAGCATGTCCTGGAAGGCCAGGTTCTCTAAGAACGTCGATTTACCCGTACCAGTCTGGCCGACTACATACATATGTCGCTGTCTATCTGTTAGTGCTATTCGTATCGGCTTCTTAACTCCACGAAAGACGTTAAACCCAAGCAGAAAACCGCTGTCCGGTACATTACGCGGCCCATCAACTTGCTTAGATCCTTGGCGTTCTAGCTGTGACGTCGGAATATTGCTCTGATCTGGAAAGTGAAAAAGTGTAGCTAACTCGACCGAGTTCATAATATTCTTCTTTTTATTTTCCGGGAAAAATCGCATTATATAAGATGCTACCAGACTATTAATATCCTTAGCTTCGGTAAACTTAAAGCCGTTTTTCCCTGGAGCGTCAAACAATGAGAAACTAGCGACAATATTGTTAAGAATTGATCTAGACCGCTGTGAAATATTAGAAGATGCGACTATCCGAATAGCTACTTCAAATCCATGATGTCTAGTTTTATCTTCTATAGAGTCAATAACCGACTGATCAAGTGAAGACAGTTCCTTTTTTCCACCCGAAGAGCTTCCCTCATTGGGTTCTGGAGGTTTTACTAGTGCCGTCATCATTTGCCTAGCAAAAGCTCCGGCCCCAGAAGATTTGTCCTCACCCTTACGTTTTTTACTAGCCGTTGTAAGCGCCTGCTTGCGCCAACTACTATCTTGCGGACGAATAAGTATCTGAATAGCTGCCCCGTCATCTTTATCTAAACTAGATAAAGCATTCAAGATAGACTGTAGAGCATCACGTTTCAAATCTTGGTACGTAGCAATCGGATAGGCAAATGACTCTTTTAGGTTCATCTCGCCACCAACAGTGGCGTTTATCTTGCCAACTTGGCTAAAAATATTGTGTTCAGAAACTTCTTCAATAGTGGACGATGGGTAGGCGCTGATTATAGATTGCTTAACAGTTTCGACTAGTACCACCGGCACAGCAGCGTACAGATAAACAAAGCCGTGCGACCCGACAATCTCAAAAGCAAAATGACGTTGCCCGTAGAAGCTATGCTTCATACCCTTCTGCATAGTAGATGCCACAATGTTATATATTACCTGGGCTTTAGATATATTCTCGTCAACCAGATCTCGGACATCTCGGCCATTACCAATTATATCGTCACTCATAGGTGGCAGATGAATCAGTAGAGGCACCATCTTAAGACCCCGCTCAAAAGACTTACTGTGTCGCAGGCGTGACCTGTAAGTTATAAAAATCATCGACCCTATAGTGGCCAAGACTACTAGAACTACAACCCCAAATATGATACCGCTATACATAGCTAACCATTACCCAGTTTAATATCTATATTAAACCGTTGCTTTATGTATTCTGCTTTTAGCTGACTCAATTGGTTATTTTGTAAGTAAGGATCATTGGCCGTCTGCTTAATAACCTCGCTAGCCTTATCTACGACACTCTTTGTCAAAACACTTTCAGCGTCATCACCCGACTGCACGGTAGACGTCGGCATTCCCTGGCCCCCTACAGACGCCATGGCAGGGATTACCGGAAAGCCAGCATGTGGCAACACGGGCTGTAGTTGCCCGTTATTACTGGGCTCGGGCAGTCCGAACTTATCGTCTTGATTATTCTCTAATTGCATACTGGCATTTATTATACAACGTGTGGGCCAGTCTTAACAGATTATCCTGAGCCTTTTGTCATCAAGCGAGTGGCATAGAAATAACCTATTAAGGACAGTATGCCAATAGTAAAAATATCGCGCAGCGTTAACTGCCCGAGCGATTGTAGAACCAAAATAAGCGTAATCATCAAACCAAGTACCATGCCCGAACGTTTTCTAGGCATATCGCCAGGTGGCCCAACGCCTTGTGATTCGACCCACAAATTCGTCACTAGTCGCCATAAATTCATAATAAGCAAAAAGATTAACACAAAAGGTACTATTAATATTAGTACCGGAACACTGGTTGGATCAGTTAGGAGAAACACAACTGAGCAAACAGCTAAAATTGTGATCGTTCTTGATAATTGACGTTTAATATTCATTTTCTTAAGATGAAAACACGCTCTCGCACCCTCGGCACTAAAGCGCACAAATAATTTATATTTAACTTGGAGCCAGAGGGCGATAAATCCGCTCGTAAAAAATACTATTTAGCGCTTACCGCCCACCTGACTTTGACTGACCGCTCATTCTACCTTTAGGGTAGATTGAGCGATATATTTGACCTAGTAAGTATTTTTGAAATGTTTTTGTTTTTGACTTACTGCTCTACATACTAGTACATCACACCCATTTTGTCAACCCGCTCTTGCTTAGATGATTAGCTTAGCACTATCTGAGTTAACACGGCGTGTATTACTCAAATTTACCGCAAATCTTTAAACATCAACTTAATAGATACTCACATAAATTATATTGTTATTATAACAACAAATTATCAAATGCAATCTGTTATATTTATTATTCAATAGAATTGATATCATATAAAACCTACATCTAATTATTGTTATATATACTTCATCGTTTAAACCTAAATAGTATTTACTACTCCTAAATACGAGTAATAAGTTTGTATAGTAGTGCCTACTTTTTCACCAATTATCCAACTAACCAAATCACCGTCACCTACAAACTATAATCTCAATAGAGTAGCCAAATCGTTTAACTACAAGTACTTTTTTCCTTTTAGAAGGACTTACCCATACATCTCACCCGCGAGCGCACACAGATTACTATGAGTGTCTCGTGATTCACAACAATAATAAGTACACTAGTGACTTCGGAGCCAAGTAGTAATCGGATACCCGTTCTGTATTAATATGCCCTAAGATTAAACTCGACCATCGTACTATAGCTAGCCAGACTAACTAGTTCTCGGTCCAAATAGTGACCAAATATCATACAGATTACGCTCATTTATTGGTGGGTTAATTAGGCTCTAAATTAAACTAACAGACTTTAGTTAAAAGTCTCAACCATTTAATAACAACCGTGATGATTATGTCCGATCGATACAGCAATAACACTATAGATCTCGGTGATTTATGCACAGGTTCGGCAAAACGCTTAAACTTTAGTGTTGACAGCTCCCTAGTGCTTTTATAAGATGTAGTCAGCGCTGAGTAAAAAAAGTGCTCAAAAACAAAAAGACAAAAAACAACGGCTTCTCGCAAGCCGTTGTTCTATGAAAAGCCATAACTTATACGATTCACATACTATGCAACCCTCTAAACCTATAAAGTGGGTTGTTCTTTTTTTAAAAAGTTATATGCTACTGAACATATGCGGAGCACGGTTCAGAGCCCTATCGAGACTGGCCAGCACGGCCTTATGGTTGATATCGAATGCAGCCTATCAAACGGCTTGCCCGGGATTATTATCGTTGGCTTTGCCAATAAAGCCGTCGACGAGGCCAAAGAACGAATCCGTAGCGCCTTCACTGGTAGCAAAATTGACTTGCCTCGTAAACGTATCACCATTAATTTAGCTCCAGCCGATGTTCCGAAAGATTCTAGTGGGTTCGACCTAGCAATCGCTGCTTCAATCTTACAGGCTAGCCATCAATCTCGCCGCGACCTAACTGGATTTGCTATCATGGGCGAGCTCGGGCTAGATGGAACTGTCCGCCCTATTAGAGGTATTATCGGCAAACTACTGGTCAGTAAAAACCGCGGCATAAAATCGTTCATTATCCCTTCGTCTAACCTTAGCCAAGCTTTATTGGTACCAAACATAGACATTGTAACCGTAACTTCCCTGCACGACCTTTATGGCTTCCTTAATGACGCCGACAAAGTACCTCAATCAACTGGTGATGGCCAAGCTCCCTCATCGGCAACAGCCACTACTGAGGTCCAACTGCAAGACATAATCGGCCAAGAATCAGGTAAGCGAGCTATCGAAATATGTGCAGCTGGTGGACATAACCTACTACTCGGAGGCCCACCGGGTACTGGCAAGACCATGCTGGCTAAAACTCTGCCAGGCTTGTTGCCCCCATTAAGCCGCGAAGAAATGCTAGAAATAACTCACTTACATAGCTTGGCTAATAGTAATTTTGACGAGATCATCACTACCAGACCCTTTCGGTCACCCCATCACAGTGCCAGCAATGTAGCTATAATCGGTGGCGGTAACAACCTACGGCCCGGCGAAATGAGCCTTAGCCATCGTGGTATATTGCTTTTTGATGAGCTGCCCGAGTTTAACCGCACTACCATCGAGGCACTACGTCAGCCACTAGAAGACCGAACTATCACTATTGCTAGAGCTAAAGATACGGCCCAATATCCAGCCCATTTTATATTCGTAGCTACCGCTAATCCCTGCCCTTGTGGCCACTACGGCACTAGCAAGACCTGTCGCTGTCTGCCTCATCAGATAATCAGATATAGACGAAAACTATCTGGGCCAATTCTCGATAGAATTGATTTATACGTCGATGTTCACGAAATCGATAACAGTCGCCTGCTAATGGAATCTAAAAATACCTCCACGGCTACTAACTCTATCAAAAGCCGTATATCACACAGCCGACAAATCCAATCCGACAGATTCGGTTCTAGCCAAAAGCTAAACGCTGACATGACTAACAAGGACGTTAAAACCTATGCCAAACTTGAGCCTGCCGCTAAAAGCATCTTGGATGAGGCCGCCAATCGGTTCGGCTTATCGGCCAGAAGCTACATGCGTACCGTTAAGGTATCTCGGACTATTGCTGACCTAGACGGTTCCTTACCTATCACTTCTAGCCACATTGCCGAGGCCTTGCAATATCGCCCGCAACACTATCACGATGAATAATTTTACTTGCTACTCTGGTGTGTATCTGTTACAATTCCCCTAAGAAAGCCTTAAAGGAGATTAATACATCAGCACCATAACTCGCTTGAACAACAACATTCGAGCACCACAGCTACGCGTCATTGACGAAGATGGTAAACAATTAGGAGTTCTATCGCGTGCTGAAGCACTGCAGCTAGCAGCCGATCAAGATTTAGACTTGGTTGAGATATCACCTAATACCACTCCTCCGGTAGCCAAAATAGTCGACTGGGGCAAATATAACTACCAACGCACCAAGCAAATCCAGAAGAACAAACGTAACGTTAAGAACCTGGATCTGAAGCAAATGCGATTTGGCCTAAAGATTGGCGAGCACGACCTGGCGGTAAAAATGAAAAAGGTGCAAGGTTTTCTGGATATTGGCCATAAAGTTAAAATTACTTTATTCTTTCGCGGCCGAGAATTAGCCCACAAGGATATCGGCTTTAACCTAGCCAGTAAGGTGATACAGGATTTCGGAGACCGTGTAGTGATTGACCAAGCGCCTCAGCTATCCGGCAAACAGCTAACTTTTGTCATCAGGAGTAACCCCTCATACAAAGCTCCACCTGCCCCAAAAGCCGATAAAGAGCAAGAACTAGATCAAGTAAAATCAATCAATTAAAGTTTATTCTTAGGAGAATCAAATGCCAAAGTTAAAAACTCACAGCGGTACCAAAGACCGCGTACGTATTACTAAGAACGGTAAAGTCCGAACCCGACACTCTTTTGCCAGTCACTTCTTGCAGAAGAAAAGTGGCTCCCGCAAGCGAAAGTTAGCTGGTCTAGATACTCTAGCCGGTAAGCAGGTTAAAAACATTAAGAAGAAGTTAGGAGTCTAATAATGCGCGTCAAACGAGGCACCACATCTCACGCCAAACACAACAAGATCCGTAGCGCTACTAAAGGCATGACTCATTCGAACCGGGCCTCAATTAAGCGCGGTCGCCAAGCTGTTACCAAGAGCCTACAGTTCGCTTATAGGGACCGACGCAACCGTAAGCGTACCTTTCGGCAGCTCTGGAACGCTCGCATCAACGCTGGCGCTAGACTAAACGGGACTACCTATAGTAAGTTAATTGCTGGCCTCAAGGCCGCCAAGATAGAACTGGATCGCAAAGTTCTAGCTGAACTAGCTGTTAACGAACCAAGTGCCTTCGAAGCAATCGTTAAGGCTGCCCAAAAAGCCTAGAACGCCTCATAGGCAGATATACCTGCCTCTTTCATCACCACTGGCACAGGAGAAGCTTCTCGTTCTTGTTGCCATATATTCCGAACAGCGAGCGTTAGCGCTGCCGCACCAAAAATAGCTCCCGTTACTACAGTTGGCGAAGTTACGTCAGCTAGGCTTGGATCATTAGCGTCTACCACTAATTCATGAAAGCTATTGGCTGCTACAGTTATAGCCATCGCAACTCCCGTTTCTCCAACTACTGTACGCAAACACCTCGGTACATGACGACTGGCAGCCCCCACCACTGCAACACCTCCGATAGCCAGAGCTTCACTTATAGCAAAGTGTCGAGCCGAATCATACACTACAGGAATATGCCGTAGAACTTCTGGATCTCTTAGATACAAAGCCTGTACTATTAGTGACGCTACTGCCCCAATAGTAAGTACCGTTGGCGAGAAACGACGGTAAAACGGCTCCGACGCGGGTTCTAAGAATCCTGATTCAAGTTTTTTTGATTTAGGCAATTTCCCATCCTACAAACGTTTAATATACCCAGATTAGCTTATCTGGAGTCAGTATACTGTCCGCTTACGCTAATATCTAGTTAATCTGATACAATATAGGGGTCAGATCATCGGCTAATCGCCCCAACTTGTTGGGGAGGAAAGTCCGGGCAGCATAGGGAGTGACAGTCGCTAACGGCGACCGGGGGTGACCCTAGGGAAAGTGCCACAGAGACGAAACTACCCCGAGCAATCAGGGCAAAGGTGAAACGAGTGAGGTAAAAGCTCACAGTGATGTGCGGTGACGCATAACAGAGGTAAACCCTGTCTGCTGCAAGGAATGGGCCTCGTTCTATCTAACGATAGATTGGTTCCCGCCAGCCCGATTATAACCCGCTTGATTCGTCGAGCAATTGGCGAACTAGATAGATGATTAGCCTCGACAAAACCCGGCTTACAGATGATCTGACATTAAAAACCACCTATTACCTAGGTGGTTTTTAATGTCTATAACAATTACATACCGTATGTACTCATATAAGTATTAACTAACTACTCAATCTGATTCCTACGACGTATATACGACAACTTCGTTAAATTACTAACCTAATGAATACTTATTCGTGTTTATTAAGATAATCGCGCCTGCTCTTACTATAAATCACCAACCTTACTGCTCGGGGTTATTCTTTAAGGCTTCATCTAGTGCTAGGTTCACTTCGGCATCAGCTAGCTTATTAAGTTCACGCGGTACGTGGTCAAAAGTTACCTTCTCAAACTTTTTAACTAGTTCTTTATTGGCCTCATGGATTGGCCATAAGTCACGATTTTTAACTTTAAAGATTCCCTTCATTTGGTTTACTACTAGCATACTGTCCATATAGACATGAACCGTTCTAGCCTGATGCTTAAGGGATTCTTCGAGGCCAAACTTAAGTGCCTGATATTCTGCTTGATTATTGGTTGTAATCCCCAGATAAACACCCATATTTATGAGCACATTATCACTCATATCAAGCAACACGTAACCGCTTGATGATGGGCCCGGGTTACCCCGTGATCCCCCATCTGCAAATAGCTTTAACTCCTTGAATACCGTAGATTTTTTGACATCATTACTATCCACCGGCTGAACCACTGTTACACTTTCTAGCCGGTCTATTGCGTCAGCCAACTGATGATCTTTGTCGGTAATCTGCATACCAGCGTCGTGTGTACTTAGCCAAATATCGACCTCATTCCACTCATTTTGCCAACGCGGATGGTGCTGCATTCGCTCAGCTTCAACTGCTACCCGCGACATAAATTCAAAGGCCTTTCTAAAGTTATCAAAGACAAATCTTTTATAAAGTCCATGCTTAGTTTCTTGCCAGCTTGATTTTAAATCTGCACCCATGTCTCCATCTTATCATGTGCTAGAATAACTAAGTAATCATCGGGGTGTAGCGCAGTTGGTAGCGCGTACGGCTGGGGGCCGTGAGGTCGCAGGTTCAAGTCCTGTCACCCCGACCATTATTTCTGCAACTCGAAAGTTCTACTGCTAGGTGTATATAAATATACGTCATACCCAAACGGTAGGCCGCTCCTTACCTTAAAATCCGCCTTACCATCATGGTTGTAATCATCCACTTTAAGCCAGCTATTATCGACTCGTGATGGACATGGTCCACCATTATCTCCATGTACAAGTACTACTTTGTTAGTCTCTTCTGAAGAGGTTATCGTCACATAGTTTAGTGGAGAACAAAAATTATCCCAGCTGACCTGAGCATGTAACTCAAAAATAGCGTTTCCGCGTTCAATAGTAGTTATCACTTCGTCGTTCGGACCACCAAAACCGGAAGGCTCAGAGAAAAAGAAAATAACACCCAGTGCCGCTAGTAGAAGAATAACCCCACCAAGCAGTATCCAAAAACGCTTATTCGAATCCTTATAAGGTGCCAAGAGCTTACGAATAGAGTATCTTTTTATAATATTGTGCTGGGCGCTGGCGTGATTAACCTGAAAAATTCCAGGTAGGTGCCCGCATATGCCAGCCAAGGCCGACACGGATATAAGGCTCCCTAATGATTAGTATCAGATAATCATTAGCCAGCTGGCGGCGCCGAAACGTCTCCTTGCCCAGCTCTTATATTATACCCGTTTAAGGCAGTATATTCAGAACCATTTGCATAAGATTAAGTAAAATACCATTAAAGCCACCTAACAAAATTAGGCCGAATATAATAAAGAAGCCCATCGGCTCAAGCCGGCGCATAAAATCTTGCAAAGCCTCTGGTGCAAAAGCATACAATACTCTCGATCCATCAAGCGGTGGAATCGGTATCAAGTTAAAAACAAACAGCGCTACGTTTAGCTGCTCAAACAACCACACCACCTGACCAATGAACGATGAAGCGTCCATACCCCTAAGTAACAATGCGGCTATAAAAGCTAGCACCAGGTTAGACAATGGCCCAGCGGCCGCAATCATGGCTGCGCCATACTCACCGTATTTCACTCGTGCTGGATTGAATGGTACCGGTTTGGCGGCCAAAAATGGGAACCCAAACAATACAATCGTTACTATCGGTAATATAATCGTCATCACCGGATCAATGTGATTAAGTGGATTAAGGCTCAGCCGACCCTGATCGTGTGCCGTCGTATCACCGAGTTTGTAGCCAACATAAGCGTGCATAAACTCGTGAATCACCATTGCCACCAGCACACTGACAATCAATACTATTATGTACGTGATATTTAATCCCTGAGAAAACATTATTAACAGTATAACATCCAGTAGATAATTGACTTTTGGCGCTCGAAACTGTACAATAACACCTTGAATCTCCCACTCAGCATCATGCTGCGATGGATAAACAAGGAGCAACCCATGCAAAAATGTGATTTAACTGGCAAAGGCAAGCAGTTCGGCAATAATGTCAGCTTCTCGCAGCGCCACACCAAAAAGGTTTGGAAGCCAAACCTACAAACTAAAACTGTTACGGTAGAGGGCAAAAAGGTCAGACTAAAGGTCAGTACTCAGGCCATCCGAACCCTCAAGAAAAAGGGTCTATTAGTTTAATAAACCTAGGTTAAATAAAATATCCGGCCCAGAGATGGGCCGGATATTTTATTGTAGGCACAAATAGGCCACCAAATCTATCTTTTACGACTTCTCAACTACAACTAGCTGAGTCGAGTCAGTCAAATCCAGGGGTTTAATACGTAATTTAACCGTTCTTTCTTTAACTTCTATAGGTATAATCTTTAGTGCGTCATCTAGTGATTGCTGGGGGACCGGGAAATTTAGGGTTTCATCGGCATAGTGAGTCGGGATAACTAACTTAGGCTCAATAGCTTTAATAATCTCGAGAGCTCCCTCGGGGTCGAGAGTATAACCATTGCCGCCAACCGGAACTATTAAAACGTCAATCGAGCCCAAGGCTTCCAGATCAGATTCACTTAGCTTAGGAAAGATATGTCCGACTATAGCTACTCTAACTTCACTCATTATTATCCGGTAAATAACAGCGTTTTTCTGACCCTCTTCATCAATATGAGACCTCGCCTGAAGGCCGAACGCTGACACATTCTGTGTTTCAAACTCACCTGGTTGATCGATTACTATTCTAACCTCTTGTCCCACGTCACCATGAGGACCAGTAAACACGCTGATGTCGCCGTTCCTTGTAACTGACTTAGCCCCTAAATCTTTTAGGTTATCATCAATTACTACTCGCCTAAGCTTATTACTCAGTACAATGCAATTAGCTCCGTAAAATTGTATATCCATATCTCTCCTTATTAAATCAGCTAAATATATCTAATTTATCAACCAATATTTGTTTCTTAGAAAGCAAAATATTACTTACAAATCGGTCTTTTATTTGGTGGCGGTAGCTGAAGTCAGATGGCGACATAACGCTATAGCGTAGTTCTTTGCCTTCTTGGGACTCCATACTCGCCACATACTTCTGCAATGCATGCTGATTTACATTACCTACAATCAACATGTCTATACCGCTAGTCTCATCCCTCGTAAATTGTCCCATTAAAGCAGCTGCCTCGATATTACCAAGTGCTTTTAGGGCAGCCGATTCATCCGTCTGAGTAGCTACCTCATCGTCAGCACCAGTCTTTTTGGCTCTCTTAGCTTTACTGGCAGATCCAAAGATAGCCGATAATGGCTGATAGTATTCATATTTCTGATCTACTTCATAATAGACGCGGTTATTAGTAGTCTCGGACGTAAGTATGCCAATGCTCAGCATGTTGGCCAGCTCTCGACGAACAGAGTTTATTTGCTCGTCAATCTTACGCGTAATTTCCCGCACATAGAACGAACGGTTAGGATTACTACAGAACAGCTGTAACAGCTTGACGCGGGTTTTAGATCCAAACAATTGCTCAATCATATTTCAATTGTAACAGAAGACCGATACGATGTAACGCCTATTTGTTCAAGAACGTTGTTATAAGTTCTACGGCACTACAGTGGTCATCTATCCATTGAATACTATTATTGCGTTTGAACCAAGTGCGCTGGCGCTTTGCCAAGCTAAGTGTATCCTTAACGATTCGCTGCCTGGTTTCTTCTAAGGTCGAGCTCCCCATGAAATAGTTTCGCCACTGGCTATATCCAATACCTTTCATAGGCTCAACCCCCCAGCCGTATTGACCTACCAGCGATTTAACTTCAGTCTCCAACCCGGCCCGCAACATAGCATCGACACGCTCATAAATCCGCTCGTGCAATTGAGTTCGCTCGGGCTTAGTCCCAATAACAAGCGTGTTTTCTCTAAGTTCATGTCTAGTTGGCCGTGATCCATTATTTTCTATCAGTCGTATTACGCGCCGTTTATTACCAAGATCTATACCCTCTGTGTCTAGCCCCATATCAATCGCCCGCTCTAGGATTTGATCTAAGCTCATGGCATTTAGTCCCTCTCGAAGCGCTGGATCACTCGGTGGCAAAAACTGGTAATCAAATATCACACTATCTATATATAGTCCGGTTCCACCCACTAAAACTGGTAATCTACCCCTCCCTGTAATATCGTTAATCGCTTCTTTGGCTAGTCGCTGGAATTCTACTGCGTTAAAACCAATCTTGGGATCGGCTACATCTAGCAGGTGATGAGGAACTTTCGCCCGATCTTCGGCGGTCGGTTTGGCTGTACCGACATCAAATCCTCGGTATACCGTCCAAGAATCGGCCGATATAATCTCGCCGTTGAACTTCTGGGCAATCTCCAGCGCCAAGGCCGACTTGCCGCTAGCTGTTTCGCCAACAATAACTACTAATGGAGGCCTCAAAATAGGCCCTGCTGGCTTGGCTCTTCGCCAGCTGGCCACCACAGAAGCTGTGCAACATCCACAGTATAACCTTTCATCACTTCCACGCCTTCAGACCGTAAATGTTCAGCATGCGCTTGCCTACCGCCCGGATAGCCACTAGCTAGCCCGCCCTGCTTATTAACAACTCGTTGCCAGGGCAACTCAGAGTCACCAAAGTGAGCAATTCCTCCAACAATCCTGGCCGCTCGGGCATTACCACAGATCGCTGCTAACTGTCCGTATGTCATTACCCGCCCCTGCGGAATCTGGGCCACCACAGCCTCAACTCGCTGCCGAAAGTTCGGATCAACTATCTCATCCATCAAAATACTCCTTAACCGCCGCCCAATCTATACATCTCGTCACGCCTATAGGCAAGCTACTCATCCGGTTCCATGGATAGTCGCCAAACAATACGCCTCTGGATTCGGCTTCAAAATACTGAAGATGTAGTAGTGTGTCATCGATTAAGTACACTACCCCTAACCCGTTACACACATCTAACTTTGAAACATCCGGCTCGCCCTTTTGTAATTCTTCCATAAATATACAGTCATCAAATTTATTACCAAAATGACAACGCAACCATTGCACTGTAAAATCATGCGTTAAAGTAGATCGGCCCGTTATAACGATAAAGCTATACTCAGAGCTCAAGCTACGTATAACATCAACTGCACCTTTTATCGGAGGGACCTCCAGTATCTCGGGCTGAGTAATGAAATCGTTCACGCGCTGCAGAACCGTCGCATGGTCGGCTAGCCATAATCCTGAATTTGCGTATGTATAGGCATTATCCATCGTAAGATTCGTACCGTAAGTACGGTTATAGAAATCAATCGTAAGTGGCGATGTTGGACAGAGCACATCGTCAAAATCTATGGCAATTATCGGCTTCTTCACAGCTTTACAGGCTAGATTTATTAACTCGACTCTTAGCTTCGTTGACAACCGTTTTCAAGAATTCATTTACAGCATAACTCTTGGCATCGCTACTGACTGCCAAATCTGACCGAATCCGTGGCGTCAGCTCACCTCCTGCAATTTCCTTCTCACCTAAGACTATGGTGTATGGTACCTTCCAAATCTCAGCGCTACGAATTTTCTTGCCAACAGACTCATTATTATTATCAGCCGTTACGCGTAGTCCCAGTTCCTTCGCCTGGCGGACAACATCATCTACAAAACTCAGCGTTTCCGCCTCTTGATTCACCGATATTAACCGAATTTGTTCTGGTGCAACCCAGACAGGAAACCTTCCGGCAGTATGTTCAATATAAACCGATAGAAACCGCTCAATAGACCCTAGTAAAGCACAGTGAACCATCACCGGACGACTCGGAGAGCCATCCTCGGTAGTGTATTCGAGACCAAAACGCTCTGGCTGCACAAAGTCCAACTGCACCGTGGCCACTTGATGCTCACGTCCAATCGCATCTGTTGCCATAAAATCAATCTTTGGACCATAAAAGGCAGCTTCACCTTCAGCTTCAAAGTATTCTAGCTTACTCTTCTCTGCAAGTGTACGAATCGTAGCCTGTGCCTCTTCCCACAACTCCGGCTCGCCCAAGTATTTATCATCACTATCACGAAAGCTAAGCCGTGCCCGCAAGCTCATCCCCAGAGTCCCATACAAAGTCTGAACATCATCAATCAAGCCCGCCACCACGCCCTCGACTTGGTCTGGCCGACAATAAGCATGAGAATCATCCTGCGAAATAGAGCGTACACGGCTGAGTCCACCCAGCTCGCCCGTCTTCTCGTCTCTGTAAACTGTAGTAGTTTCGAAGTACTTGATTGGTAAATCACGGTAGCTCCGTGGTCGACTGGCATAAATCTGATTATGGTGTGGGCAGTTCATCGGCTTTAGCGCAAATTGATCAGATGTCTCCTGGCTCTGTACTAGAAATAACTCGTCACCAAATTTATCCCAATGGCCCGAGACTTTATATAACTCCGTTTTAGTAATATGAGGTATGCTCACCCGCTCAAAACCAGACCCAATCCGCAAAGATTCAGCAAAATTAGTTAGTTCCTGGCGGAGTACGGTTCCACGAGGTGTAAACAGTGGTAATCCCGACCCAACGAGCTCTGAAAACGTAAACAGATCAAGTTCTTGGCCAAGTTTACGGTGATCACGCTTTTTGGCCTCCTCGAGCATAGTTAAGTACTGACGTAGTTCTTTGGGTGTTTCAAAAGCTACACCATAGACCCGTTGCATCTGTGGGTTCGTGTCTTTGCCACGCCAGTAAGCCCCAGCTACCCGCATCAGCTTGAAGGCACCGACCTTGCCAGTTGATTCGACGTGTGGCCCCCGACAGAGGTCAGTAAAATCACCATTGCGATAAAAAGATACAGTTTCGACTTTGCTATCTCCCTCGGCCGCCAGCCCTAGTTCGTCGGCGTCCAAATCCTTAGCAATAGTAGTACCAGCTCGCTTCAGGTCGTTTAATAACTCTTCTTTATAAGGTTGGTTATATTTTTTGGCCCATTCTACTGCCTCAGCCACTGGCATTTCTAGTCGCTCAAAGGGCTCATTGGCTTTAATAATCTTAGACATCTCAGTTTCAATTCGCCCAAAATCGTCGACCGAGAGCTGCTCGCCGTCACCCAAATCAACATCATAATAAAAACCATTCTCGACTACTGGCCCAACACCAAGCTTCACGTCTGGCCATAGTCGTTGGATAGCACTAGCCATTATATGAGCTAGACTATGCCGCATAGCCCTAAGATTGTCTTGTTCCGTCATATTTAGCTCCTAATTAATTTGCCATAAAACAAAAGACGCCGTGACGACTATATATAACTAATATAATCTTCACTGCGTCTCGGTCCAGCTCCCCTTAGGGCGCCGGAGGTTCCACCGGACTTCCTAGTCTAGTCTAAAACTAGAAAAGGCACTCATTATAGGGTATTTAACGTCTCCCAGTAGCGACGAAGCTCAATGGTTGGTGAGTCCATGTCATAGCTCAAACCTATCTTACCACTGTTCCCTATCAAGTTAAAGAACGTCGTATAACCAAATAAAAAGCGGTTGAATGATCTCGCAAATTCATTCAACCGCTTAACTCCAGAATGCTTCGTAACGCATCCCAAAACCTCACCTACCAGCTACTATAGCAAGGGTAGTATTATTTGGCTAGTACAATCTTAGGTATTTATTACAATGTACCAGTGGATAAATATTCATCGAATATATCATATATGAGTTACCCACATATCTGGCCCTTCAGCCGCCCTAGGATAACCTCCGGAGCGTGACCTACTAACCAACTAGTAAAAAGCAACGATGTCGTAAAATAATTCATTATCTCAAGCCTGCCCGATGATCGGGTTTCAGAAATATAAAATACCCCGAATCTTCGGGGTATTTTATTTGGTGGGCTCTAGAGGATTCGAACCTCTCACCTCTTCCACGTCAAGGAAGCGCTCTAGCCAAATGAGCTAAGAGCCCTGGTTAATAATTAATCGCCAGGGTCTCGCCTAAAAAAGTGTAACTTATTTGGTTATTTATGACAAGTTCTAACTACTAGATCTACCCCTGTTTACTAGCTAGTTATTGTATATTAGCCTATTGACAGGTATTTGCCACCATGCTAGCATAGCCAGGTTAAACGAGGTGTTTTGGTGAGTACCAAACGACTAAGCTCTTTAGAGAGTTTTAAGTTGTTTTACGAGGAGTTGCCGAATCGAAGACGCGTCCAGCGCGTCCGGCGTAACCGAGCAAAACAGCGAATACGAGTTTAGACACTCTGTATGACCGAAGGTAGTAATTTGCCTTCGGTTTTTCATATCCCCAGTTTGCAAAGGTTTTCCACTAGCAAATTTAATAGCGTTATGACAATATGTATACATGGATTGCATATATTGTGGAACTAAAACTAGTGTTACCAACAGCCGTCCCCAGAAACGCCTCCGCCAAGTCTGGCGCCGGCGGCACTGCCCAAAGTGCAACGCTATATTTACTACTTTAGAAGCAGTCGACTTCTCTACCTCACTGGTCGTTACTTACAAAGGCGGTAAACTTCAACCATTTAGCCGAGATCAACTATTTCTAAGTGTTATAAAGGTCTGTGGACACCGTAAAACTGCCCAAAAGGACGCTTCTGGGCTCACAAACACGATTCTGAGCCGTCTGTACCCGCTTATAACTAACGGCAGTATAGAAACCGATTCTATAGCTAAAACGGCTCACAGCGTACTCAAACGGTTCGACAAGGCCTCTAGCGTGCAGTATGCCGCCTACCACACGAACGCTCTAGGCTAGCTTTAGGCCTTGAGAGTATTAGGTTTGCCTTCCGCCGTCTCAACAACAACGGCTTTTTCGGTCACGTCAAACTTCGACAAATATCGGCCAAACATCAGTCTGGTCTGAGAATTAAAGGCCGCCACTGAGTTATAGAAGATTGTCGTAAATGGTAGATAAGCCCACTGCATAACCATCGACAGTGTACGGCGGCGCTTATAGCGGGCTGGTTTGGGCGGCAAAGTCCGAAGTGACAAGAAGACCGTCACTATTATGGCAATCAAGGCAACAGTCTGAATTCGACTAATCAGTTGCGGCAGCTCGATAGCCACCATGCTGTGATTATCAAAGAAAGCCGGTATAAAACCACCACCTAGGACTAAGATTGGCCCAACCGCCCAGGTGACATGGCCTTCGAGTAGACGCCAAGATTTACCTATTAAATCGCCTAGCGGTACCTTATTCTTTTTGAAAAAGCCCTGGTTAACCACGTAGGCTACGTCAGATGCCCCATAAGTCCAGCGCCTTAGTTGAACAAACTGAGCCCGCAGCGTCTTCCAGTAGCTATCGGTCAGAACGGCGTCCTGGCAGATTGGAACGTGCAACGGGTAAACCCGGTAGTTACCATCGAACCTAAAATACGACCGCCAAAACTGATGACCATCCTCGACTATGGTCCGAACGCTCCAGAAATCGGTCATAATCAGAGCCGCCATCGGCTGAGCGTGTGATGAAAAGTTCCGAAGAGCATGATGTCGTAATGAGGTTACAAGATGGAACAACGAGTTACCGGTCGCTAGCACTCGCATCGGCGCAGCCGCGTCCCAAATATTGTTATTATACAGCGAGACCGGTTGGAAAGACGCGTGAATTGGATCCGGACAAGCTGAATATACGTAGCTCAGAGCCCCCAAATAGTTCTTATCCGGGCGATTATCGGCATCAAGAGTGGTCACTACTACACGTATTGGGTCAATATCACGGTCTTCAAGATACTTTTGGAGCTGACGACCGGCGAAAGTCACATTACCACCTTTACCTATAATCTCATTAGGGATATCGGCTGGATGTTTAATCGCCATGGCATCCATAAACTCAGACTTGTACTTACTAACTAGCTGAGTAGCTCGGTCCTCGGTCTCAGCCCCGGCTCGACCCTCGTAAGCCAAGATAAAAATCACCTGCTTCATATTGTAATCCGAAGCCAAGATTGATTCGATAGTTGGCTCTAATATCGCTTTAGACTCTTTGTAGGTGGCCACAATTACGGCATGAATTACCTGACTAGGTTCGACCACTTTAGGCTTAACATGCGTATTTAGGAGTGTCCGATAATGCCACTTTGGCCGCTTGACATGAGGGCTTTCAACCTCACCAGCCTCTAGTTCGACCAGCATTTGGCGCCACGGCAGTTTTTGGTGTTCACGCATTGTGCTATAGCCTTGCATCGACCGAGTCGCTCCGGCCATAGCCCGAGTGAAGTTGATTAGCAGATAGATAAAGATAAAGATTGCCGCCAAGCTAGCATTAATAAAACTCAGAATAAACGGCAAACACAGCATGAACCAGCTAAGTGCGCCGGGCAAAATCTCGAAGACGCGGTAATGAAAGCCCCGATCCTTCTCGAGTGGTATTTCGATGTCGGTCATCAGCGCAGTACCAGCAGTGCGTTAGCCACCACTATCAAAAAAACTAACATTGTCAGAGTCAGTGCCAGAATAACCAGCGAAAGCTCGCGTTTAATTTTGTGAGTTTTATAGCTTAGAGTAATCCCAATAACATAAGCCAGCAGTGCAAAACCGACAAAGCTCATAATATCCCAGACCGTACCACTCTTGTAAACATCGATACCGAGACTTGGCCGATAAGAAATAATGTAGCTGCCGGCCCCCTGCGTAGCGTTGAGTTTTAAGAGCACCAAAAGCACGGCGACAAACGCCAAGAAGGTGTTACCGCCAACCAGCAGCAATGCTGCACGGTCTTGCAAAAAGTGTTTATTCGATGCCATGAACTTAAGATATATTGTACCAGAATAGAGCTAGTTTGGTGCGGGTGGCGGGAGTCGAACCCGCGTTTCAGCCTTGGGAAGGCTACATAATGGCCGTTATACGACACCCGCACACCTTTTTGCTGAGCAAAAATATTTACTATTTACCATTTTCCAATTTTCATTATAGGACTAGTCTACTATGATCGATAGGTTAGAGCTTGCGCTGACATTGATAAATAGTAAATGTGAAATGACAAATACTTTGGTCTAGGCCAAAGCTTCTGGAGCCACCTTGCGGGATCGAACCGCAGACCTTCTCGTTACGAATGAGATGCTCTACCAACTGAGCTAAGGCGGCACTAATTTCTCAACAACCGCTCTATTATATCAAAAATCACCATCTAAGTGACCCTTGTAGATATAGTGTACAATAAATTTACATATAACTGAGGAGTCCTCAAATGTTGAAAGAGTTCAAAAAGTTCGTAATGCGTGGCAACGTTGTTGATCTAGCCGTCGCCGTCGTTGTAGGTGCCGCATTTAACAGTGTGATCCAAGGACTAGTCAAAGATATTATCACGCCACTAATTGCCGCTATCGGTGGCCAGCATGATTTCTCGACACTTAGCTTTACTATCAATAACAGTAAATTTTTATATGGCGACGTCATTAACTTAATTATTTCATTCCTGGTGATAGCCGCTGTCGTCTTCTTCCTGGTAGTCCAGCCATTAAATAGGTTACAGAGCCTATCCAACAAGCGAAAAACCCCCGAGGAACCGACCGACCGAAAGTGCCCAGAATGCCTTAGTGAGATTCCTAAAGCTGCCAGCCGCTGTGCCTTTTGCACTTCCAAGGTAACGCCACTCGCTAAATCTTAAAACTCCTTCGTAAATCTATAGGCGTTAAATTAGCTGACCCATAATAAACCAAACACTTCTGTAAGCCTAGACTGTAATCTAGAATAATATCCTGAATCTCGATATAGAACTTAGTTACCGGACAGCGAATTATCGTCGAGAGCTCCCGACGGAAAGTCATTAGTATCGTTGAGTAGGCTCATATTCTGGTTAATAGCATCGATGTCCTGTTGCTGACTAAGATACGTGGCCGGTAATGGACTACTCTGCTGGCTATTATTACTCTTCTGTGACGTCTTCTTAGTCGGCTCAGAGCCGGACGTAAAGGCCACGACAACTATAACTATAATAATCACTAGTAGCGCAGCGCCCCCTGCGATTAATAGCACCAGCTTACGCTTACGAGCATCCTTATCTTCGTCATCAGGCTTAGTAGTAGTCTGTTGTGGCGCTATAGGCGTACCGTTTATTATAGGCTGAGGCACAGCAGCTGAAACCTGAACACTAGCCGGTGGAATTATACTACCCCCCACCTGAGGAGCTTGGGTCGGCTGTACGGGTTGCTGCGGCTGGTAATTTTGTTCTTGAGGGTCCATTTAAGAGTCCGTATTCGATTTAGGTTGCAAAATACCAACGAAGTTCTGCATAACTGGCTGTAAGACATTATTGACATAGGTCGCTATATCACCAGATTGACTAATTAACTGAGTATAATAAACTCGCGCAGTATCAAGTAACGCCTGAAAACCGATTGGGTCGGCTTGGCAGTTTATTACTAAGATATCGCCCAATACCTGCTGGTAGTTAGCAAACGTATCTTGGAAAGTAGTTATTTTCTGTACTAGTGCTGCCCGATCCTGTTCTAGTTCAAAGGTTTTCTGTGACGCTAATTTGAGTTGGCCGATACTAATTAGTAATATTCCATCGACATTCTGATACGTAGTGGTCCGCTTATTCGCAACCGTTGCAGTCCAAGGTTGTAGTTTGCGAATTGATAGCTGTTCAGTCCCGCACACACTCTGGAGGTGCTTAACTGTCTTGGCATCGAGCTGCTCGTTTTGCTCTTTCTTACGCTGGTCAAGCCGCTGATCAAATGTACTGCCAGCTGGCGGAGTAACTGGTACACCGAGCGCTACAGCCGTAGTTAAGTACGAGACTGCAATAAATGTAGCAAGTACAAGAATAAGGATTGGAGTTCGCAAAATTGTCAGCTTTTTCATGGCTTATGTAAGTATTCTAGCATAAGCATCTCTGCCGTCTACAGCAAATTGTTGCAGCCCAAGCTGTGGTTAGCAAAAATATGATAAATATTACCAATAGGTCAAGGCACGATAACTTACTAATTAATTGATGTGACAGTAATCCCTGCTAGGTCAGCCCACACATAGTGCTGCTCCATCCATCTGTTTGGCTAAAGTCCACCCTCCAACAATCCAAAGCACTAAAGAGCCCTGTCAAGATTAAAATTCACTAAGTAGTGACCCTCTCTTACTAAATAATGAGGGGCTTATAGGGTCATAATCGCCCTACACGGTTTGGGCGTATGCCTGAACAACCTCATTATAGTTAAATGCAAAGTCCGTGGTAGCGAGCTCATCTCGTCCTAGGAATACTAGACGCTGCCCCTCGTTAAGGCGTAGATTGGGCGTGGTATCAAGCTGACAGCCATAAATAGTCTGCTCGACATTTCTTTCGTCAATCCAAGATCTAAATAGAGTTAGGCCAGATGGCTGGAAAGGTGCCCCTGTATCTAAATCATCTAACTCTTCAGCAAATTCTCTCATGGCGGCCTCCATCGGCTCTTCCCCTGGTTCAAGATGACCACCAATGATGTCTATCCTATTAGGGAATGGAATTGAACTTTTATCATCTCTCAAAAAGAACATGAACTTATCTATGTCGCGTATATAGAAGATAGCACCTGCTCCCCGGGCCTTAGGGGTTATCTCTATGCTGCCGGCTTTACTTTCGCTATTCGACGGTGTTTCATGGGTAGTCATACAAGAATATTATCACAGGTTTTATGTACAAAATAAAAAAACCAACGCAGTAGGATATGGGTTTTTTATTCGTTGATCAGGGCTGGGACTGCATAGAAATACCTTATGAACAAAGTCCGTGTAACGGCTAGTGAGCCCGCCCCGTCGCCGGTTGTACTAATTGAAGTTTAACTAGTAGCTCGGCGGCCTCACCACTACTGGCAAGATGTAAGCCTAGAGAGCGCTCTTCTATTCGGGTTTTCTGTTCATGTACGGCTCTAGCTCTCTCAGTTGCTGCAGCTGTGGCAATAGTTAGGTAATGGTCCATAATCTTCGACCCCATAGACCTATACGGCATTACGGGTGTCCGATCATGAGCGGGTGGATATATGTGCTTTGTTAACTGTAGGCCATCAATAGTTAATTCGGTGCCGTAAGAGGTACGAGAGCCATCTTGATTATCCCAAGCAACAGTTGCCATATTTATCGAATTTGCATCATCAACATTACCTTCACCTTCCGGGTGGAAAATTAATAAAATCCCTTCATGCCACCGCTTCTTTATCGGAGCAGAGTTATTTCTTACCCCATATAACCCCGGTATTAGCTCTACCTTTTTCAAGATTCTATCAACCTCATCAACAACAACCTGGGCCTGCTCCGAAGTGGCTAATGATTCATGTGACTTATCTATTTCAGACATAATAATTGCAATTATATAATAAATCTACATATAATACAATTAAACGTAACCACTCATAAATATGTGTCAGACACAAAAGCCGGCGGGATCGACCGGATTAGCGGACTTTGTCTCTTCTGTGGCGTGCTCAGAGCAAGCTCCTATGCGCGTCCTCTTTCCACGACCCAGCCCGCTTACTTCGTTCACTCTTTGCTGGTCCCAATCATGAACGAAGTTCATCAATAGAAAAAGACCCATACATTGTCATGGGTCTTTTTCTATGGCGGGCTCGACCGGATTTGAACCGGCGATCTCCTCCGTGACAGGGAGGCGTGATAACCACTTCACTACGAGCCCTCACTACTTAAGCTGACAATGTCAGTGCAGCTCTATCGAAAAGAACAGCGAGCTTGGCTTGGATCTATTTTTAGCAAAATTTGTCTGAGCCGACGATCTATAAGAAAAACCATAGGTTTATCTCACTCAAGCAACAGGGGTAATTTTAGCAAACTGAAACAAAAAATGCAATCAATCCAATTTCACAGAGATGAATATGTGCGCTGGATGAGCAGCCCTAGCCGGTTTTAGATAAGATTCCAAGCTCTTAAACTGAATATAAATATGAGCTGCCTTAATCTTGCCACCATCGTTGCTAATAATCTTGACAATTTCTAGGCCCGATCCAATATCGACGGGGGATGACACCTGTCCAGCCTGTAAAGATGTCAGAACACCAAGCAGCCGAGGTGGTACATCGGTGCTACCCACCGTAATAGCTTCGTTCGCAAACTGGCCACCATTCTTAGCCGTTGCCAAATCATCCGAATACTTGGTCGCAAGTACCGCAAAATCAGCTCCAGACTTCAGTTGTTGCTCAACCGAGGTTGCCTTGCTGTGGGCGGTCGTATCCAATTTAGAAACTAGTTTCTGTGACAATAACTCCTGTTTGAGTTCACGCTTAAGGTCATTAACCGACCAGCCAAAGAACTCACTGGTTATATCCGACAATTCTTTATTACCGCCAGTCAACTGGTTCTGCTTCTTAAGCAAGCTAACCTCTCGATTAACTTCGGCACTACTAACGCTGATACCGTTCTTAACGGCCAGCTGTTTGACATAAGTCGCATCAATCACTTGTTGCATCGCCTTCGGCTTATAAGCTTCGAGTTGTTGCCTACCGATAGCCGTATCAAAGTCGACATTTTGCTGAGTGTGATAATAGTGGATATAACGCCTCAGCTCGAACAGATAATTCTCGTAGGCAACGTATGATGGGCCAACCTTAGCTACTGGTAGAGGTGCTACTTGGGTAATTCGGTACATAAAGGCTGATGATGATTGAAATTTATATAACTCAAAACCAATATAGACGAAAAATGCAATTATAGCCGTTATTAGCAAGCTAGCTGACACGATAACAATCCGATACTTGGAGTGTTGCAAAGGATAAATGTACTTACGGGCACTCGACAGCACTTCTTCACGGTGTTCAGCCACTGTTTCGTTAGTAATTTGCGGGATAGACTGAATCGCTGCCGCTGCCAGTTCTTCTTTAGTCAGGCGTCTTAGCCGCTTAGGAAGTCTGGGTTTAGGCAGTTTACGAATTTTTTTGAGGGATATCTTATGTTTCTTCATTTAATTTACTCGCCCATCGGCATCGGTGGCTCGGTAGTTTGGATACCTTTGTCACGCAAAATTTCTAGTAGCTTCTTTTGAATCTTAGCCGGGTGATGAATATAGTGAATCAAAAGGTCACCGACAAAAGTTTGCATCATTATTGTACCAAATCCCAGCAGCGTTTCCTGCAAACCCGAAACTTCGTAGTTAACCATCTGAATTTGCGGCAAGCTCATATCGACTACACTACGGTGGAAGAAGCCCTTTTGGGTAATCTGGATAAACCGCTGATCGGTCACGATAAAGACACTAAAGTGCCAACTCATCCATGACGGGAAAAAAAGTACGAACGAAATACCAAGACTAACTACAAAACTCATAAAAAAGAATGTCATAGTCGGTGGGTTATTAGCATTAACATACGTCAAAATCAGAGTGTAAAGTGGTCCCACCAAAAGGCCCAAACCACTTAAAATCAAACCCCAGCGCATAACAATTGGATGTTTTCGAAAAACGAATAAAACCTCTTCGCCATCAAACTGATCACTAAAGTATTTGGTCTTGCTAGGTTTAATTACTGTTTCTGGGTTACTGGCCATAAGCTGCATTATAGCAAACAGACTCAATTGGGTGTGCTCATAAAAAGTAAATGATAAATGACCAATGCGAAATGGTAAATGATATTTGGTGCCCCCACCGGGATTCGAACCTGGAGCTTCTCCTTAGGACGGAGTTATTTTATCCATTGAACTATGGGGGCCTAACAGCGGTGATTATAGCATATACCCCTGGCCACTAAGCGTAAAAGAGCTGTATCACAATAAATCAACCCAAGTTAAGCTCCGAGTTAGGGATTATGGCTATTATATAACCCTCTCTGTAGATTTATACCTACAGAGTAGTTACTAACTTATACTAGGAGCCGTCCGTTCAACTAAGTTACTCAGGCCCATATCTGTTAGGGGCTACCTATTATTTCTTTTTGGCGTTGGGGCGGGGCTGCGTAAAGTATTCGTGAACTGTACTGTATTTATCAAATATCTCACCCTCTTTGAACCAGTACTCGATTTCGGCTTTAGCTTCTAGTTGGTCACCCGAGGCATGCAGGACTGTCGGCAATGCCACGTTATTCTTATTTACATAGTCAAGGCTAGCATGGGCGTAATCACCGCGAATCGTGCCTGGAGCAGCTTCGTTAGCACTGGTAGCCCCCACCATTTTACGAACCAAGGGGACAGCTTCGACACCCTCTAGAACCATAGCAATCACTGGGCCCTCTTGCATAGCACCAAGTTGAACTTTAAATTGGGCTTCGCCACGACGTGATACCATTTTGCCAATCGTTTCATAGTGATGATAATATTGATCATAATCTGGTCTTAGCATTTTCATACCGACAACTTTAAGACCAACTTTCTCAAAACGGCTCAGGATTTCACCAATAATTCCACGCTGTACAGCGTCAGGTTTAAATATAACTAGGGTCTTTTCCATGTTGTTTCCTTTTTAATTCAAGTGAATTATAACAGATATGAGCACGAACTTCCACCGCCCTTTTGTGTCTCATAAATGCTACTATTAGCTTATGCGTTTTAGTAAAATCAAGACAGATTTCTTGGAGTATCTCGAATTAGAGCAAAATCGTTCCCAAAAAACGATTGCTAATTACGACCATTATTTAACTCGGTTGAGTGATTTCGCCGGCGATATACAGATAAGTGACATAGATAGTGAACTGATTCGCAAATGGCGTCTATGGTTGAACCGACTGGGGACCAATACGTCTGACGAACTAGGTAAAACAACCCAAAATTACCATCTTATAGCTCTGCGTAGCTTCTTAAAGTATTGTTTAAAGCGCGATATACCAGTGCTCGCTCCGGATAAAATTGAGTTGGCCCACACTACCCGCCCTCAAGTAACTTTTTTAAACGAAGACGAATTAGAGAGGCTCTTCGCTCAGCCCGACATCACAACGACAGCTGGACTACGTGACCGAGCCATATTAGAACTACTGTTTAGCTCTGGGCTCCGCGTTAGCGAACTAGTCGGGCTAGACCGCGACCACATAAATCTGAAGCGACGTGAATTTACAGTCCGCGGCAAAGGCCAAAAAGACCGACCAATATTTATCAGTGCTGAGGCGGCTGATTGGTTGCAGCAATATCTAAACCAACGCACCGATACGACTAAGCCACTATTCTTGCGTTACGGCGGTAATAAGCAAGTCGATTTAAGTGGTAATTTCCACCGTTTAACTGCCCGCAGCGTCCAGCGAATAGTGGCTCATTTTGCCCTAATGGCAGGTATCACCAAGCACGTTAGTCCACACACTCTGCGCCATAGTTTCGCCACCAATCTACTAATGAACGGAGCCGACCTAAGAAGTGTTCAAGCTATGCTGGGCCACAGCAATATTGCTACTACCCAGATTTATACTCACGTGACCGACCCCCACCTCAGAGCCGTCCACGAACAGTTCCATCATCTTTAACTAGCCCCCTGGATTCAAGTTATTGAGAAAAGTCTAACAACTACCCATAGTCACGGACCCGGGGTAGGCCGACAGGTCCTTGCAGATAGCTCCAGCACCCTCGGCATCAAAGCCCGGCCATGGGTAATTCTGACGAGTAGGAATACGTACCTGGATTCGCTTTAAGACATTCTGAGCTTTACCGGTCGAATCTATCATAGTCTGGGCCCCATCAAAGCTGACTGGTGCCCCTAAAGATGATCCAGTCAGGTAAACGTCTGTCTGACTATAAATTGAACGCAAACTTACCAGATACCCACTACTAGAGGCTGGGATACCCGTTAATTCAACATGGCAATAACGCGGCACGCTGTCTTTATTACACTCGCCATTCAAAACATCCCCAGCAGTCGTGGTAAGACCAGTATTACCGTTAACTACACCTGCTCCATTAGCATTGACACCACCCCTGTTCGGATATAAGAACGCTGTATAGGTATTACTAATAAGCCCTTCGCGACTAAGGTCGGACAAAGGGGTTAAGCTAAGACGAAGCATACCAATAGCTCCCCAGTTTGTCGATACCGGGAAACAACTAACGCCACCACAATCACTTCGGAAGTTCTGATTAGTCTTGTCGGTATCTTGCCAATAAACATCTAGTTGGGCGATCGTGTTACCACCATCTTTATCAATTGGCTTAAAAATAAACGTCTTAGGCGTAACCATGCTTACTGGGTTAAAGACGAGTGAAGATGGATTAGGGTTAATTAGCAAGCAGGTCCAACTCGATAGACTACCACCACTCCCTGATACCGTATTATCCACAGTGTTATTAGACAGATACTGCCAACCCGCCGGATCCCCAGCCGGGCTAGATTCATACGGTGGACAGGTTATTTTTGGGATAGAGAAGCCATTACTCATAGCCTGTACTGCATCATTAACACCACTCTCAGCCGCATAATAAGCCTGATTACCCAAATGGCGATCCAGCTCGCGCTGCTGCGAGTGACGCATCAGTTCAGCGAAGCCAACCGTCAATAGACTAAGGACAATTATTAGTATCAGTGCGATAATAATAGAAGCAAAACCTGCTTCATATTTCGACTGTTCGGTATTATTTGTAAATTTCATGGTAGTTTAAGCTTATGGCTTATCTTATTCTAGCTATTCGTTAGGCGCCGTGCAACTATAACCTCCAGATCAGAAGTCGAACAGAACTGTTGGCCCTCAGAACTAACACACCTAACATTGTTGCCAGCTGGATCATTAGAGGCATTAATTATATTACCAATATGATGGCCAGCGGTATCAGCTGCAATCTTTTGTTCACTACAATCATCACCTCCGCCCAGATTGGCCCCACTAGCGCAAACTAGATCATTATCACCGTAAGTAACACCAACTTCTATTCTGTACAAGCCTGATGGTAGTGGGGTTATACTGAATCTAGATAATCTCATATGCTCAGGAATCAACTCTTGGCCACTACCTGGTACGCTCAGCGCGCTATTCTTAGTCGGATTAGAATCCTGCATTAACGGGACAAAAGTATCCGGGCAGCTACCTCCACTAGTTAGTGTATCTCGCCAGAGTGCATGCTGGGTCTGGAGGACTGCTGCACTAGCATCTACCGGAGGAGCGCTTACCTGCCTACCAAGCAGATAGCTATAGCGCACCGCCCCAATACAGATAAAACCCGGAGTGTCGGTTGTACTAAATGCCGGCGCTGCACCACCTAGCCGTAGCTGATTAGAAATATCATCCATCACATTCCGCGCAATCTCTTGGACATTGGCCTGATTGTTGCCCTTAACGTACATTTTACCTAAATTCAGAAGTGTAACTGTACAAATTATCAGCAGTACCGACAGTACGGATAAAGCTATCATGAGCTCAACGATAGTAAAACCGGCACTTCCATCGTAAGAAATCTTCTTCATTTATTCATTCACCCATTTTGGCTATTTTTATAATTGCCATAAGCATAAACTTTACTTTATATGATTACATCTAAACCAGCAAGAGCTGCTATCTATAGGCTAAATATCTTACGCTTATAGACTTTAATACTGTCGACGTGTTAAATTAAGTCATATAGTAAAGGGTATGGGGCTAAGATATTATGACAAAGTTTTCAAAGATAATCATTTTTACAGCAATTATTATAGCTTTTATTGTCGGTGGTGTTGTCGGTAAATTTGTGTTTGGCAGTAATCAGCCAACCAAAGATAGTAATAATAATGCTAGTAACAACGCTTCGACTCTAGCCAAAACTGACAAGCTAACATCAATCCTAGCAAAACCTCTAAGTTATATCGGTGACACAGTAGTGGTAGAAGGATCTATCTATAAAATTGATAACGATTATTACTTAATCGAGCACACCGAAGATACCTCGAAAGAGCAATCAAACTCTATCAAGCTGGATCTAAGCAAATCTAAGATTGATATTTCCAAATATGCAATGGACGGATCCACTAAAAATACAACTATCCAAACTGGACCACCCAAGCCGGACACAATCAAACCAGGCGCAGTAATCACCGGTAAAATATCAAACAATGAGTCCGGCAATCAATTTGTATTAATCGTGAGCTCTATTGAGACAGCTAAAGCAGATAAATAGTTATAAATGGGCGTCTACACCTAGCCCCAAAAGTTAGAGAAGGTTCAGTTCGGCGGCACGCTACCTGTTATGGCACTACCAAACACTCCCTGCTAACCAGCAAAATACTACTAAGATTGCCGTGATGGCCCTTAATTCGCGTAGTACCAGCTCCATAAGCTATCGCTCAAGTAATTAAAAGCTCTCGCCAGCAAATCGAACTACTATTACACAAAAGTATCACAAAATGTCCTAAGACCAATCAGGATGACTATAAATATAGTTTTTTAATCTGAACCAATAAATATTTTAGAAACTAAACTAGAGCTCCAACTTACCAAATACTGGAGTTAGACTTAAAACGGTGGGCATTTATTGACGTACCCATAAACTGGCGTGTATATCCAGCCATAATCTGGTACCGAATCATAATAATAGACTGTATTGTAGACGGCCTGTTGAACGTACTGTGAATAATACCAACTACCACCAGCATACGTCCAGTACGTACCATTCCCCGGATAAATCCCACTTCCACGGTTTGAACTGAACCACGCAGTATGACTATATACATACTGATATCCAGCAAATTCCTGACGAGACCGGAGGACTGAATGATAACCTACAATGCCCCACTGTGGCTGCGTACCAGTTTGTTCATAAACCTGTTTACAAATCGGCTGAGCTATTAAGGTTTCCCCTAGCGGTATGGTCGCTTTATTTACGGCTCTGACCGATGGTGAGTTACACGCTAGATAGTCACCTTGGGCAATACTGGCGGTATACAAATCCCCCCCCGTGAGCCCAGAAAATGTAGTCGTCGATGAGCTATCGGTAGACTGAGTATATGAAGCCCCGCCAGAGTCTGCCAATTTCACTCCCATATTACTGGCACTAGAAGCACCATTTATATTAGCTGTGGTACAAGAGGGAGTAGTATTACCCGGGCCGGGCCTCATCTGTTTGACCGTAACTACGATGGAAGCTGGCCATGGCGCCGGGGCGGGAGCCCCGCCACCACCCACTCCGCCACCACCACCGCCACCACCACCACCGCCCACTCCGCCACCACCACCGCCTACGCCACCACCCACTCCTAGGCTATCAGCGCTAATTTGTTCATGCAGTTTGTAGTTAATCTGCTCTTGTTGTTGGCCTAAAGTTCCCAAACCGGGCCAGTCAATTGTAAACTTAAATATATCTTGGTCAACCGGACTAGAGGCATCAGGTCTCTTTTCGTAGCTCGCATAAATTGTGTAATTGATTGAGCTATTTACGGGTGCTTGACAGTCACTCGGTGCATCTGCAATATTATTATCGACGCTATAGCGTTGTATTGCCACAGCCTTAGTGACTTCGTCGTAATGCATACAAAACCATTGACCAGAGGTATTATACAAATCTGGGTTAGTCACATACGAACGGGCTAGTTCAACTTGAGTGCTAAGGAGCTCGAGGGCTCTAGAATGTTCTTGGTTAGTCTGAGAAACGGCTAGTGAGCGATTGGCTGTCGCATAGGAAACCGCAAAAGCCAGCCCCAAAACCGCCAGAGACACCATTACCTCTATTATCGTATCCCCCCGTTGCTTACGCCCAATCATTAACATGGTAGCCCGTCTCCCTTTACAAAATTTACGCTAACACTAGTTTGTTGACCATTTTTACCACCAATTACGACGCTACCCGTTTTATTTCCTTGACTAAAACACAGTACAACAAAATCACCGTGGCTAAGTACGCTTGTGTTATCAAGGTTAGTTACATTTGGGACAGTACCAGCACTCACTAGCGTAGCAACCGCCACCGTCTGAGCGCCAGACAGTTGAGTGGCGGCATCGCCAGCACCATAACTACCAAAGCTACCAAAAAAGCCAACAGCGTATACCGATACGCAATTGACATTAAAATCGCAACGATATGTAGCGGTCGGTGCAAATTCTAAACCATGTTCTAGAGTTCCCTCCTGACGCAAGTCAGCACTACTACCGCCAGCCCTAGCCATGAACGCCATTTGTGGTGCAGCCTCACAAAAAGATTGAGCCGACTGCATGCTAGTTGATACAGAACACGAACCGGCAGTCGGGGCAAACTGACGACCAATAACATTATAAGTTATATATTTAGTTGCATCAGAGGCTCCAGATAAGCTCTGATCAAACTGCAACGCTTTACCCAGGAATACACAACCAAGGTTTGAACCCTGCTCTACACCAGGGCCAGGCATAGGCTTAATCACCGGCGAACCACTCGTGCCCGCGTCACATACTTCTCCATCCGGTATTGCGGGATATCGACCGTTAGCAACGTCATCTATCGTGCTACTAATCGTTGACCCAGCAGCCAGCATACCCTGTCTAAAAGCCACGTTGTCTTGTCTTCCGTTAATAAATACAGCTGCCAATATGAACATAAAGCCCGAAACTGCAAGAAAAATCATTACTTCCAGGATAGTATAGCCCGCCTTGGAAACGATACCGCTATCACGTCCACGCTCAAACTGGCGCACCAATGGTACGGCATTGCTATGGGCCAGTGTTTCATTCTCAATTAGGTTCATATTAAGGATATTAATAGATAGTTTCCCTCAGGGTGAATTATAGCATAAGCGATTAGTCACCGACATCAACGCAAGAGGAATAAGCTCAGATACCAGTCGATAATTTGCGTGCCAAATAAAACCACGGTCAGGGTAGCCAGGATCAGGAATGGCCCAAACGGAATTGTACTGCTGCGTTTGAGCTTATTTATGGCCATTAGCGGCAGAGAAACCAGGCTACCCAGTACAGATGCCGAAAACAGCAATAAAACAGCCTGACCGGGCGCTGCGGCTATCAGGCCGAGTACAAAGCCCAGCTTAACATCGCCACCGCCAATCCATTTGCCTTTCGATAATACTAATATCAAATAGAACAAACCACCAACTATTACGGCCCCAATAATGTGACCGAGAAGCGACCTAAGTGGACTGTCTGCTGTCGCTATAACAATAACCGCCTGAACTACGGCCACCAAGCTTAGTGTTGCCACCAATCTGTTGGGTAGCAGCTGCCATTTAATGTCATAAATGGACAGCGCCATTAAGACGATTACCATAACCAGCCAAAGCGCTAATACTACAATGGATAGAGCACTACCAAGCGCTAGTGGCCAAAATACATAGCAGAAGACAAAGATTAACGCCGTAATGGCCTCTACTAGTGGGTATTGCCACGATATAGACTTATGACAGTAGCGGCACTTACCACGCAGCATTAGCCAGCTAAATATGGGAATCAAATCTTTGGCAGCCAATTCATGGCGGCAATTCGGGCACATACTGCGTCCATTTACGATCGATAGCTTAGCTAGCGCACTAGCCTGCTTGTCTTTAGATTCTAACGAACCTTTCTTAGTCTTTGAACTTTTACCCTTAATCTTCCCCTGCTCGTGCAGACGCCAAACTAGGGCGTTCACAAAACTACCCCACGCGAGCCCTAAGATTGCTAATATTGCAATAACCATTACCCCAATAATATAGCAAACTTATCTTAAACCCTAAACAAAAAGAACGACCCATTGCTGGGTCGCCCTTTACTATCGTAATCGACTATCTTAGGTGTCGATACACTGGAGCTGGTTATTATTACCACCATTTTCTGTAACATAGAACACTGCCACCGCCCGTGAGCTTACTTGATAGGTAGGTGTAGCTATAGTCATATCCGGAGCACACTCATGACCAGCCCAGGCCACAATCTGTCCCGGAGTAAGCGCAGAAGCCCCAGTAACCGATGGAGCAGCGCCCCCAGTAGCACCAATCTCAGCTAAAACACTCGTACCACCCTGAATCTTAACAACTACCCTACTGCTGTCAGTAGCAGCACCTTTGGATATAATAGCAGTTCCATCAGGGATTGCTGGTATCGGACTCTGCACAAACCCAGGCATAACGCCGTTATTATTCGTTTCAAAGTTAGATATAGCTGATGCTACAGATGCAGCATCGCTCTTAATCGTGGTATTACGCGAACTACGCTGCAATGCCGGTACTGCTATCAGCACAATTAAGATAATCAAGGCAGCGATAGCTAAGACTATCATCACCTCAATAATTGTAAATCCTCGGTCGACAGACCTTTTGAGATCTTTTAACTTTCTAGACATTTATTTCCCCTTTTTATGGTGCCCTTATTATACATTTTAGGTTTAATACCCATAGGCTACAGGCTAACTCATTAGCTTAATAAACACAAGCGTTTTTCCACAGGCTATAATCTAACCGGCTATGCCGCCACTAAAGCCAGACTGTGATACTAGACCATAAATTGGCAACAATATAGCAGCTACAATAAGTAGTGACATCACGCCCATCACGATCATTAAAACCGGCTCGATAATTGTCGAAACAGCCTTAATCTCGTTATCGACTTCCTTCTCGTAATAATCCGCCACTTTACCTAACATAACCTCGAGCGCTCCAGATTGCTCACCAATACTCAACATGTTTGGTACGAGTGGTAGGAAGTTAGGGTCACCATCTAGCGACTCCGATAACGATCTACCTCCCTTAACTTTGGTCGAAGCATTATCTAAAGACTTCTTTATATAATAATTATTAACAGCATCGCCAGTAATATCAATCACTCTCAGAAGCGGTACGCCACTAGCTATCAGCGACTGGCCAGTCCGAGCAAACCGTGCCATATACATCTTGTTAAACAGCGTCGCAACTGGCCAGCTACGCATCTTGAGCTTATCGAAAACCTTTCGTCCACTTTCGCCTTTTGCCCAACGGCTACCACCGATAATCATAATCCCCAAAATGACTATAACAATCCACCAATAACTAATCACAAAATGCGAGACAGCTAGTAGAGCCACTGTAATAAATGGCAGGGTTACACCCGTCATACCATCGTAAACATTTTTGATAGTCGGCAGCACCTTAACAACCATAAAGACCAGAACACCAATCATAACTAGCATAACTATTGCTGGGTAGACCATAGCACCTTTAACTTTACCCATAATATCAGCATCTTTCTCTTGCTGATTAGCTAACCTATCTAGCGTCTCATCTAGATTGCCAGAAGCCTCACCAGCTTCGGTTAGACTAATAAAAACTCGGTCAAAAACTTTTGGGTGAGCCGCTAACGCCGCCGAAAAGGCTTTACCCCCTTCTACCTTACTAATGATATCGTTAATAATAGACTGCAAGGCTTTGTTAGAAGTCTGAGCAGCCACCTGCCTAAGCGACTGTAATAGTGGCAGACCAGCGTTAATCAGGGTTGATAGCTGACGAGAAAATAGGACTTTATCTTTTGACTTTACTTTAGAGAATATCCCACCACTCCGGCTCCCCGAAGCAGCCGTTAGAGATATTGGTACCTGTCCTTGCTTTTTAATAGCGTCGGCCGCCGCCTGTTCGTTCTCGGCCTGAACATTGCCTTTAACCAATTGTCCAGTTACCGGGACTCTAGCTTCATATCGAAATGTCAACATGATGTAGCTCCATTATCGTAAATTATAGATAAATTATAGATAGCAAGAGACTTTCTATTATGTAGCATCTGAGTCTTTAAAGTGTTTAGCTGTCTAGTCATCTTAGCCTCTCATTAAGCGATCAAGCTCGTCTACGTCGACCGCTACGGTTCTAGCTTCATCATAAGTCACTGTTCCAGAGTGGATTAAATTAGCCAACTGTTTATCCATACTCTGCATCCCAAATTCAGCGCCTGTTTGAATCACAGCATCAAGCTGATGAGTCTTGCCCTCACGAATTATGTTACGAACAGCTGGGGTAGCCACTAGAATCTCGGCCGCAGCAACTCGTCCACCACCAATTGTTGGAATCAGCCGCTGCGAGCATATCGCCATTAGAATATTGGATAGTTGGGATCGAATCTGGGGCTGCTGGTGTGGCGGAAAAACATCGACCATCCGGTCAATCGACTGAGCGGCACTGTTAGTGTGCAAGGTCGCAAACACCAGGTGTCCAGTCTCGGCAATAGTTATGGCGCTGGCGATTGTCTCGAGGTCACGCATCTCGCCAACTAGCACCACATCAGGGTCTTCCCGCAGCGCACTACGTAGCGCCGCGCTAAACGAATAGGTATCGTAGTGAACCTCACGCTGAACGATGACAGATTTAACACTTTTATGAGTGTACTCGATCGGATCTTCGATAGTTATTATGTGGTCAGCTCGCTCGACATTTATCTTGTGAATTAAAGCCGCTAGACTAGTTGACTTACCAGAGCCAGTTGGACCAGTTACTAACACCAGACCTCGTGGATAATCAGCAAACTTGGCAACTATTGGCGGTAAGCCCAACTGCTCGATTGTCATAATCTCATTTGGAATAAGCCGCAGTGCCGCCGCTAAATTGCCACGCTCATGAAAAGCGTTAACTCGAAATCGACCCAAATCGCCAAAAGCGAAACTAAAATCAAACTCTTTATCTTTCAGTAGAATCTGTTTCTGGTCTTCGTCGAGAATAGCAAAAATTAATGTCTCGACCGTTTCTTCGGTTAGCGAATCAGCTCCGCTAACTGGCCCTAGTGAACCATCAATCCGCATCATTGGAGGCAAGCCAACCTGCAAGTGTAAGTCAGACCCCTTCTTTTTGACGACTTCTTCTAGTAAAACCTCAATTCGTGGCTGCCCCGACATTATATGTCCCCCTTCGAAATTTCAGTTAGCACACCTACACCAAAAAGCCCCCGACGTGTAGCCGGAAAATGTAGATCAATGCTTGAATATTTTTCTGTGATAATCATTGGTTTCCTTGATTTACTTATCTGATTTCTTACTAGGCACTACTGCCGGCTGAGGCTACTCGGTTAACCTCTTGAACTGTCGTCCGTCCAGCTAGAGCTTTGAGGTAGCCATCTTGTCGCATAGTCACCATGCCATCCTTTTCGGCTTGAGCCTGTATTTCTGAGCTGGTTGCCCGTTTGAGAATAAGTTTTTGGATACTCTCGTTAACATCGAATACCTCATATACTCCCATCCGACCCTTGTAGCCACCGGGTGTATCAGGACTATCCTTGCCCTTGGTTAAAGTATAAGCTGAATCGGTACTGAGTGGCAAGGTTTCATATCCAAGATCTTTAGCAACCCCAGCCATATCCTCTTGTTTCTTGGGCAGAAGATCACCCAACGCCTCTTTAATGGCGGCGGTTTCGGCCGGGCCAGACTTGTAGGTTTCTTTGGTATCACCCAAGCGGCGAACCAGCCTCTGGCCAATCACCGTATGCACTGTACTGGCAATCAAAAACGGCTCAATGCCCATATCTAGCAATCTAGGCAAGATACCGGCAGCCGAGTTGGTGTGTAGAGTCGAGAACACCAGGTGCCCAGTTAAACTAGCTTGGACCGCCAAATCAGCCGTTTCTTTATCGCGAATCTCACCTACCATTACTATATCTGGATCTTGACGCAGAATAGACCGCAAGCCACTGGCAAAAGTTAAGCCAACTGCCGTGTTAACCTGAATCTGATTAACCCCGTCCATCTTGTACTCCACCGGGTCTTCTAGGGTAATGATATTAACGGTATCGTCCTTAACTTCCTGCAAGAGCGCATACATAGAAGTCGATTTGCCTGACCCGGTCGGGCCAGAAGTTAGAATCATGCCACTAGTACTCTTGACCCCTTCACGAATCGTCCTAAGCGCCCGGCCGCTGTATCCCATATCTTCCAGCCTAAGCGTAGTGCCCGACTTATCAAGTAACCGAATAACCACCTGTTCACCCCATATAACCGGCGATATAGCAATTCGCAGGTCAATCGCTTTAGCGCCAACCTTAACCGTAAACTCACCATCCTGAGGGATTCTGTGTTCATCAATCTTGAGAGTCGAAAGAATCTTTATACGCGATATAAGGGCCGGCTCGATACTCTTTGGTAGTGCCATAATCTCTCGTAAAACCCCGTCAATCCGACAGCGAATCTTTAATTCATTCTCGTACGGCTCGATATGAATATCACTAGCTCGGTTATTGGCAGCAAACTCCAGAATCGTCGTTAAAGCCTTAGAAACTGGTGAATCTTGGACTATCGTCTGGATATTGCTAGTTTTATCTTTTGGACCCTTAGAATCAGCCGACTGCGAACCAGCGGCTACATCTGGTTGACCGATATTTCTTAGTTCAGCTATTTCGCTATCAGCAATCTTTGATTTATATTGATCTAGGACGTTACGGATACCAGTTTCGCTGGCTGCATAAACCTTTAATGGCCGGCCAATCTTGCTTGCTAGGAAATCAACCGCCTGGACATTATCGGCATCCAGCATAGCCACCACTAGCCGACCCTTCATCTCCCCTAGAGGCACGGCCATATAGCGGGCGGCTGAATCTTCTGGTAGCAACTCCAGTATCTTATGGTCAATAAATGTATCAGATAGATTAACGTATGGTAAACCAGAAACATGAGCGATAGTCTTGGTCATATCCTCGTCAGAAACATATTTCTGGTCGATCAGAAAACCCAGTAAAGGCTGTTTCTTGGCAGCAGCTTGACTCCTGTAATCATCTAATTGACTACGTGATAATACGCCGCCCGTCACTAGCTCGGCTTCGACTGCCTGCGCAGAGTCAGTCGATAGGACACTCATAATTCAAGCCCTCCATTACTGTTTATTTTCGTCCGCAAACGGATGTTCGTTCGGGTCTCCAATATGAATCAGCTGCTTCGGGTTTACGGAATCTTTATTAAAATATTTGGGCTTAACTTCATTAACCGGGAAGTCGGCCGAAATCGGGTCAACGACTTCAACTTCCTGCTTAATGTAACCCTTTGAGCTAAATAACACATTAGCCAGCACCACGGAGATAATAATACTAATAACTAATACTCCAGCTAATAGGCCCCAGTCTTTTTTCTTCATATTTCGTCTCCGATACAGCCAGTTGGAGCTTCTTGCAGTTGTCTATAACTTAGCCTCATTTGGCTGCCTCTTTCGTAGGATTACTGGCTGCCGCCTTGGTTATATTAAAGTTCTTGGCTGGCTGGAAATAAGTTTGAGCAGTCATGGATACTGTCATATTATCTTGATCACCCTTCAAGTCTAGCGTCTGAATTTGAAATGGCCGAATTGAGTGTTCAAATTGACCAATCAATGATTCAACCTGATCAATAGAACCGTCAGCACTAATCGAGAATGGTATTGCGGTTGGTTTAGGGTCAGTACTGGATGTATTAGTCTGTTGAGTAACCTGATCATCTTGGCCAGAAATACCCTTTATAGTCATATTCTGACCAATTATAACCTTCTCCAGACTAGAAGTTAGGGCTGGAAAATCGTAATAATCCGGCAAGGCATCAAGCACTAAAACGGCGTTAGAGCCGTCTTTCGGTCCATTACCAGTTGGATTACCGTCAAGGGCGTTCTTTGGTGCACTAACAAACTCAAGATATGACTGATTCAACTGCGCTACTGTTTTCTCGTTAGTTTTTAGTTGATTTAGAGCAGTTTGCTTAGAACTAATAACAGTACTCTGAAACTTTTTCTGACTTATTAAAGCTTTGGCTGCTACGACAGTAAATACTATTACAAAAATACCAATCCCGGCAGCGATCAGTATAGCTTTTTGAGCTTTAGACAGCTGGAAGTGTTTACCAATTTGCTGCTGGATAGTAGCGGTTTTTTGCTGTGCCATCTCTACTGGTTCCCTCCTTCATTCGTAAGTTCAGGTAAGGATTTAAATATTTTATGGCCAATATCAGGCACCTTTGGTACATTAGTCGTTTTAGGTACATTCAGAGTTATATTCTCACTCGGCTGGAACAACAGAGGGTCAAAGCTAAAATCTAAAGTATAGGTAGCTCCGTTCTGGTCACGACCAAACGAAGTCAACGTTACGCCGTTAAATGCAGCTACACCCTTAATACTCGTAGTTGCATCATCATAAGTAGCCCGCTTCAGTGAGTCGGCATAGGCGTTCACACTACTAAGGCCCGGCGCAGCCCCTTTGATTGTCATCGTATTAGCCGTAAAATCTATTGATAAATCACCAATTGTTACATCTGGAGGCGTTAACTTAACAATGTAACCAAAGATACGTGAGGTCTGCGGGCTCGCAGCATACAAGCTCGGTAGAGTTTCGAGCTGGTTCTGGACTGTAATCTTCTGATCGAGCCCGCTAATAGCCTTTATCTTATTAGCGTGAGTAGTGATATCTTTAGTCAAATTGCTTATATCATGCTTCTGTTTAACTTCAACGACTAGCAAAAGCACTGCAAGCACAACAATACAGGCTGCCGTTGCTATCAGCGAGGCGGCAACTATCAGGCGTTCTAGGCGCTTCGTTTTCAGAAATTCAAACTTAATGTCCGGCAGAAGGTTAAATTGGATAATCATTCTTTTCGCTCCGCTAAACCGACCGCAACAGCAAATTCACTAGAGATAGTCAGAAGTTCGTTTTGACGCTCCGGTGCATAGGCCACATTCCGCCAAGCATTACCAATCTCGGTATTTAAACCAAACTTGTTAGCCAGATACAGCGGGAATTCTGGTATGCTAGCCGCCAAACCAGAAACTATTAAACGGTCAATCTTGGATTCAGGGTAACGGGTCATAAAGAATTTAAGCGATTTATCAACTTCGCCAACCAGATTATCAACCGTCGAAATTATAGCTTCCAGCACTTGCCCTTCCAGTTTTTGTTTACTTAGGCCAAATTTAAACACCAGTTGTTGAGCCTGTTTATCGTCGACATTTAGATTCTGGGCAGCTGAATGAAGAATAGTATCAGTGCCAATTGGAATCACCCTCGTCAAATGCGGCGCCTCGCCGACAATGACCAGATCAGTGTTATTACGCCCAATATCAAGCACTAAGTGTGGCAGAGTTGCCCCAGCCGGTACTAAGGCCCTAGTCATTGCCATATTACTCGGTTCAAAGGCAATCACATTTAGCCCAATTGATTCCAACATATCAAGCCGCTGCTCAACGAATTTATTCGGTACACTCGATAGCAATATTTCGACCTTAGTCTTATCTTTTGGTGAATCACCAATCTGGGCCCAATCAATCTTAGATTCAGCTATCGGTGTCGGAATTAGCGATTCCGCTTGGAAATGTAGAGCTTCGCCCATCTCACCCGGGTTCAGACGATCAAACTCAGCCACGGTCGTAAACACATTCTTCGAGGGTAGATTAACGGCCACGTTACGAGTCGACATTTTAGCTTGAGACAAAAGGTTCTTAATAACCTGTAATATCTTCTGTTCGTCCGACTTAGCATCACTTTGAGCCATCCGCGGGTCTATCGGCACATAAGCATATCTAACTAGCGTCTTAGGTAGGGCGTTGCCGCGCAGTTCAACAGCCCGAATTGCATCAGTGCCAATATCTAGGCCAAAGAAATTAGAGACTCCGCTTAGCAGGCCCATTTTTTGCAACCAGTTTTATGTTTTGTAATTATTAGCATTTAGCCCACCGCTTATACTTTTTTATTTGGACTTTGTCCTTACTACTTTATACCTAATTCCCCCGTATTTTACAAGACCGGTGACAAACTGGAAATCGAATCAAACTCGATAGCCTTGCCGTCACCCGTCTGTGGTACAGCCGGTCGACTTAGGTAATTCGCCGGGCTAAAGATAAATACTTCGGCAGCACAATCGTAGGCCTTGGAGCTAACACTACTACGATTAGCATTATCAATGTTCGGGTGAGCATTGTCACCTTGACTACATCGCCCACCACCCGCAGCGCTACTATCTGATTCTGGTCCAAACGGAGAGCTAGGGTGTTCTGCCGACGTAGAATTACGCAACGATGAGAATGTACGATACAGATTAATCTTATTAGCTATAAACGAGCCATATACTACTAGCTGCTTTTGACAACTAATAAAGTCATGCGTTGCACAGGTGTCGATAGTTCCATTCTGGGCAACATATACCCCAGATAGTTTAGTAACACTAGGCCCAATATTGATATTGCCGCTAGCGATAATATAAAGCGACGGGATATTAGACTGATTCGCAGACGTCATCGTCCAGCCATTCGTCTGATAGGCTATATCGCTGTTTATAGTGACGTCACCATTAACATAAATAACAGCACTAACACCATCCGGGACCATCGGGACGCTCAGGACACCAGGGTTGGCATAATAAACTTGCTGACTAGCATCATTGGCAAAAGAACCTGTCCAGGGTGCCGCGTCGCTAGGCCTACCCCCAGCATAGTTAGTTATACAGTGACCGGTGCCTAGATTACCTGCTGGAGGAGAATTAGCAAAGGTCAGACCGAGTGGTGACGAAGGTGAGTTACCGCCGCGCAAAATAGCACTATTAAACTTGGTAATCGCCCCTAGCGCTAGGGCCGCAAACTGGCTACCTGAACCCCGGATATTGGCCTCAGTTGAAGCTACAATAACACCCGATGCGCTAGGATTTACGCCATGCGATGAGCATTGATCACTATAGTTGTCAAACGCGCCACCGGCAAATACGTCATTACCATAGAAATTAGCATATGGCAGATTGGTTAAGGGCCTTGTACATGGGTTGGCCGTAATTTGACCAGAAGTATTAGACATATTGCCATTCTGGTCGACCTCGCCTTCTTCTGGGCTAACGAAGAAGTCGGCACAAACCATCTCACCAGCATTTAGCGGCGGGGCCTGAATCGGACACGTCAAAGTAAAGCCACTACTATAACTATCATCAGGTGATTGTGTAGCAGAAGTCACTGTAAATGAACCGCCACTACAGGAACCATAGGGTGAGATGTTATAAGGGAATGATATATCGCCACTATATCCCAAGCTAACTGTAGACGCTTTGCGCAAGTCCTTAGAGTCAACTGGCCCATGGAAGTGAACTGATACATTACCCGTAAAGTTAGCAGATGTTGGGTCTTCATCCGAATCAAGCCCACCAGTCGGGGTTGACGGCCAACTCACTTCGAACTGCCGATTAAAACAAGCGGACATAGCATGACTAGACACTGTGTTGGCTGAATGCTCAATTGTTGCAGGGCCTGCAGACCAAGTATCAGTCGTGATTTTGTAGTAGTCGTTGTAAGTATAGCAGCCTCCTGTAGGACAAGGATTAGGTATGGGAGGGTTGTACTCATGACATGATGGGGCATGTCCAACTGGTACAGGGTTCCAAGATTTGCAACCACCACTATGAGGACCTTGATTACCTGGATCATATGGAGTCGAATGAGTACAAGTATTTCCGTTGTCTTTATCGCCTGATGTACAGGAGCTTGTACTAGACGATGTTACTCTCCAAACAATATGCTTCCAATAACTATCATAGGTTACAGTAGCCTGATTTGAGTCGTAAGGGTAATTATTGAGATATGGCTTGTAATCCAACGTTATGCTACCGCTGCCACCATTAGTAATGCCTGTCAATATCCCAGTTTCGCTAACATAAGTCGCAAGAATACCATCATGGTTAGAACTCGGATCAGAATCTCCAATGTCTTTGTCTTGCGCCCCCTGCCACTTGACTCCTATAGGGTCATACTCATTGTAGTTTGACGGTACGGCAGTTCCAGCATTCCGAGTTGAAGTTGTGGCATGAGCCCCAGCACTATTGCCTGTGTAGGGCATCGTAGTAGTAACTTTAGTGTCAGCAGCAATTGTCGGGTCGCCAGGGCAATTACCACTAGCTGGGTTGCCACTATTATTGATAGTTACTGCCAAGTTATAGCAAACGCCGGAACTAACCCCGTAACTAGGGGGTACTGTTCCCCAATAGGCTTTGTCTACAACCTGTATGGCAATAGTGTTCTGTCCCTGGCGCAAATAGCTATTAACGACAGTTGAGGCTATACTATCACCGGTTGAACCAGTAGAAGATACAAATGACCCATTAATATAAAGAGCTAGCCAATCATCTGCCACAGCATAGAACTTTGTCGGTGCACCGGCCTGGATCTTGGCATAATCAGCTGCACTAATATTAAAGGTGTTTCGAATCAACGAAGTACCATTGCCATACAAATAAACATTACTACTGGTATTAGGAGCTTGCTCGGGCGATTTCGACGCAAATATACCGCCCGCTCCATAGGCCTGATCATTAAAATCATAGCTCGAATCACCAAAAATCATCGGTGTCGTACCAGTGTTGCCATACAGAGCATTACACGATGCCGTTCTAGATTGTGGCACAAAAACACTAGCGCTACTATAGCCAGCCGATGATCCTATCGCCGTCCAGCTACTCCAAGCACTCGACAACCAAGCGGGGGTATCAGAGCCACCGTCCGTATACCTTGCTTTGCAGTCACCTCGTCTCGACATATCATTGCCGTCATAAGTAAAGCTAGTCCCTGTCGTAGCACTATTCTGGGCTGGCAACCAAGGAATAGAAGCGTCATTATGTCCACCATTAGCAGCACAATTTGATGAATAAGTGTTATAGTACGAATCCATATCATTTGCATAGCTCTTGAGCGACCAGTATTTTGACATATTTGTACTAGCGCCACTACTGGTTAATAGTAGTGATGAATTATTAGACGCTGCTTCAACCTTAGGTGGAGACCTAAAGATTAACCAGGCACCCAATGCTAGCCCGACAGCCAAGAATACAGTTGGCAAACCGTAGACAAACCACTTAGCTCTACTTGTCATAATCAGCCCAGACGCTAATAACCTGGTTATTTGATGAGTCATAGCCAATAACGGCTTTTTGGCCAGACACTATATTACTCTGTTTGGCCTTTGAGCCAGTCTGACCACTAGAATAGACTGTGTCTTTAGTATAAGTCAGATTAAGAGGCGGTGACCCCACATCAGAAGGCTGCAGTGTAAGCCCTGTCGCCGAGGCAGACGTAATAACCCCATCGATCCGGCGGACATACTGAATAGTATGCTCTTGGGCGGCGGTTGGCGGCGGTACATCCAAAATTATTGTCTTATGAGTATTTGGTGTAACAACCTGTTTGGGGTGAGAAGGTCTAAAAATAATAATTGACCCCACAATCAGGCCAATAACTACAATTACGGCAACAATTATAAGCACCAGACCGCTGGGGCGTTTAAGCCAACGGCCACCCATGCCCCTACCACTAGTAACAACCGCTCCAGCTATAAAATCTGGAATATCGGAATCAGGTTCGACAGGCTTGCTAGCATTATCATCTATAGTTTTACTATGTCTATTATCCCTAGCCATGATGGTTATGGTAGCAGATTATCTTAAAAAAATATAGCCTACTACAGAGTCAATAAGTCACACAATTTATAAAGGATACTAGAAAATTAGATAATAATAAAACTAACCATACAGAGAGTGTCTATGCGTATAAATAAGTTACATTTCAAAGGAAAAGTAACATGTCAGATTGCGTATACACCGGTTAGGTGTAATTGACGGTTGTCACCTAGCTTACCCCTAGGGGTAGAGTTTTGAGTCTTCCACACTCATTACTCTACCCCTTTGGGGATAGCTAAACTATTTAGTTTTTAACCGGCTAGCCGACTGCTTTGGCGGCTGCTGCCAACACCGAGTCGGTGATGGTTGAGGCTGACCCCAAACCAATAACCGAGACGAACTGGGAGTGCGTTTTGAAAAACGAAATGGCAGAACTACCCAGTTTGTTCGACGCACTCGTCAGCAGAACGTCTCCATTCTTACCGACTAGTGGGCCAACCGCAAGCGCATCCGGAAATCCGGTCATACCGTTGGCAAGGTACACTGTAGTGCCCGCACCGTAGTGGTCACCCGAAACATTTTGGAGCGTATCCACTGCGAAACTATACAACTGTGCTGCAGTATCGTAGCGACTCGCGCCAGCGATCCGCTTAACACTGACAACACCGGCAGACTCAAGTTGACTGACTACAGCCGGTGAAACCCGATCGGGCCCACCGAGCACAATCACCTGAGTAATCCCCAGCTCCTTGATGACCGAATAGGTCGTTTGCTGGGCCATATTAGCTGGCGTCAGCAAAACCGGTATACCCCAAGCGTAACTTAAAGCTCCGGCCGCTAGGGCATCGGCGTTAACCTCACCAGAAGCCAGAATCGCCGTCCGTGCCAACACGTTGCCATCCGCCGAAAGACTCAGTGAGTTCGTCACCGCGCCTGGAGTCATTACTGCCAACGCCGACGTCGCATAGCGATTCGCACCAGCCACACGAATAACCTTTACCGACCCGGTCGAAACCGAATCCGCAGCTCGAGTGAACTGGTCCACTACTGAGCCCGCGACAGAATCAACTCCGCCCATGACATATATCACGGGATTAGCTGATGCTTTGAGCACGCTTTTTGCCGCACTCAATGTAGCCGAGGAAACGGTATTCGCCTGCGTTAGCAGAATCGGAGCGTCAACCCGACCAGCCAAATAGTTGGCTGATAAAGCATCGAATCCCTGCTTGGCAGTTTCGCCGTTGGCAACAATAACCGCGCGAGTCGTACCGGAACGTACAGCAATATCTGCCGCCGTCGCATAGCGATTCGCGCCTGCGATTCTGGACACGTTGTCCGGAAGCTCAGGAACTGTCGTTGTCGGTGGTAATGGTGCTGTTGTCGGTGGTAATGGTGCTGTTTTTGTGCAATTACCGATGTCCGCATAATTGTAAACAGTGAGCCCATCCCCGCCGTACACCTGGTACACATATGACCCTGGATGTAGCCCGACGTAGATCTCATCCGTCGTTGCTCCGGGAGCAACAGTTAACGACCTGTTAACTTGCCCGTCAAAGTTGACTACGTATGACACACTTCCACCATCGGTACCAGTGTTATTGATTTTCAGGTCAACAGTACCCCCGCTGCCATAGTCACTGGTTTCACTACCAGAAACCATTGATTGTCCCCCGAAATTGCCATCGAGAGCTCTTGCCCCGTTGCACAAATCTGGAGGACCACCCGCCGCCTCTGCTGGACCGGGGAAAACAAATCCTCCCAGCACTAGCACTAATGCGCTAGTCACAGAAGCGATGGCCAACTTTCCTTTACTAGTCATTTTACTATTCCAATCTGACCAAATGGTCAGTCAGTGTATCTCTCCTTTAAGAGACACGGAGTACAAGCCTCACCTAGTTGAAGCCTCTACTCCGCATCTCTACTCTACGCACTCAAAAGTGTGTAACCGAAAAGACTATAGTAATTTTGCAATCTGACATGTTAATGTGCTTACTCGGCAGTGGCCTCAACACCGAGCGCGGCCCATAATGGGCAGGCTCTAAGCGGAGATTATTCCAAAGCTGAGTTAACAGGGGTATCTTACCCTTAATTACTAAATCTGTCAATATCATTATATCTGTTGGTTCGCTCCGCTGACTCAAGTTATGGGCTTCCCTGTTATAATAATTACTATGTCTTTAAATATCGCCATCGTCGGATTGCCTAATGTTGGCAAATCCACCCTGTTTAACGCCCTGACCGATTCGGACGCTCTGGCCGCCAATTATCCGTTCGCCACCATCGAACCAAATACCGGTATCGTGCCAGTGCCAGACGAACGATTAACCAAGTTAAGCCAGTTGTATCACAGTGCGCCAATCAAGCCTGCCACAGTCACTTTCGTCGATATAGCTGGACTAGTTAAGGGCGCTAGCCAGGGCGAAGGCCTGGGCAATCAGTTTCTTGGCCACATCCGTAGCTGCAACGCTATAGTTCAAGTAGTCCGGGCCTTTAGTGACGCCAATATCGTAACCGACGAAGCCACCGGCACACACGACCCAGCTAACGATATAGCAATTATTAATACCGAACTGATACTAGCCGACTTGCAAACCGTCGACAAGCGTTTGCCCCACCTAGCCAAAGAAGCCAAAGCTAACCCTAAACTCAAGTCGATATTAGAGGCACTAGAGCACGTTCGGCAGACTCTAGATGCTGGCCAAACACTCTCTACTGAACTAGCCACAATGGACCCAGAAACAATCCAGTGGCTACAAAAGGAACTCCAACTTCTAACCCTAAAACCAGTAATTTATGTATTCAATGTCGATGAAGCCGGATTAGCCGATAAAACTATGCAATCCAGCCTGGCTACTCTGGTAGCGCCATCAACAGCTCTCTTCATCTGTGCCAAATTAGAGGACGAATTGCGTAGCCTAGACCCACCCGATCAGACCGAATTGCTCGACAGTTACGGCCAAAGCCAGTCAGGCTTAATTCAGCTAATCCAAGCTGCCTATAGCACGCTCGGACTCCAAAGCTACTTAACTGCCGGTGACAAAGAAGTTCGGGCCTGGACTATTCCGACTGGCGCTACCGCCCCACAAGCAGCCGGCGTAATCCATGGTGATTTTGAACGTGGCTTTATTGCGGCCGACGTCGTCGACTACGACGACCTAATAACGGCCGGTTCCCTATCAGCCGCCCGCTCCGCCGGCAAGCTAGCCACCGTCGGCAAAACCTATATAATGCAACCCGGCGACGTCGTTGAGTTCAAATTCAACGTCTCGAAATAGCACCACCCAACGGCTCACAACTTTTTGATAACTATTGATTTTAACTGGTACGGCGTATATGCGTTAACCTATCTCAAAACTAATATTTACTAAATGGTTATTTATAAAATAGCATCTAGTTGAGAGGCTAAATCGGCAATTGCTAACGCTCCACCAGCACCGTTTGTTAGCACTACTAGAACGTAATCACCTTTCGGACTGTGCACGATTGCTGCGTCATTCCAAATACCGGCTATAAAACCAACTTTATCCTGCACTGTAGCAGCCGGCAGTCCAGCCGGAATACCTGAGCGATATTTCTGCGAACCCATATATCCCAGCACTGTTACAGTGTCTTCTGGGCTCAGCAGGCTGCCAGCCTGTAATTTTTGTAAATACGTACCAACACCAGCGGCCGTAACAGCCGAATTACCATCCAAGAAACCAACCGCCGGCAACCCTTGGCCGCTCACAAAATTATTGATAGCATCCCAACCATATTTGGCCACTGCCGCTTCTGGACAAGGATTGTCCGAAACCAATATCATAGCGCTGACACAGGCCGCAATATCTTTGCCCTCAGCTAGTTGAGTGGTTGGGTCGATAGTATGATTAGCTACACCGTTTAAAAGAAAGTCAAAAACATATAGCTTGTACACACTGGCAGCTTGAAATAATGTATTTTGATTGGCTACCGCTGCTCGATTTTGGCCAGCTAGCTCCTGAAAATAAACCGCCGTTTGACCACCGTGACTAGTCTGCCAGTTATTGATTAAGGCCTGGACCCCCTGGCTGGTCGGCGTGTACGAATCAACAAACTTCTGGCCAAGATCAATCGGAATAATAGTAGCAGTCACGTTTTTTGGTGATTTATCGGCCAGCGCCGTGATGATGGCTAAAGCAGTTTTGTCCGCGTCCACGGCTCGTCCGATTATGCCGCCGGTACGACTCTGTTCAACTCCGTCAGTCCGATAGATAAGCGTCGGCGTGGCCGGTGAGTAAACAAACCCAGCCACTGATTGCAGCCAGTTATCAATCACCGTTTTGTCATAAGTTAAGCCCGCTGTACCTTTGGTAGGATCAGTCGTGATACTCGCCCAAGTAGCCAACTGCTGGCCTGTGACCATAATAGTCTGATCTGCAATAATCACATTTAGAGATTTGGATCGTAACTCACTTGCTTGAGCTATAGCTACCTCAACAGTTTTATCGCTCACCATCGGTATTTGCTTACGGCCAACGAATGATAATTCGACCTTAGGTAATAGCGGCACTCCAACTAAGGCTCTAATTATCCCTTCTTTGTCATAACTTATACCTGCCTTTGCCGGAACCAACTGATAACTACCGTCTGGCTGCTTAGTAGCCGAAGCATTGACTGGCTTCACGGCAGCCTCATCTATTAATTTGTCGACATAAGCTGATAGTGTAGCCGACTCTACGTTACGCTTTGGCTCAACGGCCACATCCCTCTTAAATAACGAAAATGGCTTTAGCCGTTCGGCCAAATGATAATCATAGGCCTCATCTTTAATAGCTGACTTATCTATACTAATCCCAACATTTATCGCAGTAGCGTGATAAACTTTGTCACTCATTCTTATGTCTAGAGTTTGCTTATCAATTTCGCTCAAGTAATGATCAAATGACGGCTGGCTCATAAAACCTCTCGCTACGCCACTAATATGTACAAACGGCCGCGTTAGACCACTCGGGTATAGCAGCTGCACGGCAATTAATACAGCCAAACCAATTACGATTACTCCACCCCATTTAACAACAACACCTAAATATCTACGGCGTTTAGCGCCAGGCAATCTAACCACCCGGTAAGTCTGTGACCTGGTAAATCTTGGCATACCCATCATAATATCTATTTAAACGAAAACCACACTTGTTACAGGAGTAATTATACTTACGCTAGTGACGACGGTCAAACCGCTAACGCTTACGCAAGCTCACTAGATACGCCTAATAAATGCTTGGAAAACGTCGGCGGCGCGACAAAAGTGGCACTTTAGTATAGGGATTCATGGCTGGGTTAGCGCCATTTAAGGCGGCCGGCCGAGAATAGCCAGTTTGGAACTGCTGAGAAACCGGGCTTTGCTGACGGATTTCCATAACCCGCTGCTGTATGTAATCAACACACTTGCGCAGGCGTATATGACTCCAGCTACTAAAGGCCAGATTATGCATTGGCGTGAAAATCCGAACCGTCGAATTGAGTAAACGATTATGGAAGTCGACCTCAGCAATCATATCGTAACGAATATCTTCAATTGTCAGTAACATCGGCTTACGGTCTACTAGTAGTACTCGGCACTGCGTGACACAAAGCAGAGCAAAACCATTCTCGTAACTACCATTTACACACTGAGCAATAGCTTCGTCGGGCATAAGAACACTAGATAGTTCACGGATTTCTGAACGGCCCCAAAACTGAAAATTACAACCAATCTCCCTAAGTTGATCCTCGACACTTCGTAGGCTTACCATAGGATTCTCCTTCCGTTTAGCCTTATCCGAGGTATTATGTGCTGAGGTTCTACCATCGACAGTAAGGTTACTCACACTTTGGTGTCGATAATTATCACATTTACTGATGTAACTACGAATTTCATAGACGTAGCTAAACAGATGTGTGATAATAAAATTATGCCGATAAAGACCGATCAAATGCGTCTTCTTGTCGACTTCTTCCATCAGGGGAATAGACTGACCTATACTAAGGGTGATTTCATAAACCGGCCCGGACAAGCCTTGCCGGGCGTTTTTTATATCGAAGAAGGCCTTGTAAAGTCGTATGACATTACAAAATATGGCGAAGAAAATCTACTAATTATCCGAAAAAAGGCTGAATTACTAGGTCTAACTTGGGCAATCACCGGTAAAGAACGAGCAATCATTTACTCAGTACTAGCTCCTACCACCGCCTGGCTAATGTCCCGCGAAAAGTTCACAGATTTTGTTCAAGGGAATCCAGGGGCAGCCTTACCAGTGCTCGACATGGTAGCTGACATGTATCGCCTGCACAGTGAACGTATAATGACTCTGGAATACCGCACCGTCCGTGAGCG
>JBDTES010000030.1:0-8469 GCA_039922435.1 Saccharimonadales bacterium (SeqCode)
CCCTACTGATTACCGCCGGGATCATACTGGTGTCGCTGGTATTAGTCCTTGTACCAGCACGTCTGGTAGAGTCGAGTCGTATCTACATAACTGGTGAGGGTGGACCTGCCGGGCCAGAATTTGGCTGTCTAGTATGGGATAATAATTACCTTAATCTTAGGAGCGGCGCATATGAAGGAAGCCTTGGCTTATGCACACTAATGTCGATTCCAAGCTACAACAAATTCTTGATCGACAGAAGCCCTAACGCTGATCAACTAGATGCATCTACAACGTATTACATTATGCTTGCTATAAACGAAGCCATACTAGTTGGTGGCAGCTATTTGGCTTACCGAAAATTGACAGTAAAATCCAAAACTTAAACTGTTAATTTCATCCTAATAAATCTGGTAGTGATAACACAATTATAAATATCACTATTCCTAGGCAAACGGGTTATTAATGCCATTAGCTAAATTAGGTATATAATCGTAAACCAGATGTCAGATATAAGTAATGGCGGTTCACAGCCTAGCACGCATCTATTGCAGAAGCTCTTTGTAATTGTTACGGGTGGCAGCTACATTATAGATACAATACTTCGCATACGTTCTCAAACCCTTGAACCAAAAATACTAATCGAGCTTTCACTAATATTACTTATACCTCTTGGATATTTTATAATTGCTTATTTAGTGAGTTCAAGAAAACGACTTCGACTGACAAGTGTATCCCAAAGCATGATTGCCAGCATAGCCGCATATTCTTTCTGGAATGCACTATTTGATTTTATGCCGAGTATCAGTAGAGCTCATAGTAGCCTAAAAATGTCTCTCTTAACTGCATTAGCGGCGGGGCTTTTACTACTAATTGTTCTCTTGTACTTAAGGCATAATAAAAACTGGTAATTACACACTCGTTTGTACTAATCTCACCTACAACACTGCCCCATATGGATCTTCAATATGGACATACTGATAAACTACTTTGGAGGGCCTTTTTGAGTTTCTTATCATTTAATCTAAACTAAAGTTAATATGAACGATAGAATTTATGGTGGGATTGAAGCTGGTGGAACCAAGTTTATTTGCGCGGTCGGAACTTCGCCAGATAACATCGCTTCCCATATCCAAATACCAACAACTACGCCGACCGAAACTCTTGACAGTGTAATTTCATTCTTTAAGGGCCAATCAAATCTGGCTGCGATTGGTATTGGATCGTTTGGTCCGCTAGACCTAAATAAGGATTCGCCTAGCTATGGGCATATCACTAACACTCCAAAACCAGGCTGGTCAAATACAGATATAGTAGGTGCTATTACTGGTTCACTTAATATTCCCGTCGAGATCAACAGCGATGTTAACTGCGCCGTCTTAGGCGAGCAATTATATGGAGCCGGGCAAGGCTTAAGCAATGTAGCCTATATGACAGTCGGTACCGGAATTGGCATCGGCGACATAGTTGACGGCCATTTTCCTAGTGGCTTAACCCATACAGAAATGGGGCACATGATGATCCCAAACGACGACCCAGAAATCAAAAGTGCTTGCCCATTCCACGCAAATTGTCTCGAAGGACTAGCCAGCGGTTTCGCCCTCCAAAAGCGCTTTAGTAAACCGGTTAAAGACATTACCGACAATAATGCCTGGGCTATAGAAGCCCGATATTTAGCCTATGGTGTAGCCAATACTATCGTCAGCCTTATGCCTAACAAAATTATCGTAGGCGGTGGAGTTATGAACCACGAAAATCTATTAGCTAGCGTCCGAGCAGAAGTTATAAAAATACTAAACGGATACCCAGAACTACCTGAGATTACTCAGGAAATTGATAGCTATATTGTAGCTCCAAGCCTCGGCACACTCAGTGGCGTCACCGGCGCATTATCTCTAGCCTATCAACACATTAGCTAATATTCTAAGTCGCACTTTTGTTATAGTTAGATAATGAGAGAAATTGTTTGGGTTTTTGGAGTTAGCGCTTCTGGCAAAGAAACTTTTATGAAGTCATTAATTCAGAGTCCACAACTTGCACGACAATTTGGGTGGGATGGCAGGAAAATCGTTATCTGCAAAGAAAGTCTCGTAAACCTAGGCTCACTAGACGAGTCACGTACATCAATAATAAATGAAGTATCGGCCCTGTTCGGGACTAACGATGTCGTGCTTATAAAATGGCAATACGGTGATTCGTTACTCCAGACTCCCCAGAAGCTACAAGAAATGTTTCCAAACGCTAAACACTCAATCATTGTTATGAACGTAAACGATACCGAGCAAGTAAAGCGCTTAAGGACAAAGCCTTGGTGGCACGACATGGGCAGCGAAATAGAGTTTATCGCTAGCGAAAATAAGCTAGTCAATCAATCTGTCGCCGAACTAGCTACTACTTTTACGGTTATTCACCTCAATGCAAGCAAGGGTTATACTCCAATATCTACCCAATAAACTAAAAGGCCATAATTTGTATGTGCTAAAATTTAAACCAATGAATAAATTACGAAATCACTGGTTCCAGGTCGGCTTCGGTCTAGCAATTGCTTCTATAATTTCCCTACTACTTTGGCACAATCAACTTTCTAGCTTCAGGATTCTACTTGGCGTAAGCCTTATTACACTATTTCTTCATCAGTTCGAAGAATACCAACTACCTGGCGGCTTTCCGCGCATGATAAACAAAGCCATGTTTAATTCTAAGCAAACCGACCGTTACCCGCTCAATTCAAATACGGCTTTGATTATCAATACCACAATTGGCTGGCTACTCTATATTTTAGCTTTTATTTTCGCAGAGCATGCTGTCTGGCTAGTAATAGCCAGCATACTCGTTTCGGTCGGCAACGTGATTGCTCACGTACTCTTGTTTAATATCAAAGGCAAAACTCTATATAACCCTGGTATGGCAACGGCACTGCTACTATTTTTGCCACTATCAATCTATTTCTTTATCTTCATCGCTCAGCACAGTCTGGTACATCCTAGCTCACTAATTGTTGGCCTAATATTGGGAGTAATCATTAATTACTTCGGCGTTCTGCGGCTTATTACTCTGTTAGCCAATAAAAACACACCATTTGTTTTTAAATAGCCGGCGTGATAGTTGACCTAGTTGGTCTAGCCGCCAAAACTCCAGTAGCTGCCGTTCAATCTCCTGACACCGGCTATGACACGCCGGATCAGTCCAACCCAATCGCCGAAGCTCTAATAATTGGGGCAGTTATTTCTACTAGCGCTGGCCTGGCTTTGCTCTACAAACAAAAGCAATCTCGCTAAGTACCCGCCTGATCTGCAAGTACCTTCGGACACCTATCTACCTAAGAACTTTCTCATGAATTCTTGATAACTATTGGGTTTCACCCCCGTTGACGTATATACGTCCGTATAGACGTGTGTATATACATAAAGACGGTCAAATATGACATCTACTAGTTGTTGTTACCGATGCAGCCTTAGGGCTTTACCATCCTCACCAAGAAACGCCCTAGCCGAGGCTAGGTTTAGCTGGTAAGGCTGGCAAAAACTACTTGGCGATTATTGAACTCACTCTTACCACCGACAATATCCCAGGTGCAAGTCATTAAGTTTAAACCCGGCTTAGTTGGGTCAATCGGTGCCAGCACAGCATTCATATCAACGTCTTTAACTGGATAAAGCTTGAGTGAATCTACAGTGTAGGTATAAGTGGTGTCGTCGCCGCGAGTCACGATTATATTGTCACCTGGTTTAAGTTTTTTGAGGTTATAAAATATACCGCCAGTATTCCAGCCAGCCACATGACCGTATATAAACATCGCACCACTATCTCCTGGTTTAGCACTGCCAGTGTACCAGCCAGTATCATAACTACTACTTGGTACAGCTATATGTCCGTCACTCGTTAAACCTAACGACAAAATACGGGTTTTACCAACCCCAATGGCTGGTATACTAATAAATTTTGGTAAAGTCGGTGCTACCTGATAGGCTGCAACGACCTTAGGCTCGGGTTTAGCAACTGGTGCTGGGGTAGCCGATTCCTGCGGGGCCAGCATTTGTGGTAGCGGAGGTGGTACCGTTTCGCCGGCCTGATTATGCCACAAAAACCCTGCCCAAATGCCTGCACCTATCCCAACCAAAATTAGCCCGTAGGCAATTAGCCGGACACCTCTAGTCGGGCGGGCAGATTTGCTTTTCTTACGCCAAAACATATACCCAAATTATACCTGTAAACTAAGCCTCTTACCTAGTGAAAGATTTATTATTCATACTATCCGCTGGCATAACCAGACTATATATGAAACTTCCTAGAATAGCTTTGATGCAATAAACAATCTGACATGATACCCAAGGGTTTGTTATACTTGGCACTATGACAAAAACAAATATACTCTACGAAATGAATACTGTAACTTATTTGAATTCACTCAGTGATCAGCTAGGCCATGCAGCAACCTTGGCTGATATCCCACAAAATCAGCTACAACAACTCGAAGACATGGGCATCGGCATAGTTTGGCTAATGGGGGTCTGGCAGCGCAGTCCTCGAGCCATTGAAATCGGGATGAATGACCCCGACTTACAAACCGTCCTAAAAGAAGCCCTACCGGATATCAAGCCAACCGACCAAATCGGTTCGGCTTATTCGATCCGTGGCTACCAAATTAATGAATCACTCGGTGGCGAAATAGCCCTGGCAAGTCTGCGAACTAGGCTGAATCAGTATGGGATAAAACTAATGCTAGATTTTGTGCCAAACCACACAGCCCCAGACCATCCTTGGACCCACGATCACTCTGACTATTATATTTCGGGTACGACCGAAGAGCTATCAGCTAGCTCCGAAAACTATCTAGACTGCAATGGCACAATCTTAGCCAAAGGTAAGGACCCTAGTCTAATAGCCTGGTCTGACGTCGTGCAACTAGACGCTTTCTCGAGTGGCTACCGGCAGGTTGCCATCGATACTTTGATAAATATTGCGGAACTTTGTGACGGTGTGCGCTGCGATATGGCAATGCTGATGCTAAACGATATATTTACTAAAACCTGGGGCGATAAAGCCGGCCCAGTTCCATCAACAGAGTACTGGCAAGAAGTCATATCAGCTGTACGCCTGTCTAGGCCAGACTTTATATTTTTGGCCGAAGCTTATTGGGATACCGAGCAGACACTACTCAGCCAAGGCTTCGACTATTGCTACGACAAAACTCTGTATGACCGACTTTGTGAGGGCGGAAGTATATCAGACCACCTAGCGGGATCGGCGTCCTACCAAAGCCAGTTAGCTCATTTTATCGAAAACCACGACGAGCCCCGAGCGGCCGCCGTTCTACCACCAGAAAAAGAAATGGCCGCGGCTGTAATTATAGCCACCCTGCCTGGCCTAGCCTTTTTTTACGACGGGCAATTTGAAGGTAACAAGATTAAAATCCCAGTTCATTTGGCACGTCGACCTGATGAAACACCAAATATTGAACTCAAAGCGTTCTACACAAATCTATTAAGCATTGTTAAGTCGTGGAACTTAAGTAGTGGAGACTGGCAAATAATCCAAGCTAGTCACGAAAACGTAGTCACTATGCAGTGGAAGTTCGACGATCACACTATTATCGTGGTCGTCAATTATAGCGACCAGCCAATAGAATCATCATTCCCATGGCCAGGTCAGCCAGACCAAAAAAATCTAAACTTTATCGATTCATTATCAGGTGAAATCGTTATTCTACCAACGGAAATAGTGGATAGCCAAACAGTAATCCACTGTAATTTGGGGCCTTGGCAATCATTTCTACTTACAGATACACCTAGACGACCCTAACCCAACATATCCCTGTCTTTCATAAAGAGTGATTAAAAGTGGCTCAATTTATTAAAGATTGTCACGATAAACGCCTAAAATTAGCGATTTAGCTAAATAAATCGTAAAATATAGGTATTGTTAAGCGCAGTTACCTACGCAAATACAAAATGTGCACCCGTAGCTCAGCGGATTAGAGTACTCAGCTTCGAACATAGTATTATGTTACAATTCCGTTATGGCCTATAAGAAAATCGAAGATAGGAGAGCAGCCAGTAAGCGCCATTATGAAGCTAATAAACAAAGTTACTTAGAACGTAATACGCGTTATCGGACAGAGATTAGGAGGTTCATTAAAAACCTAAAAGAAGCTTCGCCTTGTAAGGATTGTGGGGTCAAGTACCCGTATTACGTGATGGATTTCGACCATATCGACGGAGCTACTAAGATAAATGACATAAACTACCTAACTTCAACCGGTAGAATTGGCGCTTTACACAAAGAAATAGTAAAGTGTGAGATAGTCTGTGCTAATTGTCACAGGCAGAGGACGTACGAAAGACTACAAATAAGCTCCCTTAGCTCAGTGGATTAGAGCGTCTGTCTTCGGAACAGAAGGTCGTAGGTTCGAATCCTACAGGGGGCACCAATATAAAAACTCCCCATCGGGAAGATCATCGGTGCAGCACGATAAGAATCGATGATGTGATAAGCGCTAAAAGATTATGATATCAAAATACTAGGCTGCGTTACGCTGAGCTAAAAGAACCGGTAATATCCAACTACCGAGAAATGCGCACCTCACCAAGCTGTCCTGATCTGCAGGATTGTAAGCCCCACCTGTGTCGAAGCTCGTATTACCGCGATTCCTCTCCGCACGAGCCTGCTTACCTAGGGTCACTAAAAGCCACCCCGGCAGTGCCGAAGGGTTACTAGCGCCTACCAAGGACGAGAAACTCCTGAATGACCCATCTTTTTGGACAACTGTATACCTTACAGCCATTTCATCTTTGCTAGGGTTTGTATAATTCGGGCGATCTCTGGCCATTACGTTGACTGCTGTGCATCCTTCTTCAGGTATGCACTCAGTAGCACATAAAGCAGTGACGACGTTACCCACCCCGGCCATTTTCCAAGCAGTCCTAGCCCCATCATAAGTATCAGGAAGTTCACTGATTTTATTACTTAGCTGTTTCCAGGTAATTGACTGCCCATCAGGGGTTGTTATCAAATCAGGATAATCAGGGACTAAAGTGTCATTTTGTACTAAGAATCTTTCTGTTGTAGTCATACAAATATCCTTTTTTATATTTTAGCTTATGGTTACAATTATAAACCCTTTGTAAAGGTTATTATGCTTTAACTTCTATAGAAATTAACGACGGCCGAGGGAGCGGCGAAGCTGGGCGTATTTGCCCGCCATACCAGCTAGAGCGGCGACAGCAAATAGGGCTACCACGTTACCAGGACCAGTGTTAGGTAGAGCCACCGTGCTACTAGTGGTAGTACTCTGTCCGGTTGTTGCTGTTTGACCGCTCGAACTGCTATTTGTAGTTGCTGACGAGTCGTTATCTGGTGTTTTGACAACACCTTCACTAGGGCTCTTGGTCTGTTCTTCTTTCTGGTTGATACTATTCGAGCCAATGGGCTTGTTATTGGTGGCAACTTTGTTGTCATTACTGTTACCACGGAAAAAGAATAGCCATACCAAAAATACGACCACAATAACTAATATCAATAGTCCAAGAATGTAACGGATAAGACGACTGACGTAACTCTGTTCGGGATAACCTTGGTAATCCATAAATATCGCTCCTCATAAGCTTTATGGCTCAATTATACAATAACTATCCAATATTGTCACTATTATTGCGCTGTCAATCTGTTACACTAATACAGTGCGCGCCCGTAGCTCAGCTGGATAGAGCGTTGGTTTCCGGTACCAAAGGTCGTAGGTTCGAATCCTATCGGGCGCACCAAAAAAGTTAAGATTTATACTTTCACATAAATACCATCTTAGTATCATTACCAATAGAAGCCTACCCCTGGCTGCTGGCTCTATTCTACAGGATTTGCTAGTTTGAAGTCCGAATGGTGGCACTATTCCTACGGCGATCAAGTATGGGCTTGGTTCTATGATCAGCCAGAGAGCCTATACAGCCCCCTAAACTTATAGACACCAAACTATCTTCAATAATACCAAACAGACGCGCGAGGGTTAGTTGCTTAGACTTCAAACTCTGATTAGGTACCAGTACTGGAACCTATTAACTCTTCCTCTCCTAGATTAGATAATGACTAAGCAACAAACTACGTAACTAGTAAATTATCAGTCCCTCGCGACGGTGCTGTAGAATGGAATTATGAAACCTAAGTCAGCTGTGATTATTCTGCACATTATTGTTATTCTTCTGGCTTATTCGGCGCCATTTTGGCTAGACTGGCGATTAGTTATCGCTGGAGTAATTGTATATTACATCCAGATATTTACCATCGGCGGTTGTGTACTAAGCCACGCACAATTCGAAGATAAGAAGCAGAGTTTTCACGAATGGTATTTGCATAAGATTGGATTTACGGTAAATCGAACAATACTTAACGTCATACTTCGCTACGTTACTCCGCCTGCGCTAGTAGGACTCGCCTTAGCTTTTCAGGTCCTGCTAAGTATAAAGGTTATTGTCTCGCCTTAACTCAACCCCCCCCCGT
>JBDTES010000031.1:0-39164 GCA_039922435.1 Saccharimonadales bacterium (SeqCode)
ATTTTTAGTTGGGCCGATGGGACATTGTGGTAGACCATGAAGCCACCGATTAGGGCGATAGCTAATGTGCCGGCTGCCAAACTCAGAGCGTGCTGACGAAATTTCTTCTTGAAATGGATTTTAGCGGCCGCAGTATCGACAAAGTTAGTGGCACTATCGATAGCTTGCTCAAAGATCTCTAATGGGTGGTTAATATTAAAGCCGGTGGTTGTACTAGCTGGCGCGACTTGGACTTTTATTGGAGTTAGCGTTGGGTGAACTGCACTAATAGCAGTTTTACCAAACCGACTAATTTGGCTACTACGAGGTGTCGCCTGAGCTCTAACGATATGCCGTTGATCGATATGGTTAACAGATACTTTTGGTACGATAGTTGCTGCTGTTGGTTTTAAAAGCGATTGAACCTTGATTTGCTTTTTAAAGCCCGGAATTGGTCTTTGGACGGCCCGTCTGGCCAGCGTTGTAGAAGCCTGTTGGTGTCGCCTAGTACGTTGTTGATTAACTTGGCTGTGTGATTTACTGGGTGTTGCTGCGACTTTGGTAGCTACTACGACCTTATCCTCAGTGACAGCTAACGGCCTAACTGGCTTTGGGGCCGACTGACTATTTGGTCGACCGACCGATTCTGGCTTTTTACTAAAGCCGTCAATTGACCGGATGGCTTTGGGTTTAGGCACGCTAGCTTTTATATTATGCTCAATGATAGATACGCCCATAACTTGGCCAGTCACAGCGTCGTAACGGCGGCCGTTGATTTCTATAATGTTTCTTTTAGTAGTGGTAGCCATGGTTATGCTCGTTATTAAATCTTATCTCCTGCCTACTTGGTTTCTGATTGCTAATTTGGCTTTTAGTAGTCACTTTTTATTCCTCTAAACCTTTGACGTAAGCGTTTTATTTATAGTAGTCTTTTTGACTACTAGGTGCAAGCCCTGAAGTGACTAGTCTAGGTGGTGGTCAAAACCGACCGAGCCCTCTATAATGAGAGCGCAATGGATTTCCTAGACCCTGTCAAACAACGTCGAGCTCGGCTACTACTAATAGTTGGCTATGGCCTAATTGCTCTAATTATTATGTTTGCAACGTATATTCTATGGCAGGTTGCTTATGGTTTTAGTTATTCTCATGGCAAAGTTGTCCAACACGGTTTAGTTTTCTTGTCTTCACAGCCAGGTAACGCCACGGTCTATGTCGATAACCAGCCAAATAGCGCTACAACAAATACCAGTTTGTTACTACTAGCTGGCTCACACTCGATTAAGCTTAGCGAAGATGGTTATCGGAGTTGGCAGCGGCAGATTGATGTCATTGGTGGTGATGTTCAGCGGTTTGACTACCCAATACTCTTTCCTAATGTGCTGACCGCTAAGCCACTGGCTAATCTTAGCGATTTACCGGATATTGCCTCACAGAGCCCTGATAAACGGTGGCTATTAATTGAGCAGCCATCTGATAAAGTAGTATTTAACCTATATGATCTGCGGGATAATACTATTCCGCCAGTTAAGCTAAGCTTACCGGCTACGGCTTATAATTCGACTGATAGCGCAGGCAGTTGGCAAGTTATTGGCTGGGCTGATGATAATAAACATCTACTTCTAAAACACGATTATGTAGCTGCCGGCCAGGCCGCGGCTGAGTATATATTGCTAGACAGTCAGACACCGGCTAGCTCACTTAACTTAACGGCTAACCTAAAGCTTGCACCATCTGTTGAGTTGAGTTTATTGAATAATAAGTATGACCACTATTATTTGTCTGATGCGGCAGCTGGCACGCTTAGCTCAGCCAGTTTGGGTGATACTGTACCGGTTTTAGAATTGAACCACGTAGTAGCTTTTAAGCCTTACGGTAGCGATACGCTGCTCTACGTAACAGATCAACTACCGAAGGCTCAGTTGCCTGCTGGCCAGGTGGCGGTAGTGCTCCGTCAAGGCGATAAGACCTATGTGTTGCGCCAATTTGCGTCTGGGGCACCAAACTACCTGTTGGATATGGCTACCTACGGTGATGATTGGTATGTTGTGCTTGGGGCTAGCGGTGATAAGGTGGCTTATGTATATAAAAACCCTCAACAGACCGCCGAGGGTAGTGTTCCTCGGGCTTTCAGGGCTCTAAAGGTTGATAATCCTAACTATGTCAGCTTTTCGGATACAGCCCGGTTTATAATGGCCGAAAACGGCTCGAACTTTAGTGTATTTGATGCCCAGACCAGTCGAACTTACAATTACGCGGTAAAGCAAACTCTAGACAGCCCTCAGACTCATGCTGACTGGATGGATGGCGATCGAATAATGTTCATTAGTGGTGGTCAGCTGACGGTTCTGGATTACGATAATCAGAATCTACAGACTCTACAGCCAGCTAGTTCATTTTATATACCGTTTTTCGAACCCGATTACCGGGCTGTTTATACGCTGGCACCACCTGTCAGTAGTGCTGGTCAGAGTAAACTGCAGCTAACCTACACTAGCTTGATAGTGCTGAAGAAGTAGATACCTGAAGATAATCACTCAGCCCCTATATTGATCCGAGTCGTTGGCTAGTTCCAGAAGGTTATCCAGTTAACGAAACTACTCCAAGTGCTGGGGCCATTGCTAGCAATTTGGGCTGGCGCCGCAATATCTACGGGTGCTTGACCTAGGGTATTAGTAGTTGGATCGGGGCTGATTTGTTCACCCCATATAACCATCCGGTTAGTGCTAAAGCCAGGTGGATCACAGGTTATTAGTACGGCGGTCGAGGTCTTACCCTTGGTGTCATTTAGAACACTGACCTGTGATGGCGGAACGACCTCTTTGGTGAATACTTGATAGGCATAGACCTTGCCGTTATACGTTATGTAAAATAAATCGCCAGTTGTCAGGGTATGCAGTAGGACGAAGGCGAACTTATATTTCCCGCTGTTAAAGATGTTTCGACTAGAGTGCCCGAAAATGGCGACGTTACCAATCTCGCCCGGAAAAGCCGTGCTCGGATAATGGACGGTGCCGTTGGCTAGAGAGTTTTCAATCACATCTTCGGAGTTACTGGTGAGGCTGAAATCAATTGGAACCTCGACGTTAATTTTAGGAATAATTACCTTGGGCGTACTAGCAATTGCCGAATCATCACCACCTAGGATTACTGGTGTGGCGCTAACCGTCCGGCTGGGCTGGATAAATGGTGCGATAATGTATTCGTTAAAGAAGCTAAACAAGAACATAACAGTTGTTACTAGCCCGATACCTAGCCCGAAAAGGATTGATTGAAAATGATGTTTAACCTTTAACTGCCCGTTAGCAGTCACTTTTTGAACTATTTTGGCTTTGATTTTACGGGCTGCCGCTCGCTTTTTGCTAATTGGTTTTTTGTCTAGATGTCTAGACCTACGACCACTTACTGTGCCACTACCATAGCTTATAACTGGCTTAGGTTGGCTACGTGGCGTCAGGTCGAGTGGCTCTGGCTCGACTCTTCGGCGGGCTGCTACCGAATAGTTCTGCTGAAATAGCTTGCTGTAGGGGGTGTGTTGATTGGCTTCATAGAATTCATCCCAGACTTCGCGTTTATCTACGTCGTTCAGGGTTGAATAGTAGTGATGCCAGGCTGTTTGGATTTCGGCTAAACTTTGGCCACTGGCACTGAGCTCACGCATGTATAGTTGGTGCTTACTGGGCTGCTTAGCTGATTTAGCTTCTTTGATTTCTTGACTAGTGTCTGGCTCTCCACTGAAGGCTCGAGCTACCTTGGCGCGAATGAGCTCCACGGCAGCCTTACCTTGAGCTGTCGGTGTCGAAGGATCATCAGGAAATAGTGGATTTGTAGTCATAAATATTCAGAAACGGCTCGCATTTCCGCTCTCATTATAGTACAATACACCTCTGATAACTATGAAATGCTCGTGGTTTTCGATGTTACCGGGGCGAGTGGTGGAATGGTAGACATTTTTTAACAACTTGTGCCGCAGTGGTGGAATGGTAGACACGCCGGACTCAAAATCCTGTGAGGGTAACCTCGTGACGGTTCAAGTCCGTCCTGCGGCACCAGTAGTTAAAAAATTGGCAGTTACTGTTCGTAATTGCCTCGCCGGGGCGCATCGCTTGAGCGATGCCGTCTCTGACGAACAAAATCTTAAAGAGCTTTATGCCCCAAGAGGGTTCAAGTCCCTCCTCGCCCACCATACAAAAAGAGCCTGCTGAAAGGTAGGCTCTTTTTGTATGATAATATTAATTTCTAACTAGGCTTTTTGATATTTGGCTAACCGATTCTAGCTAATACTAGTTATTCATATTTAAGTAGGCTGGCACTGCCGAGTGATAGTAGTAGAGTGTACTTATGATTTATGATGCTCGGAGTCTCCTGGAGCTGTGATGTCGGCTAAGAGCGGGAGTATATTTTGGTTGTACGTCCAACTGTACGCCGAGACTAGGTAATATCCGACCAACAATTCGTTCGTAGGCAGTTTGAAAACGCGGTGCGATATTGTTTTGTTGCCTAGCTAGATTACGAATTCTGGCCATTTCCATTCTTTGGCGGGGAGAATATTGGCTTAATCGGGTTTTGTCTAGTGGCATATTTGCGAGTCTATGCAAAGCAACATACCCCGGAGCCGATATTTCGATGGACTCAGATTTTCCGGGGTATAGTTGAGCCAATCTGACATTATCTAGGTCTTCGTTCCCGCTTATCAGTACGGTAGTATCGTGATTGTATCTGTCGTAATCATCCTGGCTAACTCGACTTTTTACTTGGATAGCAGTTGCCTGGCCGGTGGGCTCATATAGAGCTATAAAATCTGCCTGATTTGCTTTGTTAAAGGCGCCTCTTTCAAATTGTGGGCAGCTACCAATTACTCGAAAGCCATCTATCTTTCGTTGCATTTCCGTGAGTATCAGAGCAACGTCTATCTCGGTGCTACCACCGGTACTGATACTACGAAATGTTTCGTAGTATTTAGAGAAATAGCGGTATGGTAGGCCGGGTGTTTTATATTCACTTGTCATGAGGTCATTACGAGCATCGAGCAGAAGGATGCCGTATATACTGAGGCCATGGGTGCTATTGTTGGCCACGAAATTACGTACACCTCTATCGGCATATTGACTATCGTCTAGAGCTAGCATTTGGGCGAAAGCTGGCATAATAAGATGGCCGGCCTCAGCTGAATAGCGAGACTTAAGGGGCTGGTTATTGGTTGCTTCTGGGTCGGTCAGTTCGTTAAAAAGCTGTGGGTTGGCCTGAACTATAGTACTGTGCTTCATAGCTAAACTACCGACTGTTTGAAGAGTTGTTTTACTGTGCAAATAATCGTAGGTTGCTGAACCAATTTCGGCTGCGGCGGCTTCTATCTCACTAAAGCCGGGCACTGAATAGTTGCCGACCGTATAGGATGGCTCGTAGTTGTTCGCGAAATCTATATATTTCATAGTTTGATAACTATAATACAATCTATTGTTTAATATGTAAAGTAACCAGGTGAAATTTTGCCGCGATCGATAGCTCGTTGATAGGGTCTTAACTAGCAACGATCACATTCCACTATCCGTAGTAGTCGTTTTTAAATCTAGAAGCAGGCGTATAATGGCTTGAAATGCGGTAAAATGATTGAATATGAAACAAATAAATATTTCTAAGCCTACAAAAAACTCAAACCATAAACCTAGTAGCAAAAAACGACCATTAATTGTAATTCTGGCGGTGCTTGTTGCTGTTGGGTTAGTTATTCAAGTATCTATCGATGTAGTTCTTTATAATCATGTTATTCGTAACCCGGCCCCAGACCAGCTTGTGAGCCTTATCATTAAAGCTACCGAGGCTCAAACAAAACCAGCTGTTACTGACCCGCATACCAATAAGATTTATTTACCAGAGGTGGGGTTAGTTTTACCGGCATCGACCGGTACGTTTAACCAGTTACTATATGGTTATATGCCGCCGTTCGACGATTGGGGTGGCGAACTGAATGTCACGACACGTCAGGCTATGCAAGGATCCGAAGTGAAGATAATTTCGGCTAATGCTAGTAATAATTCGTGGTGGCACGGCAGCGATCAATCAAAAATCTTTGACCACGTCCCAGAACTCCAAGCCTGTGCTCGAGGGGTGGCTGTCTACTTTGATGCTAAAACGGCCACCGAGAGTCAATTGAAGCCTGTTAGTCAGGTACATTTGGCTGATGGGCGAACCCTGTATATCGGGATAGACAGTGACCAATATAAGTGCCACTACAACATGTCTGGTCTACTAACCTATCTCAAGCAAGCTCAGAGCTACAAAATTACTGACTAAACTCTAGCCCAGAGGCATAATAACGTAGAGTTGTGTCCCTAAGAGAAGTAGCTATTAACTGATTAAAATAAGTTAAATGGTGGGGTTATTAAAGCGCTAAGTAGCCAATAGCCCAGAGCAACACCCAGGCAGTCAAACACGATATCGGATAATGAATTACGGATAGTTTCGAGCCCAAAGGTAATACCGAAGCGGGCTAGAAATGGCGATAACACCAGTATTTCGAGTGGCTCCCACAGTACCATAAGTAGCAGTGCGACGAACGGTGACATAACCCAGCCCAGAAGTACTCCAGTTATTACATGCACTAAACTCCATGGGTCGACCAAACTATCATTGCGCCGTGGTCTGATGCCAGTTTTGGCTAGAATCCGGTCGGCAGCTTTGTCGAAGGATTTATTTTTAGACATAACTAGAATCGTAGCAAATCTAGAAGTATAAGCAAATTTAAGCTGGCTTATTAGCTAGTCCGAAGGCCGCAGTAGTCATGGCCTCGAATGATTTAGCTGGGTTTTGTAATCTCCAAACGGCTAAGTGCGACGCCAGTGTGGTTAGTGATAGGTTGGTCGGTGCGGATTTAGAAGTACTAACCTGCCCGGCTGATGCAATAATAATTTGTTCAGAGTTTATAGTGGCTAGCGATATTTTATTATCAGTCGTTAACAGATGTAGAGTTTCGACTAGTTGGACCAAGTTAAGTGTCGAGGTAATGGCTTTGGGGCTACGAAGAGCCGTCGCTAGGCGACGAGACTGAGCTAGATCTAAGACGATTAGAGTATTCGTTTGAGCAATGGCTCGGTTGACAATTAGTAAGTCAGCTGCGTCGCCGACAGCGTTGATCTGGCCAGTGTATTTACTTAAGAAGTTCTCAAATAAGGCCACGGTTTCGCTGTTGCTACCAATATTACCAGCTAGCAGTACGCTATCGGACCAGGCCGAGCCGTCTAGCATAACAGCTAGACTACTGGCAGCAAAGCTACCGCTGGGCGTGCTGGGGGCATATTCGGCTTCTGGGAATATTTTACTGACAGTTTTTTGTAATTTACTGGGTAGAACAACTCGGACTGCCCCGGCCCCGGCCGCTAGACTGGCGCTGTAGGCTTCAGCTGGTGCCGCAAAGCCATGTTCATTACCACCAATGATTAATAACTTTCCGGCGTGGTGTTTGTTTTCGGGTCGACTCCAAGCCATATCAGGAAATAAAGCCTTAGAAGTTTGCTTGTGCCAAAAGTTTTGCTCCACTTGAAACCCCCGGTACTTAGTAATATAGGCTTACTGTAGAACTTTGACCGGGTTTTCACAAGTCTGGTTGTTTTATACTCCGGCTGGGGTCTACTCGTCTATCCTATCTTGTGAAATGATTTAGTAATTGTTAGTTTTAGATAGTTATGATCATTATCTAATCTGTTAAATTGCCGAATCTTTAAGCTTAAGCAATTGTGTGAAATATTCGTTACAGTGTGTAAAATATTTGTTAAACACCAGTCATAATCGCCGTATTTTAGCTGGCTCCACAAAGCAGAAAAGTAGACCACCTATTGTTTAATTTAGGTACGGTTAATATAGGTAACTCTAGCTTAGTCTAGGTAACGGGCTGGGCTATCTGGGATTAAGTTGATTGATTCTCGAGTTTGGTTAAACGAATTTCGTGGTCTTTGAGTTGGCTGTCGGTGGATTCATTACTGGTGTCGATTGCCTCACTAACGAATGTTTGCAAGTCGTCGATTTTGCTGTCTAATCGTTTGATATCACCTTTAATATCGCTAATATCACCCCGGATGTCGCTGGTCTGCTGTTTGAGCTCAGCAGAAATGAATTGTTTCAGGTCAGCAATAATGTCATCGTTCATATATTAAGTATACACTTAGTTTTGGTCGATTTGCTGCATGATTTTAGCCGTTTCGGCCAAGGTTTTGATAATCTTCTGATAATGATCAATGTCATCCGATGATAGTTCTCTACCCTTGCGGTCTTTGAGCCATTTTTGGGCTGGTTGGTAGCCACCGATATAGAAATTCCAAGCCACTTCCGGTACATCACCAAAATACTGTGTGTCGTTTATGTACACATTGCCATTAATATAACTCGGCTTTTCGACTTCGTCGCTGCCCTGCACCGGGTAGGTTGTGACGTAACTAGTGAGCTCTGGTGATTTCATTAAATGTAGACTGCGGAGTTGCTGGCCAAAACCTACTAGCCGGGTGAACTCAGCGTCGTTCTTTGGTGCTGGTGCGCGTGGAAAGTCGGTTTTAAGGAACTCTTTGTATTTGCTTCGATATTTTGGCGAATAAAGCACCGCATAAATATAATCTAGAATATCTTCTGGCTCGTATACTTTCGAAAGATTTTTAGTAAACTCTTTCAAAACTTTTGGGTCAAAATTGGCCGTCCGCGTCCCATCTTCGTGATAAATATACAGTGGCGCTAAGTAGTTCACCTCTTTGATAGATAGACTGTGATGGGTAATCATCTTGTTTGTAATTAGGGCATCTGCCCAATTGCGCTTTTGTTCGATATTTCTACCAAAGATTAAGCCAAGATTATCACTGTTTGCCATATTTACCATAAAATCAAACCTGCCCCAGTCGACCATTGTCGGAGTATAGTAGATAAAACGTGTGTCAAATGGGCGATACTCTATGTTTTTAATGTATGCCTCGATTTGTTGATCTCTCACTTTTCGGCGGGCTTCTGGCAGCTTCCATCCACGACTGTCCCCAGGCTCGTATTTGCCGGGCTTATTGTTTGGAAATAGCCAGCGTCGTGTTTCTGAATCCGAATATTGCAGATTGGTAAATCTATTTAGACGCTCTAAGAGTTCTGGTCTATCTATGCTTGTAACGATACTGTCGCGAGCCGTCACAACACCCGCAACATCTTTTGCGAATAATTCATCAAGTTTTATCCCCTTTTCGTAGTTGCCCTGGCCGAAGTTGTTTTTTGGGACAAAATAGTACATTTTCTTGTCTAAAGTTACTGCTTGCCAGTTTGGGCTGGTTTCTAATGCATTAAATTTACTACGACGTGTGCCGAAAATCTCGGCGTGGCGAACGCTAGCTAGTTGGTTAGCGCGCTTTTTGCCAGTTTTAATTGCTAGAAGTATAGCTACGCCCTGCTGGATATCGAAGACATTTTGGTCTTTGCCACCATCCGGTGTGGTCTCTTTCTTTTTAGTATTACCGTGCAAATCTAGCACATAAATTTCGTCAAAAGTTTGGGTTAGATGCCAACGCATGCCGCGAAAGGTTGGATTATCTAGATAGCCGTGATTGGTTATCATGCCAACTATGCCTTCGCCATTTTTTGCAATCATATCTTCGGCGAAAGCCAAGAATTTAACATAGTCATCGTTTAGCCAGTGTTTGCGCTCTTGGAGTTTTTGTATACCGCCCGGTTCGACTTTGTACTTATTTATTAAGCTATTGGCGTATGTGGTTTCGTTGCTACTAACACCACTGTACGGTGGGTTACCCATTACTACCATTATTGGTTTTTCATGTTTGATTTCGGCTGCTTTGGCAGCTTCTTGGCTGATGGTTTCGGCAAAGCCGGCTAGATTATCAAGTAAGGTTGGGTTTTTGGCACCTTCTTCGAGAGTGTTGGTCAGGTAAATGTTAAAGCGTTTAGATAGGTGTTCCACTCCCGTCTCGGCCAGCGTCATACTGAGCTTTAGATGAGCAACGGTGTACGGCACCATCATCAGTTCGAAGCCAAATAGGCGTGGCAACAAATGTTGCTCGGCGTAGGCTGGCCAGCGGCCAGTTTGGCCCTGTTCTTTCTGCTGGGCGTAAATGTATTTGATAACTTCGTTTAGGAATGTGGCGGTACCGACTGCCGGATCTAGAATTTGAACACGTGGCAAATCGGCCTTGGTTTTGGTGCCTTGGCTAGTCAGAGTAACTGGTTTGGTAGATGTATCAGCTAGGCCCTGGGGTAGGCCGAATTGTTGCTTTAGAATCTGGTCAACCTCGCGGATTATAAACCGTACAACTGGTACGGGGGTGTAATAGGCCCCCATCTTTTTGCGCTCGGCTGGGTCGTATTCAGCCAAGAAATCCTCGTAGAAATGGATAACGGGGTCTTTCTCGTCTGCGAAATCAAACAACCGTAAATGCCGCTGGATAATAGCGTGGACATCACTAACGACAAACACTTCGCATAGTTCGTCGACGACTTGTTTTAGCCGGTCGTCAAAGCGTGGGCCGGCGATGTGGTCGAAAAAGTCAAACAAAAATGGATTGTCGCGCGAAACCAGGTCGCGGGCTTCTTGACGACTGAAAGTATCTGGTGATTTGTCGTTATACCTCGCAATGAACAAGCCGTAGACGAGTGTTTGGGCGTACATATCGGCAAATTGCTGGTGGGTTAGGTCAGTTATCAGCAAATCCTGCATAATTTTGTACATCTTTTCGAGCTCATGATTTGTATCGTCTTTACGATCTAGGTAGCTTTCGACGCTCTTGCGGATACGTTTAGCCTTGCCACCCATGATTTTGGCTAGGCGTTTACCACTTTTGATTTGTTCTGGTGGTAGTTCTAAGAAGTCACTGATTTCTTGGATTAGCCAGTCGAAATTAGCTGTGTCAAAATCAATCTTATCACCCGAGACTTTGCCAATAGAGATTCGTTGGTATTCCTCGCCGTTACGGTAAAATCGGTAATCTAGGTAATTGGTTAGGATTAGTTTGTTGTAACCAGCATAGCGGCGGAGCTGCTCGGATTTGGCAGTTTTGTTTAGGTCTATAGTAATGTCTTTGGCCTCGGCGTAGCCACGGACGATATGTTGGTTAGATTCTTTTAAGATTATAAAGTCTGGATTACCGTGTTCGCTACGCTTTGGGTCATTGATGGCTAAAGCATCGTTGTAGCTGCTAAGGAGCCGCTCAAGTGCGGGACGATAGGCATGTTCGCGGGCTTGGCCGCTACCAAACTGTGTCGATATTGCTGTAATGTAATCTGTTATTGCTGACATATCTTTTCTGCAATCATTAGACGAAGCATAACATCTCTACCCCTGTTTGACAAATAGGATATTGTAGTTATATATCTAAAGTTAGACTGACTGGGCAGTGGTCGGAGCCGAGGATTTGAGGGTGGATTTCGGCAACTTTGACGTTGGCTTTTAGGCTTTGGCTGACGAGGAAGTAATCAATCCGCCAGCCGACGTTACGAGCCCTAGCATTGGCAAAGTGGCTCCACCAAGTGTAGTAGCCACTACCCTGCTTAAATATACGAAGGCTGTCGATAAAACCAGCGTTGATGAAGTTCTGGAAACCTTGACGCTCCTCGTCGGTAAAACCCTTTTTACCACGGTTAGGCTTGGGATTAGCCAGGTCGTCTTCGGTATGGGCAACGTTTAGATCGCCGCAAAAAACGACTGGCTTAGTTTTCTCGAGTTGCTGGCAGTAAGCCAAAAAGGCTGGATCCCACTGTTCATGTCGCAGTTTTAGGCGCTCTAAATCATTCTTAGCATTAGGGGTGTAGACGGTTACTAGCCAAAATTTATCAAACTCAGCAGCAATTACCCTGCCCTCTTTGTTTGGGTCGCCAAAACTATCGCCAGTTACCCCAAATCTTTTAATCACATCTTCCGGAAAGCCCTTAACCACTTGCAGCGGTGGCTGTTTAGTAAAGATGGCTGTACCGCTGTAACCCGGCTTATCGGCACTGTACCAAAACTCGGTATAATCTGGTAGATCAATTTCGACCTGGTCTTTTTTGGCTTTAGTTTCTTGGAGGCACAGGATATCTGGTTTTTCAGCATCTAGGAAAGGTTGCAGTAATCCTTTTTTGATAACCGCTCGAATACCGTTAACATTCCATGAGTAAATTTTTGTCATGCCTACTAGTATAGACTTCTGCTATACTTGGGGGCAATGGCGTATAAACGAGTCCTCTTAAAGCTGTCTGGCGAACAACTGGCTGGTAAGTATGAATTTGGGGTCGATCCCGAAATCGCATCATATCTAGCCGAAGAAGTTAAAAAAGTCATGGAAACTGGCTGCCAGATTGCCATGATTGTTGGTGGTGGCAACATGGTCCGTGGAGCCGAGATTGCTGGGCATGGTATTCGCCGGGTAACTGGCGATCAGATGGGTATGTTGAGCGGCCTAATTAATTCAATGGCAATGACCGATATCTTTGAGGCTCATGGTTTGCCAACGCGCTGCCTGAGTAACATATTTGCTGAGCAAATTGCCGAGAGCTATTCGTATCGTCGAGCCGAGAAGCACTTGCAGAGCGGCCGGGTGGTGATTATTGCCGGTGGCTCCAGCCGTCCGTATGTAACCCACGATACAGCCGCTGTCATGTTTGGCCTAGAACTAGACTGTGAGGTTGTAATTAAAGCGACTAAAGTCGATGGTGTTTATGACCACGATCCGGCTAAGTTTCCTGATGCTAAAAAACTTGATTCGATGACCTATAATGAATCGCTGAATAATGGGGCTATAGCCGTGATGGATAAAGCCGCCCTAGGCCTAGCTATGGAACAGCAGAAATCAATTATTGTATTTGATCCGATGACGCCCGGTAATTTAGCCAAAGTTGTCGCTGGCGAATCTATTGGCACCAAAATTGGCTAATTCTCTAAATAAGTTGGCGTTCTAAATACTTAGATCATTGGTATCGAGAATGACAGAATCGCCGGGGTTAATATCGCCTTTTAGGATCTTTTCGGCAACAGTGTTCTCGACGGCTTTTTGCAAGGTTCGGCGCATTGGCCGAGCACCGAGACGTGGGTCATTGCCGACCTCGACAATTTTGGCGACGGCCGCATCGGTTAGTTCGACGTTAATATTCTGATTGGCCAGGGTTTTATTAATTTCGCCCAGCATCAGTCGGACGATTTGGCCGAGCTCGTTGGCCTTAAGTGGCCTAAATAAGACAATTTCGTCAAAGCGGTTGAGTAGCTCTGGCTTAAACTGCCCGCTCTCGATAAGCTGGTCAATAAACTGGCTCTCGAAATTTTCCAGTTCTTCACCTTTTTCGATACGCTCACGAATACTGTCGGCTCCGGCGTTAGAAGTTACGATGACGACCGTATCTTTAAATGAGACTTTGCGCCCCCGGACATCGGTTAACTGACCTTCGTCTAGGAGTTGGAGTAGCAAGTTTAGGATGTTGGGGTGGGCTTTCTCGATCTCGTCGAATAGAACTACACTAAAAGGCTGTTGCCTGACCCGCAGAATTAAACTGCTGGTTTCGGTTTCGCCGTCACTCAGCAAACGGGCTACGTCACTTTCCTGCTGATACTCGCTCATATCGAGCCGAATTAAGTTTGTCTCACTGTGAAAGTAGGTGGCAGTAATGGCCTTGGCCAGTTCTGTCTTACCGACACCAGTTGGTCCGAGGAACAAAAAGCTGCCGATTGGCCGATTAGGGTTGGCCACTCCAGCCCGATTGCGTCTCAGGGCGTTAGCCACTACGCTGACAGCCCGGCTTTGATTAATCATCCGTTCATGGATTTTAGCTTCTAAATTCAACAACTCGGAGGCTTCGATGGGTTCGGCTGAGCCGGTTTTGGCACCAGTAGTCTGTTCGATGGCGGCCTGTACGGATCGAACGTTTACAACCTGCCCTTCAGAGTGAGTCAGTGATTGCTCGAGTAAGTTGATAGCCTTGCCGGGAAATGCCATATCGAGGTCGTAGCGGCCACTTAGGCGGTAAGTCTCTTTAATTGCTTCGTAGGCGATCAATAGACCCTGCTTTGACTCAAGCGTCGAGGCAGTATCAGCTAGGATCTTTAGAGTTTTGTCCTCACTCGGCTCCTGTAGGACTATTGGGGTTAGTAAGCTAGCGAAGGCTAAGTTGGTCGATTTTAGCTGCTGAAGATCGTGGTCTGTCATAGCAAATATGATTGGGACTGAGCGGGATTGAATAAAAGGTAATAGAATCTGAGTAGCGTTAAATGTACCGGGTCCGGCTTGAAAGAATAATTGGGAGTCGTCTAAGAATAGGATTATATTGCCGGCGTGGAGAGTCTCGTTGAGCAGTAGATTTATAATATATTCGAGTTCACCAGGATGGGTTGCGGCCGAAATAATGGCACTAGCTTCTAGGGCTATCATCTGGTGATGCTCGAGCCGGCGGCTTTTGGTTTCAGCCAGTAGATTCTGAGCTAGAGCATAAGCGTGCGAAGTCTTGCCAATTCCATGTGGTCCAACCAGGGCAATAGCTGTTGATCCTTTGGACAAAGTATCTTTGATAGCCAGAACGCCAGGGCTTTCAACTAGGCTGCCAAAGTGGACATTATTAGATTCGATAGCTAGTGACAAATTATGGCCGAACTGGTTTAGTCGAGGCGTAAAGCCGTTGGCCCAATCGCGGCCAATACCACCATAGCTGTGCTTTTTACGGTTCATCGTATCCAGATCACGTTGCAGCCAGCCAGCTACGGCTTCAACGTCTGACCTTGAAAGGCGAGATTGTTGCAGAGCCGTCTGGACGTCTGGAGATGTTTGAAGCAGTGCGGTTACTAAATGACTAGGTTCGATAGACGGACTAGACGCCGTATCGGCCTCGGCTAGGGCAGCCGCCCAAATATCCTCAGTCTTTGAGGTGTCAGGACTGAGTAGTGGTTTGATAGTGTCAGGAAGAAGCAATAAATGATAACAGATGAAGCGTACTTGCCAGTGATCTTGGATATCACTAAACAAATCTTGAGGGCTATAAGTCTTGGTCGGGTTTAGTAAGACAAGTAGATCTCTTGATAATCTACCGTCTAATGATTTACCCTCAATTGGAACGACCGACAGATCAAACTTCCACCAGACTGCCGGCATAACAAAGGCTAGCCCGAATCCAAGCGCGCTATAGCCGTAGTGTGAGCCGGTTATAAATAGTGCAGTTGCTCCAGCGAAGCCAATTAGAGCAAGACTGACGGATATAGCATAACCAACCCGTCCAATTGCCTTGCCTAGCCGAGCTCTACGGGCCCGAGAACTGCGGAGATTAGGCTGAGTCATTATATAATTCCCCAGATGATTAGTCCGACCGAAGCGGCCGGTACGAGTGGCCAAGCTACGATTTCTAAGAGAGCTAAGATTAGTATGACAATATAAGTAATCCCGGCTCCAATCAGAACCGCAATCCGGATGAGAAAACCGATTAAACGGCTAATTGAATTGTCGAGCATAGCCCGCATTCGGGCGTCTAGTCCGGCTCCGGGGTAGCTAATGATACGACGCCAAGGAGCGAACAGTGTCCGCAGTAGTGTCGAGACCGAAAACCTTTCGGCCAGTTGAGTTAGTCGACTGTTGGTTTTACTGAGAGTGCCCTGCCAGCCACTACCGTACCACCATTTAAAAAATTCTAACGTAAGCATATTCTAAATTGTAGCATTAAACTGTTAACAAGCAGTCAGGGTCAACGTATATGCCTCGGGCAGCAAGGTTAGTATAGAACGTGTTTTTACTAAAGAAGGCGAATAGCTTGATTGTTACTAGCCTTCTGGCTGGGCGCTCGGACCTGTAACTCAGCTCAACTCAACTAATACGGGATAATGATCGGATGCGCGCTCAGTTAATTCATCCTTAATGACCTGGTAGCTGGCAATATGGCTTTCGAGGTTGGTAGAAACAAATATATAGTCAAGCCGGGTACTGGCGTGTGTTACGTCTTGGTTGCTAGATGTTGGTGCGGTTTTATCAGCTTGTTTTCTTAGCTTGATGGCTACGTCAATATATTTAGCCGTATTAATGGTATTAGTAACTTGAAACTGTAGGATCTTGTCTTTAGTAAATTTTTTAAGCTGAGATTCGTTGAAATCTTCTGGCATCGAACTTGGGTAGCCATCGTTACTTGATAATGAGTTCATGTCACCCATCAGGACTCGGTTTTTATATTTTTTCTGGCTGTCAATTATTAGTCTGATTTCAGGAATGCGTTGGGCCTCTGAATATGGTGTTAAGTGAGTTCCACAAATTGATACATCACCGAACTCGGTCTCAACTACAACTATAATACCAGCTCTCATGAGTGGGTGAACTTCTTGGCGTGCCTTAAAGGGTATCTTAGATATAACCGCGACATGGTAGTCATATTCGCCAGATAGGGCTAGATGATAGTAAGGCAGTCCGGTCTTTTGGGACAATCTTTTAAGCTTTTGGCCATTATCCTCGTTAAAACCATTAGCTTCATTGATTGTTATGATATCGGGGTGGGCATTATTAATAACCTTTGCAATCAAATCTAGTCGATTACCTCCACCGTCTAATATGTTGTATGTCATGAACCTCATAGTATGTACATCTAACTGGTAAGCCTTATAAATATTTGGCGGAGAGGGGGGGATTCGAACCCCCGATGGAGTTGCCCCCATACCGCCTTTCCAAGGCGGCGCACTAGGCCACTATGCGACCTCTCCAGAATATACTGATTCTAGCAGAGCTTGGAGAGCTCGACCACCCTTATATGGTCTAATCTATTATTCTATTATTAATACAACTAATTTTGCTTGCAGCAAGTCAGTCAACACAGGTACACTATATATTAAATGTCCCTTATTGAACTACAAGATGCCAGCAAGCTGTATGGCTTCGGAGACGCTACGAATGTGGCGCTCGATGAGGTTAGTCTGACGATTGAAAAAGGCGAATGCGTAGCCGTGATGGGCCCGAGTGGCTGCGGTAAGTCGACACTCATGAATGTCATTGGCCTGCTCGATCGTCCGACTCATGGTGCCTATAAGCTCGATAGTAAGGTGGTCAGCCGGTTGAGCCCAAACCAGCGAGCTAAAATTAGACGTGATAAAATCGGCTTTATTTTTCAGTCATTTAACCTGTTAAATCGCCTGACGGCGCTGGAGAACGCTTCCCTACCGCTTTTGTATAAGGGCGTGTCAGTCGGCAAACGGATGAGCCGAGCAGCTGATATGCTGGAGCGAGTGGGGCTAGGCGACCGGGGCTATTACTACCCGAGACAACTCAGTGGTGGTCAGACCCAGTGCGTGGCAATTGCTCGGGCGCTGGTAAATGAACCACAGCTAATTATTGCCGACGAGCCGACTGGTAATCTGGATAGTGCTAGTTCGAGGCTTGTCATGGAGCTACTTAGTGAAATCCATAAGACCGGTAATACTATTATTTTTGTTACCCATAATCCAGAACTGACCCGCTATGCCACGCGGGTAGTTTACATGCATGATGGTGAGATTATTCATGATGAACAAACTAAGCTTGGCGAGGTTGGACGCTACGCTCGAGCAGTTATGTACGCCGTACCGGAAACTACCGAAGAAGATGACTTAGCTGGCGTATCGGCCTTAATGAACGCTATGCCTAGCAAAGACCGGGTCAAGGTCGTTAAAAAGAAGAAGCCAGCTCGCCGTAAAACCCGTAGTCGATCGAAGACCCAAAAAGGCCCTGCTAAGTGAGTACTCTGCACCACGGTAATTTTAGGTTAGCTAGCCAGAGCTTGAAGGCTGCTAAATCTCGCAGTTTTTTGACTATGCTTGGCGTCATAATCGGTGTTACGGCAGTTATTTGTGTAGTCTGTATTGGCGAGGGCGTCAAACAGCAAATTGCTGACAAAGTTAATCAATTTGGCAAAGATTTGATAACGATTCGGCCTGGTAGTGCCGACCAGTCCCCTTTAAAGAGCGGTAGTGCTATTTTGGGTGGTGGTTTGCCAATGGCGACCAGTAGCCTGTTGACCGAAAAGGATCTAAAAACCGTTAAAAGTACACCGGGCGTTGGCTTAGCTGTGCCTCTCAGTACAATTCCTGGTAGCCTACGTGGTGATTATAAGGTTAATGCACCTTATATTATAGCGACTGGCTCGGCTTTGCCGGAAGCGATTAATCAGAAGATTGCCTATGGTAGTTTCTTTTCGGATGATGAGTCAATCAATGGTATCATTCTGGGCCAAAAGCTAGCTGAAAAGCTTTTTAATGAACGCGTACCGTTAGGTCGAACAATCGTCTATCATGGTCAAAACTTTATTGTTGAGGGTATTTTTGACTTATTCGATGTAACACCGTTTTCATTGTCGGCCGATTTTAATGACGCTGCTTTTGTGTCTTACCAAAAAGCTAAGTCTATGACTACCGAAACACTTGGTATTTATCAGATTTTGTCTAAACCGACTAACCCAAACCTGACTGAAGCGGTAGCTGGTAGAATTCGGTCTAATCTTAATAAGTCTCATGGGGGGTCAGGTGATACGGCCGTCCTAACCGAGGCTAATAGCATGACTTCGTCCAATCAGGTGATACATCTGATTACACTGTCAACGGTTGGCGTAGCCCTAATTGCTCTCGTTGTCGGTGGAATTGGTATTATGGACGTTATGTTAGTGTCGGTTACTGAGCGGATGCACGAAATCGGAGTACGCAAAGCCCTTGGCGCAACCAATCAGCAGATCTTGCGCCAGTTTATGACAGAGTCGTTAGTAATTAGTCTGGTGGGTGCCGTAATTGGATCATTACTAGCTTTGATGGCGGTCGGTGCAATGCGTCTATTTACTAGTTTGCAGCCAGTCCTAGTCTGGCAAGCTTTTGTGCTGGCGATAGTTATAGCTGTAATTATTGGCGTTGTCTTTGGGACAGCTCCGGCCCTAAAAGCGGCCCGCAAAGACCCTATCGAAGCTCTCCGTCACGTCTAAATAACTTATCTTCCCCTTACTCACAAGTCCGTTAATTTGCTGAATTTGGGTTATTTTCTGATGATCCTGTTACTTTTGAAGGCCAAAAGTAACCAATTCGCTGTCTAGCGAACCTTTGGCCAGGATTATATTACTTGGTTAAATGTTGTCAGTTGGCACTAATCCCCACAGTGACTAGCCACTGGATGTGGCGCCAAACAGTTGCGCCATCACCGTCTTTGGCGGTGGTCTTGTGTTACTGACAGACATTTAAGCCAGGAAGCTACGTAATGGCCATCAATCCCAAATTTAACCCTACTGCCTACGATCTACGATCTACGATCTACTACCTACTATCCCCGTTAGATAATCGAGATGATAGCAGCGATGCCGGAGATGGTCATTAGACCGGTTATGAGCCAACCTAGTATGGTGGTGCTTTTGCGGTTGACCCAGTGGCCCATGATCTTTTTATTGGCTGACATACGCAAAATAAAGAACATAATAATCGGCGCCACTAAGCCGTTGGCGATGGCGGCATATATGAGGGCTTTGATAGGGTCGATGCCGATGAAGTTTAGGCCTAGTCCGACTAACATCGAGATGATGATGACGCCGTAAAAGGCATAGGCTTGCTTGAGTTTATAGTACAGCCCCTGCTTCCAGCGGAAGCTCTCCGAGATAGCGTAGCTCGACGAACCGGCCAGAACTGGTATAGCTAGCAAGCCGGTACCGATTATACCGACTGCGAACAAGAAATAAGTGGCGTCACCGGCGAACGGTCGGAGGGCTTCAGCCGCCTGGGCGGCCGAGGTAATATTGGTGATGCCATTGTGGAACAGGACGCCACCACAGGCGGCGATAATAAAGAACATAACGACCTGGGATAGTAGCATGCCCGACCAGACATCAACCCGCATTCCCTTAACGTCGGCTGGCGCCGTGGCGCTCTGGCGTAGGCGTAGGGTAGTTTTACCCTGCAACACTTGCTCTTCAACTTCTTGGCTGGTTTGCCAAAAGAACAAGTACGGCGAGATGGTGGTGCCGAGGATGGCGCAGACTATCAAGATTTCTTCTTTATTCCAGTGGATAGTCGGGATAATAGCATTTGACAATACGGTGCTCCAATCTAGGTGAGCCAGGACGGCCGAGAAGATGTAACTAAACAAGATTAAGGCTAACCATTTGAGATACTTGGCATAGCGAACGTAGGGCGTAAATATTTGTAGCAGTAAACTAAGTAGTGCGAATCCGACAACTAGCCACCAGAAGTGCAGCCCCGGACTGAGTAGCTGAACACCTTTAGCCATAGCGCCAAGATCGGCTCCGATATTAAAGGCGTTGGCAGCGAACAATAAAATTGTGCAAACTTGGAGAATTCTTTTGGAATAATGGACTCGAATATTACCGGCTAGTCCCCTGCCAGTCACTAGGCCGATCCGGGCACACATTTCTTGGATAGTGGCGGCTAGAGGATATAACCAGGCAGCTAGCCAGAGCAAGTGGTAGCCGAACTGGGCGCCGGTTTGGCTGTAGGTGGCGATCCCCGACGGATCATCGTCGCTAGCTCCGGTAGTTAATCCTGGCCCGAGCATGTGCCAGAAATTTTTGGTCTTTTTAGCGGCCGTAACACCTGGTAGAGCGTGCAGGATTTGATTACTGACTTCTATGGTGCGCTCCAAAGCTACCGCTGGCATTTCGGCACTCTTGGTTATAAACTGCTCGGTCGTTAATTTCTTATGGGGCATTTAAGCTGTAAGCCTTTCGCCCTATTGTATACCAAAAAGCTTATGTTTTAGTGTTTTAATCTCAGTTACAGTCCAGATATTGACATCAGTGCTAATACACCCCTATGTCAATAGGCTGGCCTACTCAGTTAGTTACTTAATAAATAGACCTTTTGGATTAGCTAAGACTTTATCTAGATGTGTTGGCCGTAATAGTACCAGAAATGTTTCAGAATTATAGCAATAACAATTAAAAACCATAGAACGATGATATCTAGATGATGGCGACTAGCAAAGTCGACTGCTTTTTGACAGGAGGCACGGACTTTTAGGTGGCCCTGACGGAAGTTATACAGTGTGGTATACCAGACTGCGATTGTTAGGACTACGTCAACGCTAAGGCAATATGGACAAAGTGCATTAATGCTATATACGCTCTCATATAGGAGCCAATAAGCAAAGACCAGTCCAAGTGACAATCCAATCTGTAATCCCACCCAGAACCAACGCTTAAACTTAGCCCCAGCCAGCATGGCTACGCCAATAGTTAGGACTATTGGGAAACCAATTAGGCCAATATAGGGGTTCGTAAAACCAAAGGCATTAGCCTGAGGGCTTTGCATAACTGAGCCACAACTAACAATCGGGTTTAAATCACAGGCTGGCTGGTAGTGAGGGTTAGCGGCTAGATCGAACTTTTCCTGGGTGATCATTAGAGAAGCTAGGATGCCGACGATGCCACAAACGATTAGAATCCAAGGTAGGGCTTTAATCAGCCACTGCAGAGCTGGCTTTTTAGCTGGTTGCTTAGTTTTGGGTCTTTTATCCATATATTTATTCACTACAAGAGCTGGTGGGCACGGTCTTGTTAGCACTCACTGCTTGGTCGAGTGTCTGACTCACCTGCTTCGACGTTAAGACGTATCCAACGTCATTATAGGTTGTTGAAGTAGCAAAAACAACTCCCAGAACACTACCGTCCTTAGCGATTAACGGGCCGCCAGAGTTGCCGGGCACGACTTTGGATTGGACTGAATAAATTTGACGTTCAGTTCGGCCTTGATCATATATATCGCGGCCCGAAGCCAGAAAATGATCCAGTACGCTAGCTGGCTGAGCTGTGAAATCGCCACCACCTGGATAGCCAACGACTGCGGCCGGAGTGCCGGTAGGTTGAGTGGCTTGGTTGATTGTTAGTGGCTTGCCGGCCAGCTGTGATACCTCGAGAACGGCTAGGTCTAATTTAGAGTCAAACCAGACGACTCGGGTGTCGTGAATACCGTTTTTGTCCCAAATTTGGGGGTGTCTTACTCCAGCGACGACGTGGGCGTTAGTGACGACGCGGTTTTTGGCATAGACAAAGCCAGAACCTTCGACAATACCACCGCAGCCGGTTCCCTCGATCTTGACGACCGATGCTTGGTCGGCTAGTACGGCCGCCTTTAGCTCGCCGAGTGGTGGCAGTTCGACGTGTTTGGGGCTGGGCTCGAGGCCACTAAATACTTGAGGAAACCCGTTGGGGTCGATTAACCTATTTAAAACACCAAAGAATTTGGTGACAGGTGGCAAGGATCGGTTTAGTGAATTAATGATACGTGATTGTTTAACAACAGACTGCAAGCCGAGCTGCGGACTGAGTACAACCATGGCGGCAATTAACCAGAGGCCGAGTAGTAATGTAGCTACGCCCATAACGGCACCTAGGCCGCCGTCGAGAACATCTATACGGTGGCGCATAAGCCTGGTCTTGAGCTTAATACCGATATATTCCCCGACCGATAGCAAGCCAAAGCTAATTATTAGCACGATGATTATACCGATTAATGAAGCCGCGGCCGATACGTGGCCAGATGTAATAGTGTGACTACTAATGAAGCTACCTAGGAATAATCCGCCAATAAAGCCGATAGTTGAGCCAGCTTGGCGAATCATGCCGATTTGGCTGCCCCGCACCATGGAGCTGATAAGGAGTAAAATAATTAGAATATCGACGATGTTCATATTGGCACTCGGTTAACTTAGGGCCATTATCTTAGTTATTATCACCATTTAAGTTTAACACTACGAGGTTATGGCTGATGTGCTATAGTCGTAGCTAGCTTACTATGAAAATTGCTGTCATAACCTGCTATCGTAACCCCGACTTTGTCCGGGCTCAGACACTGCGAGCTGCCTTAAAGTTAGTGCCTGGTGTTAAAACTGTAGTCGTTAAAAACCGTTATCGAGGTATTTGGCGCTATGCCGAGGTAATTTATAAGGTTTGGCAGGCTCGCCGTCAGCAACAGCCTGATGCCTATTTGCTGACATATCGTGGTCAGGAGATATTACCATTTATACTTTTGATTGCTTGGGGAAAGCCGGTTTATTTTGATGAGTTTGTGGTGCCGGTTTTTTATGCTGCCAGTGAGTATCAACGCCATACTTTTGTGATGATAATTAACCGTCTGTTGGCCCGACTAAGCCGGCCGTTTTATCGGCTATGGTTGTGGCGCTGCGAAGTTATCTTGGCCGATACGACACCGCACGCTGAATTATCGGCCCGCGTCAATCACACTAACCTTCGTAAGTACTTGGTAGTGCCGGTGGGGGCTGACGAAAAGTTATTCAAACCAGTTTCTATTGTGCCAACTGAAAAATTTAGAGTGTTTTATTACGGTGCTACCATGCTACCGCTCTACGGAGTAGATACTATTCTGGCTGCCGCCGAGCTACTTAAAGATAATACGGAGATTGAATTCTTGATTGCTGGCAACCCGAGCGGCATGCACCGAGCGGTTAAATCGGCCCAGTCGAGAGGTGCTAATATTCAGTACTTTAGACATTTATCGCTCCAAGAGATTCCTGGTACTTTGAAATCCTGCAACTTGGCTTTGGGTGGACCTTTCGGTAATACACCGTTAGCCGAGCGAGTAGTTACTAACAAAACCTATCAATCAACGGCCAGCGCTGTCCCGCTAGTAATTGGTGATAGCTTAGCTAACCGAGAATATTTTACTGATAAGCAGACTGCCTTGATTGTGCCCCTGGCTGATGCAGTGGCACTAGCCAAAACTATTAGCTGGGCCAGTGGTCATCCGTCAGAACTCATGGCTGTGGCATTAGCTGGCCGGAAGTTGTACGAAAAGAGTTTCTCGACGGCGGCACTGGCGCGGCGCTTGCAACGTTTGGCTTAGATAAATTAGATTAATTAAAAACTACTCCGATTGCTCGGAGTAGTTTTAACTAATATCACACTAAGCGATATTAGTAGCGGTCGCGGCGGAAGTTGTCGCGGTTACCACCACCGTTACCACCACCGTTGAAATCACGGCGAGGACGGTCTTCTTGAGGGCGAGCTTCGTTTACAACGATAGCACGGCCCTGCATGTCGGTGCCGTTCAGCTTGTCGATAGCTGCTTTAGCAGCAGCGTCGTCTTCGAATTCGACGAAACCATAGCCGCGTGAACGGTTGGTGTCGCGGTCAACGATGACCTTAGCGCTTGCTACTGTACCGAATTCCTTAAATAGGTCTTCTAGTGCAGAATCGTCAACTGCCCATGGCAGGCTGCCAACAAATAATTTAGTTGCCATTTTATACTTACCTCTTCTTCTTGGTCTCGAGGTAAGTCCAACGCTTTCACGTCGGATTAGCTGCTCCTCATGTCGAACCGATTACTTACTTATTAATTTGCTAGAACCGATGATCTTTAAAGGACTTCTCTTAAGCAGCTTATTCTAGTAGGGCTAATACTACCACAGTTAGCCTCTTAAAACAAGCGGTTTATTGCGAGGCTTAGTGAGTTAGAAATTTCGCTGATAAGCTGATTTAAACCACTTATGATAGATATGGGTACGAATAAACCGTACGAGGGAAAGATATATAGGGTAAATATAAAGGAGTTTAATGGGATATGAAACGCTTACATGTGCTTAGTCAACCAACATCGCTAAAAGATTTCAAAAAGCTTGATTTTGACAACCTTACCGATGACTGGCGATTTAAGGTAGAGAAACTTCAGGCCCGTCGGTTGCGCCAGTTTAAGCAACAATGGGACTGAAAAGGCTGAAGCCTTAACCTGAGTTTACTAATACCAAGATGTCGCTCGCCACCTTCACTTAGCTCTGGCGAGCGAATTTATTATTACGGAGTTTTATGACGGCCACCTGTTTACTTAATCGAAGTGTGAGATAATGAAAGTATGCTGAGTTCGGAGAGACTTTTGCCCAAGATGATGCCTGATATATGTCAGACATCTAAACGCGTCTTTAGCGCTCAGGCTAATATACTTTTTCAGGGAGAGGTCCCAGCCTCGGCTTACTGCGTCAATAGTGGCTATGTATCGTCGTATACTATTAATGCCAACGGTGAGGAACAGATTATTGGCTTTTTTGAGGCCGGTGACGTGCTGCCAGTGGAATGGTTATTTAATCATTCGCCAGTAGCACTATATTATTATCAAGCTTTTACCGACGTCGAGCTGTTAGCGGTCCGACGTGATGATTTGATGAGTGCGATTAAGACTAATCGCCAGTTAACTAACGAGATGCTGGATCGTTTTGTGAGTAGTTTTATTGGTACGACCATTCATATCCATGCCCTTGAACACTCTCATTCCCGCGAGAAGCTCATCAAATTATTCCATTATTTAGTGCTCCGCTTTGGAGTATTGCAAGCCGGTAAGGATAAATTATATGCGATTCCGTTTTCGCTAACTCATAGTCAGATTGCCAGTATGATTGGGCTGACCCGCGAAACAGTGGCGATTGAGACTTCCAAGCTGAAGAAAAACAACGCTCTAGATTATAAAAATGGTAGCTACGTTATTAATCTACCAAAACTTATTGAAACGATTGGTAGTGAAGAGTTTGACGCCCTAAAGTTATAAACTACTCTCGATTAATTTAATTAGTTCAGATGGTGACGTCCAGCTTTTAAGCATGTAGCGATTAGCGCCAAGACTGAAGGCCTCGTCGATTTCTTTTTGCTCATCATAGTTACTGAATATTATGACTTTGGTCTGAGATGCTTGTTTAGTTTTACTGAACTCTTTTAGAAATTCTAGGCCGTTCATTTTGGGCATCCGAAGATCCAGTAATATGACGTCGGGCCGATGATCGGCTACCTTTTCTAAGGCCTCGAGGCCGTTATAGCTACTCTCGACTTTGATATTTCTAGATTTTAAAATAGTGGTATAAGCCTGGTTGAGAGCGGTTTCGTCTTCAACAATCAAGACATTTACGTGGCTTAAATCTTTGGTCATTAATTTCTCCCGAATATTGATTCTACTTAGGATAGTATGAACGAGGTGCCCCCTAGACTCAAGTTAGAAATATTACTGCTTAGAAAAATAGTAATTTTATTAACTCTCGGGGCGTATTCAGTGAATTTTCTAACATCTCAAGATAGAGATAGTTGTATAATTAAGCCGAGGAATCATAAATATGCTTCAGGACATGCGTTGAGACTGAAATCAAAGATATTCTATTTGTATTTGCTGTTGGTTGTCGTTTACGGAGCGACCGTATTTTTTATACCTTCTTCGAATTCTACATTGAACGTCTACAATATTAGCCTATATGGACTCAGGCTGCTTGATGTAACGATATTCATCCCTTACGCTTTAATATGGCTAGCTGGCTTTTATGGGTTTGCTAGGCTTAAATCTTATAGCTCAATTATTAAGAGGAGTAATGATGGCAAGCAAATAAATAGGTTGGCTAATGGAGTCCTACTACTAGCCTTATGGCTACCAGTTTCTTCAATCGTAAATAATTTGTTTATTTTCTTTAGTAATAGCCATCCAAGCATGGTGCCGGTTGGTGTTATCGTGAGTAATTACCTGAACCTAGCCCTACCGTTAGCTGGCTTTATTTTAATTGGTCTGGGTGTCCGCGGTCTTAATGGCTTAACTAAGCTGCGGCCTAGTTTTTGGGTGATAAATGGCCTAGTGCTGAGTCTGATTTTACTAAGTTCTGGTTACGGCTATTTATTATCGACTGTTAGTGATTTGGGTGGTGTTTATCATTTGCATGGCTCATTAGTGTTAACTACTCTGGCTGTTCCGTATGTTTTTATGTGGTGCGTCGGGGTTATGGCGACTTATGGGTTGTATCTTTATCAAAAAAATGTGGTTGGCATAGTTTACCGCCGAAGTTGGCGGTTACTATTTCTAGGTGTAGCCGCGACGATTATATTGCAAGTAGTTTTGCAATACTTTTCGGCGTTTGCAGTTCATTTACACGATCTATCGGTCGAAGTTGTATTTATTATTGCCTATCTACTTTTAGTACTGTTGTCGGTTGGCTACATACTAATAGCACGTGGCGCAAAAACGTTACAAAAGATTGAAGAGGTCTAGCCGTAATGCTACCGATTAAATCAGTGAAGTTGTATGACGAGGTGGTGAGAGTGACCTACGAATATCTTGGCCCGGCCGCCAACCGCTTTGTCGAGCGTCAAATTAAGAATCACTTACGTAAGCGACCGGAGCAACTTAAGAAGAAGGACTTAAAGGTGCTGATTGACTGGATTAGACTTGCTATGAATTTGCTTAGCGATGATGAGAAAATTGTTGATAAGTATATATCTGAACTAAAGGAGTTAGCTCACGGTACTAGGCCGGAGAGTAAATAAGAGTTATGACCGAATCATCACCATCACCACACCTCATGGGCAAGTATGATCTAATTGTTGCCAGGGGCGAGACACGCGATAAAGCTCGTTTGGAGGCGTTATTGGCAAGTATTGGTGAGGGGGTTATCGCAGTAGATGAGCATGGCCAAATTAATCGAATTAACAAGGCTGGCCTCGATATGCTCGGTTATAAAAAAGAGGACGTTATTCATAAGCATTTCACGACTACAATTCAGGCAGCCCACGATGATGGTACAAATATCCGCACCGCCGATCGGCCGGTGGCTAAAGTGTTCCTGTTTGGTAAGACCGTACACCAACGAACGAATTATATACGTCAGGATGGTAGCATATTACCTGTTCAGGTAACGGTATCACCGATTTTGTTCCAAGGCAGTCCGATTGGTGCGATATCAATATTTAGAGATCTGACTCTAGAAATAGAGAGCGATAAAATGAAATCTGATTTTATTTCGGTAGCCTCACACCAGCTGCGGACTCCCCTGTCGGCCATAAATATATATACCCGGATGCTAGAGGATGGTCTGGCTGGCGAGGTCAACCTGCAGCAGAAAGAGTTTATTAAGATTATCTTGGGATCGGTTGATCGAATGAATGAGCTTATTAGTACTTTATTAAATATTACTCGTATCGAAGCTGGCGGTATAGCGGTGCGTTTACAAAAAACTAATTTGCCTGAGGCATTACGAGAAATGCTTGACGAAGTCCGCCCGGCAGTTGAAGCCAAGCAACAAAAGTTGGTTAGCCATATCGACGAAGACGTCCCCGAAATTCAAACTGATACTCTACTAGTTAAAGAGGTCTATGCTAACTTGCTATCTAATGCTATCAAGTACACCCCAAACGGTGGCCGGATAATTGTGTCACTCAAGCAAACCGAAAACGATATAGTCTTTCAAGTCAAAGATAATGGCTATGGTATTCCTTTTGCGGCTCAGGAGTACGTCTTCGGGAAATTCTTTCGAGCTAGTAATGCTATAGTTGAGGAAACTAGTGGTACTGGGCTTGGACTATATTTAACCAAGACGGTGGTTGATAGCTTAGAGGGTGAAATTTGGTTTAAGAGTGTTGAGAATAAGGGGTCTAGCTTTTACTTCTCTTTGCCGAAACGCGGCTCTATCAAAAAAGAGGGCCGATTTAAACTCGATGATTAATCTCTGGGACTCTAGGTATTTATTGGCAGTAATTAGAAGATATTTTAAGAGATTACCGTAGGGGCCACTCGGCATCTTCAAAATTAGAGTTAACTATTAACCACTAGAGTTATTAATATAGTGCTATACTTAATATAGTAAGTATTTATCTTAGATAAAGGAGAAAAACATGTTTACACTACCAGATTTAGATTATAACTATGATGGCCTTGGCAAATATATTAGCAAGGATATTATGGAGCTCCATCACGATCGTCATCATCAGAGCTACGTTGACAAGCTGAATGCGGCGCTCGAAACTGCTCCACAGTTACAAGACAAGTCCATTACAGAATTACTTAAAGATCTAGACAGTGTGCCAGAAGCTATTCGGACAGCCGTTCGTAATCACGGTGGTGGACACTATAATCATAGTCAGTTCTGGCTATGGATGTCACCGGATGGCGGCGGTACGCCAAGTGGCAAATTGGCTGATGATTTAAATGCCAAGTATGGTGATTTTCAGAAATTTACCGATGAGTTTAGTGCTAAGGCCCTAAGTGTGTTTGGCAGTGGCTGGGCCTGGCTAATGCCAGATCTATCGGTTTCGACTTCTCCTAACCAGGATTCATCACTTATGAGCGGCGGGCCTGAACCAATTTTGGGTCTCGATGTTTGGGAGCACGCTTATTATCTGGATTATACCTACAAGCGTGGTGACTACGTTAAAGCTTGGTGGAATGTTGTCAATTGGCCTGAAGTTGCACGCCGCTATAGTGTCTGAAATCTAGTGTAGATTTAATTTTTCAAACTGAAGTAGCCAAATGCACCGTTGGAATGTCTTGAATTCATCAGCATTGCGGCGGCGGCTGGCCCATTGTTCAAAAATTAGCGAACCATAAGGTGGCACGCTGGCCATAAGAGCGACAATTGCCTGCCAGCGCGGCCATCTGAGAGTTGGGTATAGACCCATAGATGCCAGCATGTAGCCAAAAAATAGCGTACCGTGAATTTGGCCGACGAATAGCACCGGTACATGGTTGCCCGGCACAATATAGCGCTCGGCGATAATGCCAGCAATCAGCAGTGTCCAGCCGACAGCTTCGCCGTAGGCGGCCAGTCGAAACAGCATCCAACTTTCCTTCTCGGTGAATAGCTGGTTATGCTCAAATCTACGTAGTATTAGGTTAGTCCTCGCTTCTTAGTTTAATTATACCTCAGCTAGGCTTAGCCCGGCTATGTAACCTCAAGCACCTTCTAGTTAGGTGGTAGAAATGGTATGATTCGGAGAATGAAATTATTCAATAATATTGGTTCGTTCCTGCGTGAGATTACTGATCCAGACGAAACTCCGGATGAACTTTTAGCCGAACGTTATGGTGAGACTATTACGCCGAATATGCGAGCCTTAAGGCTGGCAATGACGGTAGCTGATTATTTGCTGTCGATGGGCGTCCCAGTTAGTGATGTTGTCGGTACGGCACTTGATATTACCGGTCGCTACTGCAAGCGGAAGGTCTCAATAGATATTAGCTCGACCGTCATGATGTTTTCGCAGTACCGTGGTAACGATCGGGAGCCTCTAACGCTAATCCGGACTTCGGTAGCTAGGTCGGTTAATAGTTCGACTATCCAATCGCTCGAAGAAATATCGCATGATATTCACGCCGGTAAGCTGTCACTCGAGCAGGCCGAGAAACAGCTTGAAGATGTACTAGATAACCCCAAGCAGCGGCCACTTTGGCTAGTAACTGTCGGTAATGGCGCGATTAGTGCTGGGGTTGGTGCCCTGCTTTCTGGTTCACTACTCATTATTGCCGCCACTTTTATAGTTGGTGGTTTTATTTCGTACGTGCTAGTTAAGTTGGCTGCCAGGCAGATGCCGACATTTTTTGTGCAGGTTGTGGCAGCTACTATCTCAACCATCGTGGCAGCCACTCTAACGTGGCTTGGTAATCACGGTGTTAGTCAGCTAGCTGGGTTAAACCCGAATCTAATAATTATCGGCGGCATTGTTATGTTGGTTTCTGGCCTGGCGATTGTTGGAGCAGTCGAGGACGCTATCGACGAGTATTACGTTACCGCCATGGCCCGGATACTGCGAATAGTTATGATGACGGCCGGTATTATTGTTGGGATTGCCCTAGGGCTTTTTGTGGCCAAGCATATTGGCGTACATATGGTTGTAAATACTAATGCCCCGCTCTTAAATACCCTGAGCTGGCAATATGTCGGGGCGATTATGATTGCCGCCGGCTACGCCCTCAGCGTCCATGCTCGGCTGAAGGGTATTATCTTGGCTGGTCTGATTGGGGCCGCTAGCTGGGGAGTTTTTGTACTGGCTTCGGCGAACTTTTCGTCAGTAGTTTCTAGCTTTATAGCGGCGACTGTAGTTGGTGGAGTTGCTACGTTACTTTCTAGGCTGCTGCGGACTCCATCGACTATTATGATTACAGCCGGTATTATCCCGTTAGTGCCAGGGCTTACCCTGTTTAATGGCTTAATGGTGCTCATTATTGGTAATACCGACACCAATATTCAGGTTGGCTCCGGATCTAGCTTACTGCTAACTGCTCTACTGATAGCTCTTGCGATTGCGGCTGGTGCGACGCTGGGCAATTTGATAGCTCGGCCAATTCGTCGGACGTTAGTACGAGCTCAGAATGCCCTACCCCGTCGCAATCTGCGTGGCTAAATAACCCGAACCGTAACCGACTTAGAATGACCTAATTGGCACCAGATCTAGCGGCTTTCTTAAGTTTTTGAGCTTTAATTTGGTGCAATTTCTGGAAAGCCAAAATTCCCCAGGCTACAAAATTAAAGAAGGCCGAGATAGCCGCTGCCTTGAGTGATAACGTCGAATAAGTTATAGATATACTAAGCGCTACCGTGCCAGTCAGAATGCTGGTCCATATTTCAGGCTTATCTTTTGTGAGTATCGATGGCAGTAGAGCCAAGATAAACACCACTTGGCCGACTGCTAAAACGATTTCTTGCCAGCTCATAAATAATATACACTTTGGCCGCTAGTCGTACGGCTAATTAATTGGGCTTTAATTTGTTTGTTAGTCACTTCTTTAGTTAATCGATTAATCATTTTAGCCTCCGTGGGCGAAGTCTGGGTAGTCGGTCATACCACCATCTACAAAGATAGTTCGTCCTGTTACATAACTAGCCACATCCGATACTAAGACCACGGCCATGCGGGCGATTTCTTCGGGCTGGCCGATTCTGCCCAGTGGAATCTTTTCGAGTAAGTCCTTAAGCCCAGCTTGATTACCCCAAACGTTTTCATTAATTGGTGTTTTGACTGCCCCAGGAGCTAGTGATAGTACTCGGACACCGAATGGGGCGGCTTCTTGGGCTAGAGTCTTAGTTAGCATACCAATACCGGCTTTTGAGGCGGTGTAGGCGCTGTGTCCGGTCCAGGCAATTACCTCGTGGACACTGGAGGTACTGAGAACCACTCCAGACTTCTGGGTTACCATCCGTTTTAAAGCCTGGCGGGCGCAGTAAAAGTTACCGAGCAGGTTGATATGGATAACTTTTTGGAATTCTTCAACTGCCATATCCCAGCCGTGGCTCTCGGCCCCATCTACGCCAGCATTGTTGATTAGAATATCGATACCACCCCACGTCTCATCCATTTTCTGGAACATTGCCTCAACCGATGCCGTATTGGAGATGTCGGCATCGATAGCTATAGCCTCACCGCCGCTACTTTGGATGTCGTTAACAATTTTGTCAGCCATTTCTGGATGGGACACGTAATTGATGGCTACTCGGGCGCCGGCCAACGATAGTTGCCTAGCGATAGCCTCGCCAATACCAGAATTACCCCCTGTTACAAGTGCCCGTTTACCGTCAAGGCGTATATCCATATAGTTCCTTTTATTACAAAAATCCTACTTCGACAATACGCTTTTGCTTGAGTTCAGTCAAAATATGCCTCGCTGGGCTAGAACGATAATACATGTATCAGAGTGATACTTTAGGATACTTTTAAGCTTCTTTTTGATATACTGTAAATTATGTTTAAATCAATTCGTCACTCAAAGTTAATTAGTAACAGTTCAAAACTTAAATTGCTGACCGGAGCGCTTGCTATCCTAGTACTTATTGGTACGCCTAGCGTCTTTGCCTACCAGCACTTTAATCAACCAGAACCGCTTAAGAAGTTTAATAAGGCTTTTACCCAGCCGGGGTATACGCTAATTGCCCCAAATAACAGTACTAATATTTATTTGGTTAATAATAGTGGCAAGACAGTTCACACCTGGACGACGGGCCATATGGCAGGACTTGACACCAAGTTGTTACCAAATGGTCAGCTGCTTCGTACTTATGATACTAAGAATACCGCTTTTGATATGGGCGGCCAAGGTGGTGGCATCCAGATACTAAACTGGAATGGTTCGATAGCTTGGGATTACCAGTATTCATCAGATCAGCATTTGTTGCACCATGACGCCATGATGATGCCTAACGGCCACATCTTAACTAGTGCTTGGGTAAAAGTATCGACGGCTGATGCTTTAGCGGCCGGGGTTGACCCATCTCATATCGATAGTGAGTTTGGCGGGACTTGGAGTAACGATATTATAGAAATTGATCCAGCTACTAGTAGAATTGTTTGGCAGTGGAATGCTTTTGATCACTTAGTCCAAGGCTATGATGCGGCTGCTCCAAACTATGGTCTGTCATCTGACTATCCACGTCGGATTGACGCTAATTATTACAAATATGTCACTATGCCCGACTGGCTACATGTTAACGCCGTCGATTACAATGCTGCAACTGATCAGGTGATGATTAGCGCCCGCGAATTTAACGAAGTCTGGGTCGTTGACCACAGTACTACTACGGCCGAAGCCGCAACTTCGCAGGGTGGCAGATATGGCCACGGTGGTGATTTGCTGTATCGCTATGGCAATCCAGAGGCTTATGGCCACGGTGCCGAGATCAACCGTGCATTTTATTTGCAACATGATACTCATTGGATACAGGACGATAAGTTGCAGGGCAATGGTGATGTATTGGTGTTTAATAATGGCCAAGAGCAAACCAATCAAGATTACAGTTCGGTGTTAGAACTGGCTTTGCCCGAGAACTCCGATGGTAGTTACCAATTAGATTCTGATGGATCTTTTATGCCAGCTACACTTGTTTGGCAGTACGCCCCAACTGGTCAGAATAAGTTCTTTTCGAAATACATGGGTAGTGCCGATCGTTTGCCAAACGGTAACACACTGGTCTGTGATGCTATGGGCGGCCGAGCTATCGAGGTTACACCAGAAGGCCGAACAGTCTGGGTCTATAAGAATTACTATACTTCTGATCCTTCGGCCCAGAGTCCAACCGCCCTATTCCGAGCCTACAAGTATAGCCCAGTCAACCCGGCCGTCGCCAAGCTTAGATAATCTTTTCCCGCTCCGAAGCTTAGCCATAATAGTCTTGATTGGCTAAGGACAAGCCAATTGCCCTTAGCCTTAGGTCTACAACTATTGTGCTTCCCCAATATATCCTTACGACTTATATAAGGAATAAATACTAATGCCCCTTGGGCCCGTGGTATGCTAAAGAATGAATGAACCGATTTAAAAGGTTACTCGATACTGTTTTGGTGCTGAAACGAATTATAATTTTTGTTAGCATTCTTATCGTTGGCATTTTGTTGTATCAATACCTGCTACATTTTACTTTTATTGACCGCAACCTAGTTTTGGGTATCCTTGCGCTGTGGTTAGTTACAGCTTATTTGGCACTGCCTCGCCTGCATAGAATATTAACCTGGATATATTTGCCAAATTATTACATCGGTCGATCGACGACCGGTGAAGGTATTTTAGCTGATCCGGTCAATCTAGCCGTAATCGGCAGTGCCAAGCAGTTAGAAAATGCTATGCTGGCAGCTGGCTGGGTCGAGGCTGACAAACTGACTGTCCGGTCAACGATTAAAACTATGAAGGCCACGGTACTAGGGCAAAGCTATCCTAGTGCACCAGTTAGCTCGCTATTTCTATTTGATAATAAGCAGATGCTGGCTTTTCAAAAAGCGTTGGGTGGAACTTCTAAAAGACACCATGTCAGGTTTTGGAAAACGCCCAAAGGCTGGTTGCTGCCGGGCGGCTTTAAGTGCGACTTTTTGGGCGCGGCAACTTACGATAAAGGCGTTGGCTTTTCGCTATTTACCTTTCAAGTTACCCACAAGCTCGAGGCCGATACTGATATTGAGCGCGACTTCGTAGTGAGCTCTATTACCAAATCTAATAAGCAATCTAGCGTCAAAGTAGTCAAGAACTTTTCGACCGGTTACCATTCTAAAAGCGGTGGCGGCGACACTATAACCACCGACGGCGCTATGCCCTTTATCACCCTAGCCAAAAAGTAAAACTCAATCTGTAGTTAGGCTAAAGATTTTCGAGTACTATGCCAACCCTATTAGATAGCCGTTGACGGAATAATTATACAGAGTATCATATGAATTTGTGAGCGAATATAAAGATAACAATCAGGCTGATCGGATACCTAGTGCGTCCGGCGTCGAAGAATACCAACCAGGCCAGGCACGGTTAGCTATCACTGAGGCTGGGACTCAAGATATGACTGCTGAAGCTAGATTTGCAAGAATCTCTGAGATGTCACATTTTATCGCCCAGACACTGGTCAGCCGGGGCGACATCGGCAGCTTCTCTATCACCGAAAAACACGGTCCACATATTGAAAAGCCTCCGCACCGGACGTTACCTGATAAATCGATAGCACAAACCTTTCAGGGTTGGAATTTTAGTGATTGGCAGGGATCTAAGGTCTTTAACGGTTCTTTTGGGGAAAAATTAAGCAATGCTGGGACTACGCTACTTTCGACAACTGGGAACCTAGCTAGTTTAGAAACGACTGTATTAACTGGTGAGTCAATCCCACCAGAATTAGCCATCAGTTTTTGGTTTTATGCACCTAATAGAAGATTTGAGTTTAATCCGATCGATAAGCCTAGAGATATGGATCGCGTGGGGTTACACGAGCCAGCGCTACCTAGGTTAGAACAAAGGTTGGCCGAGTTTGCTCTTAGCAAAGATATAACACTACCAGAATTCTAGGTTATCGCCCTGCCAACTTTGTTAGATTGGAGTGTTTTTAACTATAAACTACTCTCGTCTTATATCTGGACGATTTATATTTATTATAGTCGAGTCTTTGGTGTTCGAATATTAACGAGCCAGAAGTCTTAGAGGGATTCGGTTGAGTCACTGATTTCTGAGCTAAATATTCGGGCGAGGTATTGCCGCCAGTCGGTGCGAGACAGCAGCACCAGTGACACCATTAGGCCATTAGCAACCGTCGAATATAATGGATATAGAGCTCCAGTCATTGAGCCACCTGGCGCTAAGGCGACAATTAATGATAGTCCAGCCGCAATAGCACCGCAGGTATAGCTGATGGCTGTCTCTTCGCTAGGTCTAGTCCAGCCATGGATAAAGGTTGGTACAAAGGCAACCCCGTCGATAGTAATTGTAATAAGTATCGTAACCATCGGTTGATGGATAACGGTTAGAGAGATTAGCCCGAGTCCGGCCCCAATCATACTTATAATATCGATTTTGTCGATTTTTAGATTGCCGTAGCGGATACCCATTATAGCTACCGCACCACAACCGATGACGCCTTCCAGTGCTAATATAGCACTAGCTGTTTGGCCGTCTCGAAACGAGGCTATCGCCATAATAGTAGCTAGAACTGTCCAGACCGACCAAGTAACTAGCCTCGGTCTAGTTTGGCCACGGCGAACTGCCGTGATGTACGGCAAAATACCGAGCGTTCCAATGGCGGCGCCGACAATTAGCAATATGTTCATGTATTTTCCTCTTGTTTCTACCGCATTTTTTGGCCAGATTAATAGCCTTTTTGCGATCTGATTTGTTTTAATTTGGTTATAAGTTTTTGGGCCGCACATGGCCTGCAAAAGACCGATCAATAGTTGCTGCTTGATCGTAAACGCGGTTCTTTACTAGAGAGCATACCTCTACCTCGTACCGAGCTACGCGTTATTTCATCTGTAATTATAGTCGATTTACCCCTAAATTGCTAGTAGTTATATGAGCAAATATATCCGTAAAATTTATATAACTTACAATATATAATCTTCCTAAATTACACCTTACTCATCTGTTTGAGGATAATTCGTTTGATATACCCCTAGGCTCTATTAGATTGTGGCCCTTTCGTTCAGTATTTCTAGCCTAGAGGTTAGTAGTGGTAGTATGAGTCTGATATTAAACTCTTTCTCGTCTGCAATTTCCTCTGGCGTATCATTAAACGGTGGGGCCACGACTCCGCGTTGCTGCCCTTCCATATACCAGTCTGGTAGCTCTAGTATTCTTAATGGGTGGTCGAACTGAACGGTGAGAATCCCACTGGGATCGTTACTCTGATGTAGTCTTCGTAAACCGTCGAGACAAAATGCTTCAATCGTAGTTAGTTCTGGGTTAGCGGTTACTATCAAAGTTTCTTCGTCGACAGGACACGCTGGGTCTTCGAATTGCTCCCGGCAAACGCCGCACGGATGTAATGTCGTAGTTGCCTGACCCGATTGCTGGTCTGGTTGAATATCGCCAACTACCGCCAGTGTAATTATACTAGCGGTCTCGCTAGGCTCCCGCTCGACTTCACATTTAGATAGTATCGAGTGCTCGGCATGGATATTAATCTCCTCCAGACCTTGAACTGGCTTAATATTAGCCCCGTGAACAAATTGATGAGCAAATACATGGCCCTGTTGATACTGAACTAAGGCTGCCGCTCCGACTCTAAAGTTACGATGCGATCCTGCTATCTCGCGGGCCCGCGAAGCTCCGATTAGGGTTGGAATTATCGCGTTAATACTGGCAACCACCCGATCTGATGGTTCAGGTAAATTTGGCCTAAACATAGGTAGATAGACTTTGTATGTATCAAGTTTCCTCAGTTGCATATCCCGGAGAACCACATTATTACCAGGATTATCTAGATAATTCATAGCCGTACTATAATTCGATATGCAACAGGTAGCAATGATAAGCGTTTTAGATGGAGCGTTGGCCGGCTTACACTTGCCGGCTACTAATGAACAGTTATTGCTTGGATCTGCCAGTAAACTACTCCACTTTTATATCCGGCCGACTTATATAATTTATTATATAAGCAAGCTTTTGGTATTGAAGCTTCTTGGCTGGTTGGGGTTCTTTACTAGACCAACAAGTACAAAATCCTTGAGTGTGTCATGGTCTTACAGGGCAGTACGCTCTACTCCAAATAAGTCATCATCGTTACCATAAGAATGCCTAGCTAAATCAATTGCGTAAGTCTTTAGATTATCTCACTCGGTCGGCTTTATTTTAACTAGTAGTACCCCGTCTATGTTCAAATGATATTTATGAATTATTAGTAAGGCTTAGACTTTATCTGACTGTCTATAAGTTGTCGAGGGGAATACCGGTTTTATCGGAGACTTTACGCGCCCACTTTTCGAAATTATCCAATAACTTACCTCTGCGTTTCAACCTAATCTCTTGGCGAGTTAGATAACTCTCTATACTTTGCTGAAGTTGAGTTATTTTTTTATCTAGCTCATTGTTCATGTGTAGGATTATACGCTACCATAAGTTGTACTTGCTAGCCTTCAAATACTGCTATTTTGGATTGGCCCAGTCCGAACTGCGATTCTGTCGACAGGCCGTCAACTTTTTATCCCCGTTCGGTTCTAGGTAATGGGATGGCTATAACAGGCCGCGAATGTAGGCGGCCTGGCCGGCGTGTTGCAGGGTGTCGGATAGCACGCTAACTAGCCGGACAGCTAGAGTAACTGGTGGATCCCAGCTTTGATCGACTACCTTAGCAAAGTCTGCATCTTTGAGCTGTTTTAAATAAGCTATCGTCGCGTCATAGACAGCGTCGTAATAGGCTGTCAGCAACTCGGCGCTGACTTTAACGGCGGCTACTTCGTTGCTAGTTTGGCCGTAGCCAGTCGCCTTTTTATCAAATGGTAATCCGAACTTGTCGTACCAGCCACCGCTTAGCCAAACTTGGTCGGTGCCAGCGGCCGCCGAGATTTGGCTGTCCTGCGTCCTAGCCGAATGCCAGGCTAGCCAAGCGATAGAATTGGCTTTAGCCTCCGGCCGAAAACTAAGATTTTCTACACTTAGACTATCGACAGCCGCCTGAATTCCATCCCGAACTCGCCCAAACCCATCAATCAACATTTCGTTACTAACCATAATCTACCTCCCTTTATATCCTTTGATCTTAAAGTTAATTATTTTAAGGCAGTCTTGTCGGATGAATCTTTAAGTTGGCTATTATTATCCTTAAAGTTGGTGTTTTCTAAAACAGCCTTAAGCTTGAGATTAATATTAGCTAGATAAACGCAGCATAACATTACGAGTAATAATATCAAGACAAACCAAGTAACGATAGCGACTGTTGATATATTGGGTGTTGAGCTAGTGTCACTTGGCAAATTTATTGGGTTGGCGTAGAAGTCGGCGAACATTGATAACATTTTTTATTCCCCTTTTATTTTTTGTTTGTATACATAAGCATATTGTACACTGTAGTGCAGTATTGTGATTTATTGGTACTTACTCTTGAGCTCAATCTGAGTTCTACCAACAATCTACCCCTCTTTTATATCCGTACGACTTATGTAATTAATTATGGTTCAAGACTAGTTTAGCCTAGCTCTGAGCATCCTTTCGTAGTATTTCGAGTAGTTTGTGATACATATCTTCATGTCGCATATTATACCTAAACTCACATTCTTTTAAATGTAGATTGAAGTGG
>JBDTES010000032.1:0-23812 GCA_039922435.1 Saccharimonadales bacterium (SeqCode)
AATGGTTAGACGAGCTGCCCAGTTAGTATGGGAAGGTCATTCCGATCGTCATGGTTCCACAAGCCCACCACCCGTTACTCAGGAGGCAGCGGAACAAGCGGTATTGACTGCCGTAATGATCTGTAGCTACTTCAACCGACTTTATGTTCAATCGGTCTAAATCATCTGAACTGGGCTGAGTGTTTGCGAACTGATGCAAAGACTGCCTAGTCTGAGTGCTGTAACCGCTGGGTTATAACTCTCTCTATCAGCTTGATTGTGCCAGTTCTCTTGCGTGAATCTGTGACCGATGATATTCTGCCAATGTTGAATCTCTTGCACGAACGGGTGTAAATTATTTTGTATCAGCTCCACTATTCTTCGCTAAAGCTACGAATGGCAAGCCATATCATGAGATGTGGGTTGTCACTTGTAGCTTTTTGTTTTTGTGTGACTCAAGCTAGCCAAAAAGTCGCAAATCAACTATTGCATAATATGTTTTCCAACAGGGGTGGGTGCGGAAAACACAAGCTCTTGACAAGCACCATTATTGATAGAAAATAGAAGCCACCCCCCGTTAAGGGTTGTCTCACTCAGCATTGTGCGACACGCAAAGTTCTCATGGTTGCGTATTGGATAATAGAGTTGTAAATTAGTGGCTATGAGTGAACTACCCGTGAGAACACCTGAAACTGCCCCACAATGGCAAGAAGAGTTTTTTTATTTTGGAAACGCTAATTATCCTAGTGATGCTACTTATCGCACTAGTGGTGAGCGCATACAGCTACAGATTGAAAAAGGACTGCCGCTTACTAAAAAGGAAGGTAGCAGTCAGTTTACTGCTGATGCTAGTGAAGTTACTGAGTTCTTGGCGACACATGAGGATTGCTCACTGCTGGTGGCTGATAGCCACGAAGTTCATGAACAGTATGGTGGTGGCAGGACTGAGCCAGTATTATGGGTGATAGGTTGGAAAGAACTCACTAGCGATGAAGAGCGTGCTGGGTACCTTGAAGACAAAGCTATTGGCGACAAAAGATAAGATTTTATATATTCAAATTAGATGCAATGCTAGTAATACTGTTGTAAGCGGGGTATAAAGCCTCAAGGGGTTATGTATACCTGTTGGGTGATTTTCACGGTATCCATAGTCTAAATAATCGTCCCAGAGTAAATCGTGCCAGCGACGGATCTCTTCAACAATGAGGGGTGAACTATTTTCGAGGTTTTTCATTTGTTACGGCGTGAGATTTGATGCTTTGGCGGGGTTACAGGTGGGTTTATAATGTAGGTATGGGGAAGATGGTTGAATTATCTTATCAGAGGAGAGAGTTTGAGGCTTATTTGGCGGAGCCTGAGGGCGAAGTTAGGGGCGGTATTATTGTTATTCACGAGGTTTGGGGGCTAAATGATCATACCAAAGACATTGCCAATCGGTTTGCGGCCGAGGGTTACCTGGCTCTAGCGCCGAGCTTGCTGGCCGAGACCGATATTTCCAAGCACGCTGCCGAGTTGCAACTAGATTTGTTTAACCCAGCCAAACGGAATGAGGCCCAGCCAAAACTGCGCGCTCTGATGACACCGCTGCAAGATCCAAGTTTTGGTGCTAAGACGGTTGGTCGGCTAAGAGCTAGTTTTGACTATTTATATGATTTGCCGGCTACTCGTAAGAAAGTGGCTGTCAACGGCTATTGCTTTGGCGGAAGTTACACTTATAATCTGGCGATGGTCGAGCCGAGACTCAAGGCGGCCATTCCATTTTATGGTCATATCGACCTGGCCGACCCGAATAAATTGCGGCAGATTTCTTGCCCAGTTTTGGCATTCTATGGTGAACAAGATGAGAGTCTAATAAGTGGCTTGCCTAACGTCGAAGCGGCCATGCAGACTGCTGGGGCGAACTATACGGCGCGGGTTTATCCGGGCTGTGGGCATGCCTTTTTTAATGACACTAATCCATTTGCTTACAACAAAGCGGCGGCTGCGGATGCTTGGCAGCGTAGTCTAACGTTCCTGTCTCGTCACTTAAAGTAGCCCTGGCGAGCTGTGCCGCTGGGCAGCTGGTCTAATCTGTTCAATAGGTGTATAATATAGCTTATAAGTCACCAGTACCCTCGTGGTTAGCTCGTGAAGAACGGAGCGGATTCTATGTTGAAGTTTGAAAATTCTCAAAGAGGAATAGGTTGTGTCCAGAATGGAGTTACGCAGCATGTCTAGTAATCGGACTATTATGTTTAATCTAGAAGACGCTGGCGTGCTTGATAAACTGCAGGCTATGGAAGTTGATGATTCACTAAATACCGAATCGACCTACTGTGCCAATAGCGAACTCTATCCAGATAATCAGATGCCTTTTGCTGATCGACACATCGCTTATCTGAAAGCTCACCCTAAACTCGACCCACAACACTACCTTGCTAATTTGCGTCTAATGATTCGCGTCCGCTAATTTAAGATTTTAATTGACATTGTAATAGATTTGTGCTAATGTTATAGTATTGTTTTTGATGAATCCGGCTTAAAGTGTTTTTTGGACCTGGCTTCATTACCAAACATACGCCAAGTACTAACTAAACATTTTAAAAAAAGGATTCTATTTTTATGTCTTATACAAGTTATTCAACCCGCCGCAGCGGCCCAGTAAGTCGTGGTCGGCATTTTGCACCGTCAAGGCGCCCAACTAAGCGTGGTCATGGTGAGTATATTGACCCTAGCCGTTTTGTTAAGGCGGCTCGCCCGGTTACAGAAGAAGTCTATGTCCCTGCGAACACCTTCGATGATTTTGCAGCCGACGACATTATTAAACGTAATTTAATTGCTAAAGGTTATGTGCTACCTTCACCGATTCAGGATAAAACTATTCCACTAGCACTGGCTGGTAGCGATATTATCGGTATAGCTAACACTGGTACAGGTAAAACTGCCGCCTTTGCGGTACCTGTAATTAATCGTTTGATTACGACCGATTCAAGAGCTCTTATAATTGCTCCAACTCGAGAGTTGGCTCAACAGATTGAGCAGGAATTCCGCAGTATCGGCAAGGGGAGTGGTCTATTTGGTGCACTACTAATTGGTGGCGCCAACATTACGCCACAACTCAAGGCTCTTCGAGGTAATCCAGAGCTGGTTATTGGTACTCCGGGTCGAATCAAAGATCATCTCGATCGCCGGACTCTCGATTTATCGAAATTTAATATGGTTGTTTTGGACGAGGTTGACCGAATGCTCGACATGGGTTTTGTAAATGATGTTAGTAGCATATTGGACCAGTTAGCTGCCGATCGTCAGTCATTCTACTTTTCAGCAACGATGGATTCACGAGTTCGGGGTTTAATTGACACCTTTGCCAATGATCCAGTATTAGTGACAGTTAAAACTGGTGATACTAGCGATAGTGTAAACCAAGACGTTATTCGTTTCAGTGGGGCTGAAGACAAGATGGCTAAGCTGCACGATACTCTGCTGATTCCGGGTATTAAAGCGATTGTATTCGATGAGACGCAGCGCCGAGTTGAGAAGCTTGGTAAAGACCTAGCGGCTCGTGGTTTTGAAGTTGATGCCATTCATGGCGGCAAGAGTCAAGGCCAAAGACAGCGGGCACTTGATAGGTTTAAGCACAATCAAGTTAATATACTAGTGGCTACCGATGTCGCGGCTCGTGGTATTGACGTCGTCGATATAACTCATGTTATAAATTACGCGCAGCCCCAAAGCTACCAGGATTACGTTCACCGGATTGGCCGAGCTGGCCGAGCTGGCCGAGTTGGTTACGCGCTGACTTTTGTCGAGCAGTAAATAGCTGACTTTCATCTGCTATACTGGCATTAATGGAATCGTTTTTTACGGCTGAGTTCTTTGTGGCCAATCGCCAGCGCTTGCGCTCGAGTTTACCCGAAGACACTATGATTGTAGTGTCAGGCAATGGCCTAATGCAGCGGGCTGGTGATACGACATTTCCTTTTCGCCAAGACAGTAACTTTTGGTACTTAACGGGTCTTGATAAGCCTGATTTAACTTTGGTTATTACTAACCATCAGACTTTTGTGATTGCGCCAGCTTTATCGTTTGTGCGCGCGGCTTTTGATGGTACCAACGACTTTACTACGTTTAAGGAACGGTCTGGTGTTGACCAAGTAGTTGATGAGCGTCAGGGTTGGGCAATAGTGAAGTCCCTACTGGCTAATCACTCAACCGTTGCAGCACTTGGCAGTGCCCCAGAATATATAGCTCGTAACGGGTTTTATACTTCTCCAGCCCGACGACGGCTGATTGCTAAGCTGAAAAGGCTTAGATCAGGCGTAGAAATCAAAGATATCCGGCCGCAGCTAGCAGCCCAGCGCTGTATCAAACAACCACCCGAGCTTAAGGCTATGCAGCGGGCGATTGATATTACATCTGAGACGATAGCCGAGATCCGACAACCAGAATCCTTGGCTTCAATTAAATACGAATACGAGCTGGAAGCAGCTATCAATTATGGTTTTCGACGCCGTGGAGCTCTCGGTCCGGCTTTTGACAGCGTAGTTGCCGCTGGTTCTAATGCCACGACGTTGCACCACACCACTAATGATGGTTTGGTTCAGGGCGGTGATATGGTAGTAGTCGATATAGGCGCAGAGGTCGAATACTATGCGGCTGATATAACTAGGACGATTAGTAGTCGGCCATTAGCTGGTAGACAAGCGGATGTTTATCAAGCAGTTTTAGAAGTTCAGAACTATGCTTTTGGTCAAATCAAACCTGGTGTAATGCCACGAGATTTCGAGGCAGCTATCGAGTTCTATATGGGGCAAAAGTTAAAGCAGCTTGGTATTATTCAGAAAGTATCGAGAGACGATATTCGACGTTACTTCCCTCATGCAACGTCACACTTTTTAGGGCTGGACGCTCATGATGTTGGCGATTATCGACAGCCCTACCAAGCAGGCATGGTTATAACTGTCGAACCGGGGATTTATGTCCCAGAAGAAGCTATTGGTGTACGGATAGAAGACGACGTTTTGATTACGTCGGCTGGCATTGAAATTTTAAGCCAAGCTTGCCCCAGCTAGTCGGTTTGAAGTACAATAAGCATTAATAATATGGCCCAATATAAATCTCGTGGCTTTCTGTATCGCTTTTTGCTCCGCTGGCTAGTCTGCGGTCTAGGTCTGTGGATTGCAGCTGGTATTTTGAGCAGTAGCATATCTTATGGTAGTCAAATTGGTGTGATCATTATTGCTGGGCTGGTCCTAGCTATAATTAACTCCATTATTAAGCCGATTCTAGTCGTCTTAAGCTTGCCGGCCATTCTAGTAACACTGGGCCTATTTATGATGGTGGTTAACGGCGCAACCGTCTATTTGGCTAGTCGACTCTATACTAGTCTGCATGTGACTAATTTCTGGGCGGCCATTGCGGCTGGTATTATTATTGGTCTAGTTAACTATCTAGTGACTGCCATACTCGAAGAACGGAAATAGTTCATAACTTCTTACGTATAATGTGGTTGAGTAGACTCAGCTTGTACTTTGCGGTCGTGATAAGTAATCTGGTATAATGAGCCCTATAACCAGAGGCCCTTGCATCCGTATTTTTAAAGAGGAATTCTGATAAGAAAGAGAGCTTAGCAATAATGTCTATATATAATTACGTTTCAATCGTTTCGATGCTACTTATGACACTACTCATCTTGGTGCAGACAAGAGGCGCTAGCTTGGGCGCTGGCCTAGGTAGTAGTGGTGAGGTTAATATTGAGAGACGAGGCACCGACAAAACTATCCATCAGATAACCATAATTACGTCTATAGTTTTTGTACTGTCGCTTTTGCTTGGTGTAATAGTAGGCTAGAGGCAAATTTGGCTAGAATCAATGATGATTTTTAATCGATTAACTCGCCTGCGGCTGCGACGGCTACTCCGGCTGCGCAGACGCCAAGTAGAATCGGCTACTCAGCAGGTTGGTACAAATCTAGAAAAAAGTTTTTTTGGTAGGCTTGAGCATTTGCTAGGTGTTCGCCGTTTTGTGATTGGCTGGCTACTTCTAGTAGCGTTAATGATTGGCTCTAGTTTTTCGCAAATGTTGGCCCTGAGTGGCTATTATCAAGAAATGAAGCCGATTGCCGGTGGGACTTATAGCGAGGGTATTATTGGTACGTATAGTAACGCTAGCCCGCTGTTTGCTACTGGATCGGTTGACACAGCTGTCTCGAAACTTATCTTTTCGGGATTAATGACTTATGACAATAATAATAAACTGGTCGGCGACCTAGCTAAAGACTACACAGTTGACGTGACTGGAAAGCATTATATCGTTACGCTGAGACCGAACTTAGTTTGGCAAGATGGCCAACCGGTCACTGCAGATGACATAGCTTTTACCTATAAGTCTATCCAGAATCCAGATACAAATTCACCGCTACTTACTAGTTGGCAGGGTGTAACCGTCACGGCTACCGGCAAGTTAACAGTTAAGTTTGATTTACCGAGCCCGCTGGCGGCCTTCCCATATTCGCTGACAAATGGAATAGTCCCTAAGCATTTGCTTGGTCAACTATCAGCTCGACAGTTACGATCGGCCGATTTTAATACCGTGAAACCAGTCGGGACTGGCCCGTTTGTCTGGAGTGCTATTCAGGTAAGTGGCAACGATCCGGCCAAATTAACTAGCTTAATTGCCTTAAAACCATTTGCTGGGTATCACCGTGGGGCACCAAAACTTGATAGCTTTGTGGTACGGACCTACAAAACTGACGATCAAATGATTGCGGCCTTTAAGGACCGAGATATTATGGCTATGGCAGGCTTAAACGATGTACCGGTGGGACTTAAGGAAGCAGATGCAAATATCTATAATTTTTCGCTGACTGCTGAGCGAATGGTATTTTTTAAAACTACCAGTGGGGTTCTGGCCGATACTCAGGTCCGTCAGGCCCTAATTAAGGGTGCTAACATCGGCGAAATTATAAATAATCTCGGTTACTCGACAAAATCAGTTCGGGAACCCCTACTGGCCGGTCAGCCGGGCTATGACAAATCCTATTGGGAAAGTAGTTTTGACGAACCTGCTGCTGCGGCACAGCTAGCCGGCGACGGTTGGGTGGCGGGCAAGGATGGCGTTCTAGAAAAAGCTGGCCAACCGTTAACCTTTACGATCTATGCAGAAGATACTAGCGAGAATCATAAGGTCCTAGGCTTGCTCGATAAGCAATGGCGCCGCATTGGTGTCAGGGCTAGAGCCGTGTTTCAGTCTGCAGCTGATCTGCAGGCCACTTTGGGGTCTCATTCCTATGACGCGCTGCTGTATGGCATATCGATAGGTGATGATCCAGATGTTTTCGTCTATTGGAGTAGTAGTCAGGCTGATGTTCGGTCTAACCAGAGGTTGAATTTTTCGGAGTGGAAGTCGGACAAAGCTGATACTTCTCTGGAAGCTGGCCGGACTAGGTCCGATCCGGCCCTCAGAGCTGTTAAATATAAGCCGTTTCTTGAAGCCTGGCAAGCAGATGCGCCAGCGCTTGGGCTATATCAGCCGCGCTTTCTGTATGTTACTTCGAGGTCGGTCGGGGGTCTGAATGCCCACACTATAAATAATGAAATCGGCCGCTATAATAATGTCTTTAATTGGACTATCCGTGAAGCCCGTGTAACTGACTAGCTTTTGAGTTTTTACCTAAAAACAGATAGTAAGCATATTGTTCAGTGTCTCTCAGATTTACTTTTTTGGGAGAGGAAAATAGTAGAGACGTCATTGTCTCAAGTACGCAGATGTTTTAGTCGTGTGCTAGGGTGTAAGTTATCGGCAGGCGTTAGACGACTACTAACTCCGAAAGAATATAGTCTCGTAAAAACCATTGATTATCTGATAAAATAGGTCTGTACCAAGTAAATCGTGCGGCCGTGGCGGGCTGCGTGCTGAAACGCAGATTATCAGTAGACGTTAAGCGTCTGCCAACTCCGCCGAAATATAGTCTCGTAAAAATCATTGATTATCTGATAAAATAGGTCTGTACCAAATAAATTAGGCGGACGTGGCGGAATTGGTAGACGCGCTGGCTTCAGGTGCCAGTGGGAGCAATCCTGTGGAGGTTCAAGTCCTCTCGTCCGCACCAATCTAAAAAGCTCAGGTTTTCTGGGCTTTTTAGATTGGTGCCATTACGCAATTGGATCTCATTAGGAATTATGATCAGGTTTTCGGGTAAATCCGAGTTAACTCCGAGTTAAACGGCCATCCTAAGGTGTAGATACCATTAAAGCCATTAATAGGTGCTGTGACTTATAGGTAATCTTATTATTTGGGTACGTCGAATTTGATGGATTCAAGAGCTGGGATGGTCGATGGTAGTTGGGTGGCGGTATCACAGTAGCCCATAACCTTTAGGTAGCCGTTTGATAGTTGAACAAAGCCGAATTCTTGACCACCTTTTAGTTTGTCTGTGCCATCAGGGCTGGTTACACTGGCTTGTTGAAGTTCGTACTGAACGTCGCCTGAAGTAGTTTTAAGTGATAGGGTTTGAGACCCGACCAGTGTAACAGTATGGCCGCCACCGATTGCCTCGTTTTGAGACTTCTGAAGCTCTGAAGCTACGTCAACAGTACCAGATTTGTGCTGAACAGATACAAAACAGTCATATTTGTGAAACAGTGCCATTGATGTCATATTTGTGGCGCCTTGCCACCAACCGTTTGCTCTAGTGGAGCTAAACTGCGAATCAACGGCTGCTCCGGTGGGATATTTAGCTGGTGCTTGAGCATCAGTTTTATTGTGTCCGGCCAAGAAGATGCCAGATACCCCTACTACTAAGGCAATAGCTACCAGCGGTAGAGCCAAGTTACGGATTAGTTTAATATGTGAGTTTTTATTTTGATTTTTCATAGTTTTATACTAGCACACACACCTATCTAACAATTCTAGTAGCATTTAGTCTGGGTAGCTAACAAGCTCATGTTTTTGTGCTATCATGATTACTAGATATGGAACTTCTTTTAAAAGGCTAAATGAGGCAAAATCATGAGTTCTAAAGTAGCGCACTATTTACAGGAGCATTTGGTCGGCGAAGTAATGGTTTCGGCTGATGCTCGGAGGTATTTTTCGACCGATAGTAGTATCTTTACAGTAACCCCGAGTATTATCGTTTATCCTAGGAACGAAAATGATATCCGTAAAACCGCTCGGTTTAGCTGGCAACTAGCCGAACGGGGCCGGGTAATCCCGATTACGGCTCGTGGCGCTGGTACCGATCAATCGGGCGCGGCTCTAGGCAGTGGTATTATGCTGGTGTTTCCGGCTCATATGAACCGAATTATCGAGCTAGACCCCAAGTCGGGTGTAGTTATAGTAGAGCCAGGTATAAACTACGGTAAGCTGCAACAGACCCTGCACACGCATGATCGGTTTTTGCCACCATATCCTGCCAGCTTTGAGTACTCGACTATCGGCGGGGCTACTGCCAATAATGCGGCTGGCGAGAAGACCGTTAAATACGGCGTAACTAGGGATTATGTCAAAGCCCTAAGAGTAGTGCTAGCTAACGGTGAAGTAATAGAGGTATCTCGGCTAAACAAGCGCGATCTCAGCAAGAAGCTTGGTTTATCGACGTTTGAGGGAGAGGTCTATCGAGCCATCGATACCCTTTTGGAAGAGAACAGGGAGTTAATAGATAAGACGCCACTAAGCGTAACGAAGAATGCGGCTGGCTATGCACTGGCTGATATAAAACGCCCAGATGGGAGTTTTGATTTGACGCCACTTTTTGTTGGTTCACAAGGGACTCTAGGCATCATAAGTGAAGTGACACTAGAAACCGAGGCTCATAGCCCAGAGACAATCTTATTTATGGCAGAGTTTGATGAAGTTAAAAAGGCCGAGCAGGCAGTTTTGGCACTAAGAGCACTACCGCACATGCCTAGCGCCATCGAGATGGTCGATAGTAAGCTACTAGAAATGGTCGATAAGCTCAACCCCAACCAACTAAAGGGCCTACTAGCCAAGCCGTTCCCTGAAGTTGTTCTACTGGTTGAGTTTGATGATCCAAATGAGCGAATGCGGAGGCGCTTAGCTAAGCGAGCAGCTAAAGTATTAGAAGAACTAGCGGTCCGTTGTCAGCAAGAATCTGATCCAGAAGCCATTAACCGGCTATGGAAAGTTCGTAACGCCTCAGCTACGGTGGTGGCTCACAGCGAAGGCCAGCTCAAAGCTGTACCGATTATAGAAGATGCGGTTGTACCAGTTACTCAGCTAGAGGAATTTATTTCTAGAATCTATCATTTATTTGAGCAGCACAAATTGCCGATAGCTATTTGGGGGCATGCCGGTGACGGTAATTTGCACATCCAGCCATATTTGGATCTAGCACAGGTAGGTGATCGACAAAAAGCCTTTCGGCTAATGGATGAGTATTATGACCTAGTAGTTGAGCTAGGTGGCAGTACTAGTGGTGAGAATGGTGATGGTCGTTTGAGAGCGCCGTATCTATCTAAATTATACGGTGATGATGTGAGTGAACTTTTTGGTAAAGTGAAGAAGATATTTGACCCGTACGGTACTTTGAATCCTGGCGTAAAAGTGGGTGTTAAGCTAGAAGATGTTCGGTCGTTAGTGCGAGGCAGCTATTCGCTTGAGCATCTCTATGATCATATGCCAAGTAGCTAATCGAGGTTTTCGCTTGAGTTTTTTATCAAAAACAGATAAGATATCGAAGTTATCGATTGTTTTTTGGGTGATTAGCTCAGTTGGCTAGAGCACCTCGTTTACACCGAGGGGGTCGGGGGTTCGAGCCCCTCATCACCCACCAAGATTGATATTTTAGTTTACGCGGACGTGGTGGAATGGTAGACACGCTACCTTGAGGTGGTAGTGGGAGCAATCCTGTGGAGGTTCAAGTCCTCTCGTCCGCACCAAAAAAAGCCCAAATTGGGCTCTTTTTATTTTCGTGCGTGCCCACCCAGCGACGGGTGAGAGCATTCTGATTTTTGTTTTGAATGTTTGTTTCAAGCGCCGCCAGCGACGCACGAACTACTATAAGCATAACTGTTTTATACTATTTGTCAAGTAACCGATTAGATTCAGGATTATCTAGTAAAAACCGAACCGTCGTTTACGGTTATGCATCTTTATAGCGCTTACAAGTCGTTTATTAGATTATTGCCGTTCATAAGGGCGCTCTCTAATATTAGTAAGTTGTTTACGCAATCTATTTAAATAGTTTGGTTTGTGTATTACCGGGATCTTGGAGATTGGCACTATTTAATTGATCTAAATATTTATCGTACGGTATAGCACCCTTCGGACTACTAGGCAGTTCCGTTATGTTCCAATCAGAATATGTAGTCGTTACACCACTAGAGGTCTTTACCTGGATTAGCTGACCGCCTTTGGCCGAGATGTACATTTCGGCTGATGTATCGGTCACAAGGCCAAGGCTATAATTGAGTGCTAGGTCATTTATGCCGAACAAAGCAGCAGCCATACGGTTGTAGTCCTTGAGCTTCGTGCCATCGATTCTTACTTTATATACATACACGTCAGTACCATTTAGTTTAGCTTTTTTAACATCACTAGAGGTGTAATCGTAAAGGTGCTTTTGTAGAGCATAATCTTCTAATGTTTTCCGCTCAGTAGTACTAAAGTTTCCATAAATGTATTGGCCGAGTACTACATAGTTGGGGTCATAGAAATAAGACATTGTATTAAAAGTATCACTGTTATTTGGCGTAATACCATTCTTATTAATCTGAATCCATTTACCCTTAAGAGTCGAAGGGATTGATTCTGTGCCCCTTAATTCATTAATCTTTACATAGGTATCTTTTAGAGTGCCGTAACCTTCGAAATCTACCTTAGCTGAGTCTGCCGATAATTGAACCTTTGCATCAACTAGTGGATTCTTGACATTAGTCAGATCATACTTAACTATCTCCTTAGATTCGACCGAAGATTCCTTAGCGGTCGTTTGTTGTGTCAGACTTTTTGTGGACAGAGCATTCACTAGGGCTGATTTAAAAGCCTGATCGGGCGATAATGGTTTGAGCTTTAATACTGTGAATACGCCACCAACTACAACAAGACAAACCACTAGTGAGATAATGGCATATTTTAGTAGTCGATTTCTGTGCCTTGGTGGTAATTGGCTACTAGCTGGTTGCACTTGGCTAGCTGTAGGGTTAATAGGCTGCACTTGGCCGGGGCCGAATACTTGTGGTTGAAAGCCTTGAGTGGGGTCTGTTTGCGGGGGTATAGCAGTCGATTCTTGGCTGCCTACAACTTGGGCGGGTTGTGGGGGAGAAACTGCTTCAGGTGCTGATACAGGTGGGGTTGATCCCTGAGTACTATTTGGCTGGAGTGAATTGTCGTTTGGCTGCATTATTAGCTTTACTTTTTAATTTTTAAATACACCACCTAAAGCATAAGTCACTTTAATCATTTTTCAAAACTAGTTAAGGGTTATATAGCCTAGAGTACGTTGTAGTATTAGTCTGAGTTGATTATTAGACAGTGACTTTTAAAAATTCTCGCAATTTCTTGATTGCTGGAGTGCGATACGAAGTACGGTCATAGTCTGCTTTGCTCATTTGAGCACGGGCGTTTGGGAAGCCATCATTTATAAAGATTGAATCGAAGCCGAATCCCATAGGACCAGCCTGGACCTCTCCAGCGATATGTCCGTGCATCTCTCCATCGAAGAAATGCATATTCTCCCCATCATAGAGCCCATAACAAACTTGCCCATATGCTGTCTGATAGGGTAGACTTTTTGCCAATTTAATCAACCCTTCGCGTCCGATTTCTTTTAAAAACCATTTTACTAGAGTTCCCGGTAGCTGCCCCATCGCCGTAAATGTAAGTCCGGCATCTTCGACTAGCACTGGTTTATGAAGTATTTCGTAGGCGCGGCGTACTTTGTGGGCCACCACCTCGTGAGGGTCTAGTGATTGAATTTCATCAAGGTCAAGCTTGTGGTGCTTAATATCTATACCTAGATGTTCAGCTAAAAAATCTGCCTTGTTTTGGTTCCCAGTTATAAATATAGGTGTTTTCATTGGGTTCAGCCTTTCTTGACAAGTTTAACTATTTATTTGAGGTTATCTCATCTCGGAGGCGCATCCAGACTTTGCCTAGCTCGTTGCGGCCTTTACGGTCGGCTCCCCAGCCCCAATAGCTGTCTTTGGGTGAATCTTCGATGATTTCGTAATCCAGTGTTAGGAGTAGCTTTTCACGTATATAAAGGTTCTGTTGCAGTTTATTGCGGCAAATATCTTCCATGATGCCAACTTTAATATCTCCCCAATTCTTGGGTTTTCTATTATTGTTGGCATTAGCCAGTTTGTAGGCTTCGTGGGCCGAGCGAATGTTATAAATCTGTTCGGCCAGTTCGGGAGCAGTGTCAAAGAAGTGGGCCGCCTGGTAGGCGTGTTCAGAAGTTGCCCACCGGCGCCCACGCCAGTCCACCTGAAAGCTGGAGAAATTATCAAACATAAAGAACTCCCGCGGGTAAAATCCAACGATTTCTCCCGAAGTTTCTAAGTCTGGATCCCGAAATTGTGTAATTTTAACTTTCAATTTTCTTCTCCTTAGTTTGGGCTGATAGCAGGACACGGTAATCTTCGCCGACGTAGGGGATATTCTTGAGTTCGGTTTCTGACACCCACCTGTAAGCCTGATGTTCGTTACTAAGCGTAATATTGCTGGTGTCTGTATTAGCCCAGAATGGTATAACAATCCATCTGCCGTCGTCATCCGTCAGTTCGTGTACGGCACCAGGTCGTAAGTCGTCTAAACGAATTGTCAGACCGGTTTCTTCGAATGTTTCGCGAACAGCCGTTTCTTCGGCGGTCTCGTGGGGGTCCATCGTGCCGTTCACGAATTCCCACTGATTCGGTGCAAACGTAGCAGTCACTGCGCGCTGCAAGATTAGGATTTTACCCTCTGGGTTACGAATTATCATCGAAGTATATACGCGTGTCACAATGATTCCTCTAGCCTTTGTTTCTATTCCTGCTAGTATAAAGCTATGGCCAGAAAAGTTCCATTTATTCCCAATGAACCAGATGACTTGCATTGTCTGCAGGCCAGCTACATGATGATAGCTAAGTATTTTGATCCTAGCTTTAATATCTCGATGCCGGAATGGTCAAAGATTACGGCCTTTGATAAGTCGACTTGGGCTAGTGCCGGGCTAATGTGGTTTAAGGGCCATAGCTACGATGTAAAACATGTCACTTTGTTCGATTATGAGCGTTTCATTAAAGACGGGGCTAAATATTTGATAGATTTGTGTGGCCCAGAGGTAGCCGACTGGCAGATAACCCATAGTAATATCCCGGATGAAGTAAAGAGGGCTAAAATGCTCTTGGACAGTGGTATTGTCGAGCGCCGAGAGCCGATTCAAGCCGACATAAAGGATTATCTAGATAACGGGTATCTAATTCGAATCTTAGTAAATTACTGCAAATTGGCGGAAGTGTCGGGTTACGCAGGTCATGCTGTCGTACTCTATGACTACGATGATAATGGCGTATTCATGCATGATCCGGGCTTACCGCCGTTGCCGAGTCGTTACGTTACGTGGAACAAATTAGAATCTGCCTGGGCCGATCCAGGTCCTGATAATAAAGAGCTCGACGCTATTAAGAAATTAGACTAGACAGTTTACTGTAGTTGTCAATCTTTTATCTGGGCCTCAAACATCTTGTAGAATTCACCGTTTTTAGCGATCAGCTGATCGTGAGTCCCGGTCTCGACAACTTTACCATCCTTTAACATATAAATAATGTCGGCCTTCTTGATGGTACTCAGCCGGTGACTTATAGCTATAATCGTACGGTCTTTATCTGTAAAGAGCCGTTTAAAAATACGGGCTTCGGCCAGAGCATCGATCGCCGAGGTCGGCTCGTCGAGTATGACTATTGGTGAATTTCGGTAGAAGTTCCGGGCCAGCGCCAAGCGCTGCCACTGACCACCCGATATCTCGACTCCTTTAACTCCATCGTCGGTTTCCATCCAATTGTTTACATATGAATCAGCACCTTTTGGCAGCTTTTGAATAAAATTAGTAGCTTCGGCCTCGTCTAAGGCTTTTGTTACTAAGTCGCCCGTATCGTGGATATCGATGTCCCCAAATCGGACATTGTCCCGGGCTGTTGCAAAATTATAAGTTATAAAGTCTTGTTGCAGCACACCGAGCTGCTTGTGCCAAGAGTCTATATTTATATCCCTGGTATCGATCCCATCGAGCGCTACGCTACCCGAGGTCGGCTCGTACAGCCCAGTCAAGAGTTTTATTAGAGTCGATTTACCGGCACCGTTCTCGCCTACAATTGCTACGTGTTGGTTCTTTCGGATTGATAGTGAAATATACTGCAACACCTCTCGGGATTCATTTCCAGGGTAATGAAATGAAACATTGTTGAACTCAATTGTTTCCGGATTAGTCGTGAGATTAATCCCAGATGTCTCACGGGCTGGCAACTTCATAAATCGCTCATAATCAAATAGATTAGCAATATCCTCGTCGATACTACTGGCCGTTGAAACCAAGCTATTAGCACTCGACATAGCCCTCGATACCATTTGTTGGACATATAGGAATTGTCCAACTGGCTGCTTTTGAGCGACCACCTGGAGGCTAATCCAGATTAGTGATACGACCTCAGCAATGGCTGAAACAGCGTCTGAGGCTATTGTTAGGGGAACTGTTTTTCGCTCAATTAGAATCCGATGAAGTTCACTCTTATCGCGCAGCTTAAGCCTTCGATCAAGCAGGTGGTGAACCATATTGTATAATCTGAGTTCACTAATGAACTTCGGCCTCGTAATGGTGTACTCTAGCAAATCAAGCGTGCGCCGGTCTTCGACGTGTTCATTCCAGTGGCGAATCTGGGCTCTCGACAATCTAAACTGGGCATAAACGCCGGGAATTAGGGCTACAAATATAAATAGTGATAATACCCAGTTTACGAACATCAGGGCAATGACCGCGCTGATTGCTGCAATTAGATCGGACACGATGGTGGCAATTCGGTCAAAAATATATGCAAAGAATTCTGAGAATTTAAGAGCTCTATCGTATAAATCAATTGTTTCTTTATCGTCGTAACGCCAGAAATCTAATGACAGAAAGTGTTCGTACATTTGATTACTAACTTTCGTTTCGATAGTATAGCGCATCTTGGTTTGGACATAATTATCGATACTTCTCCAGATGGTCATAATTAATCCGAGTACTGCAGTGATACTAACGTATAAGAGTACCTTATCTTTAGCGGTGATATCACCGGCGAAGGCTGCTGCTAGTTCGGTGGTAGCTTTGGCGGCAAAGAAGGTTGTAGCTATTGGTAGTAGGGCATTAATTAAGGCTCCAAAGAGCTTGAAGACAACCGCCCCTGGCGCAGCCCGGAAACTCAAGGCTGCAACGCCGGCAATAGCTCGGAACTGCTCCTTAGGAGTCATGTTTTGTTTCTTAGCCATATAATTAGTCTTCTAACCTAAAATTCGTAATAGCTCAGCTTCGTTAATAATCTTGGTACCGTATTCGGTGGCTTTTTTGAGTTTGGAGGCACCGACTTTGCCGCCCGAGACTAGGTAAGTTGTGTCTTTGGCGACAGACGACTGAAAAGTACCTCCTAGTGAGCGAATCTTGGCAGCGGCTTCGTCACGACTCATTGACTCAAGAGTACCAGTGATGACAAAGCTTTGATCAACTAGTTTACCGGTTTTCTTCTCAAAATATGGTTTGACACCAAAACGACCAAACTTTTGGAGCATCTCTACGTTATCCTGGTCGGCAAACCAGCCAACGATGCTTTCGGCAACGACTTTGCCAACGCCCTCGACGGCCTCGAGCTGATCGATTGTGGCTTGGCCTAGAGCTTCAAGTGAGCCAAAGTGGTTAGCTAGGTCGATTGCTGTCTGAGTGCCGACGTGGCGGATACCTAGGCTATAGATGAATCGTTCGAGCGGTGGGTTTTTGCTAGCTGTGATTGCATCAACTAACTTGCTGGCTGATATCTCAGCGAAGCGATCAAGTAATGTTAGTTGTTCATTATTTATTGTATAGATATCGGCTAAATCAGTAACTAAGTTAGAATCAACCAGTGCCACGGCATTTTTCTCGCCTAGACTGTCGATATCGAGAGCCCCCTTGGAAGCATAGTGTTCCAGCGCTTTTTTAAGCAGTAGTGGGCCAGTAGCGCCACTGACGCGGTAAATAGCTTCACCTTCTGGTCGCTCAAAATCTAGTTCTGGATACTGTGTAGCTAGAGCTTTTTGGTAATTAAATTCCTGAGAATCTTTGGGTCGCAGCTCCATAACAACTGATTCGACCTGTGGGATAATATCGCCAGCTTTATATATAACGACTGTATCGCCAACTCGTACGTCTTTGCGGCTAATCTCGTCGGCATTATGCAAGGAAGCGTGCTGGACGGTCGTGCCAGCCACTGAAACTGGGTCAAAAACGGCTACCGGTGTGGCAGCTCCAGTTCGGCCGATGCTAATAACAATGTCTTTAACAATAGTGGTAGCTTGTTCGGCGGCGTATTTATAGGCAATAGCACCGCGGGGGTTTTTGCCGACTGTGCCAAGCTCGGAATACAAGGCTCGGTCGTTGACCTTAATAACTATGCCATCGGTATTGAATGGTAAATCGCGCCGTATATTCTCCCACTTATCAACGAAACGCATAACCTCGTCGACACCTTGGCACAGTTCGGCCTGTTCGTTGCTGCCAAAGCCGAGTGCCCGGGCTGCTTCGTAAGCGAACATGTAGGTTGAAACTTCGCTAGGTTTATCCCTAATTAGGTCATAGGCTCTGAAGTGGAGCGGGCGGTCAGCCACAAGTTTGGGGTTGAGTTGTCTAATAGTGCCAGCTGCTAGATTGCGGGGGTTTTTAAAGATAGGCTGGCCAGCTTCCTGGCGCTTTGTATTGAGCTTCTCAAAGTCTGTCTTATACATTACGATTTCACCACGGATCTCGGTTCTACCTTGTAGAAAGCTGTGAAATGATTTTGTTTCACGCAGTGCTAGTGGCACGCTTTTGATAGTCCGGACATTCATCGTGACGTCTTCGCCAACTCGGCTGTCGCCACGGGTGATAGCCTGGGCAAGTTTGCCATTTTGATAAACTAACGCACAAGCCAGTCCATCCATTTTGATCTCGGCCGAGAATTCACGGGATCGGCCAGGTAGTAGCTTATCGGTGCGCTTGACCCAAGCTTCAATATCGGCTCTGTCAAACACATCATTTAGACTAATCATTGGAATGGAGTGCGTGACTTTGGTGAACTTATCGAGTGGTACGGCCGCAACGCGCTGAGTTGGGCTATCGAGCGTAATTAACTCTGGGTACTCAGTCTCGATAGCTTTTAATTCACGAATTAGACCATCATAAATGGCGTCAGACACGCTATTGTCGTCTAGTACGTAATATTCATAAGCGTACCTTGACAGTAACTGTTTGAGTTCTTCTGAACGTTGTTTGGAGTCTAGTTTATTCATCAATCATAGCCCTGTACAACCCATACATATAAATATGAACTAGTCCTAACGCTATCATACTTAAAATGAAGAATATCCAAGGGGCCACCGGCGTAGCAAATAGGATTAGTGGCAGTTCGACTACTACTGCTCCAATTAGCATAATGATTGGTAGGAATATAATTTTGCGCAGAACCAGTAGGCGTCGCCTAAATACCAGCTGGCGAGCCGAGTGGAGGGCTCGTAGTGGTGTCATATCAGGCAAACAAACAATATATAGAGCAAAGACTGACGATATAATCATATAGAGTGACCACCAGGCAAGTAAAGCAAATATTACCCCAAAAATTAACGATTCGTAACCGTGAATAGTAATCCCACCCACAACAGCCGTACTGTATAGTTTGCTACCGATGAGTAGCGGAATTAACTGTAGGCCGATTATGAACAGTACTAGTAGAAACGGTATTAATGGATACATGCCGCGGTAAAAGCTATCACGGATGCGAGTTAGTCGGTCGGCGAAGGCCTGTCGCAGTGCCCAGATAAAGGCCAGGCTGCCTATAATTAAAAGTATACTTTGATAAACGCCTGAGTCCTGAGAGTTACTGCTCCCGGACGTACCGAGTAGGTATGTAAAAGATAGTAGAGCGCTAGCAACCTTGCCACTAGCCCCTTGCAAGACACTATCTAAACTGTCTTTGAGCGATATGAGATCACTACTGCCGGAAAGACCACGTACGAAGAGGAAATTTAGAAGACCGTAAATAAGGATTATGCCACCAAATAGTTTCCAGTTTTTAATCAGGATTTTTAAGCAGCTGGCAAATAGGTGTCGGGCTTTAGGTAGAGTCTTGCGTTCGGGGATTGGTATATAGCGGCGACGCCATGGCATGTACCAATGTTGATCGGGAATCTTGAGGCGGCGTGGACCAGCTGCTGTAGCAGATCTTTGGGGAGTAGATTTTGAAGATTGCTTTTTCGGACCGTTGGTCTTTGTTTTGGCTACGATCTTTCTATTCGGATTGCCACGCGTCGACTGTTTTCCTTTAGGCATGTGATTCCATGTCGCGTAGCCGTTTAATCCGCTCATTAATCGGTGGGTGAGTACTAAAAAGATTGGTTAGGCCGTGGCTCCGCAAGGGGTTGGCAAAAAAGAAGTGGGCGGTAGAGGTATTCTGTTTTTTGAGTATACCACCAGATTTCCCAATCTTCTCGAGGGCACTAGCTAGACCTTCTGGATAGCGAGTAGTTAGGGCGCCGGTGGCATCAGCTAGGTATTCGCGTTTACGGGAGACGGCTAGTTGAATCATAGTGGCTACTAGTGGTGCAATAATAGCGGCGGCGATGCCGGCTATCAATATGTATGGGTTACCGTTTTCGCGGCTATCTGATCGAAACCAGGTTAGGCGCAGGATTACATCGGCAATGATAGCGATAACGGCCGATAGGGCAAAAGCGATCATACTAACTCGTATATCATAGTTTTTAATATGACCGAGTTCGTGCGCCAGAACCCCTTGGAGTTCACTATCGTTCATGATTTCCAGCAACCCAGACGTAACACAGACGGCACTCTTGTCGGGTTTGCGACCGGTGGCAAAAGCGTTTGGGGCTGGGTCGTTCATAATATAAACTCGCGGCATTGGCAGGCCATCTGTAATAGCCAGGTTCTCGACCGTCCGCCACAACCGTGGATTATCCTTTTTCTGGATTTCGTGAGCGCCGTTGACAGCCAAACTAAGCCGCGAGCCAGCAAAATAACTGATTGAAGCGTAAGTAATACCAAATATTAGAACTGCAAAGATTAAATCTGGACTATTGTAGATGGCGCCAAGTAGCCAAGCTAAACCACCCACTAAAAGTAGGAAGAAGAACATAATAAAGACGGTTTTGCGCTTATTACCGGCGATTTCACTATACATAGTATCTATATTATACCTAATTAGAGGCTGTGCTGGCTAGAGCTTCATCTCCGTAAAGGCAGCAAATAGTAAATCAAGCATTGTTTGGTATTTTTTAGGGTCGGCATTAGTATTTTCGGGAGAGTATAGATAGACAACGTTATCGACGACTTCTATATTGACCTCGAACGGAGTAGCCTCTAGCTGTTCCATATATTTGGGATTTAAGAGCTCCAGACTGGTGGCTTGCTCTGGGCTGGTAGCGTAGACTTCGTACTTGTGATTGAAGTCGGGCCATTCAGTAGAGACTTTGCGAAGTCCGTGAATTCCGGAAAAATTAAGGGCGTGTTTGTGCCTGACAACAATATCACCATATGATCTCGGTAAGTTGGCTTGGGCTATAAGATATCCGTTATAGCTAGATTTTGGCTTGGGGATGTAGTTGTATAGTTGGATTAATAGCTGCTTTTTATAAAGGCCAATTACATGATTATTAATATCCGATGTTCCAAACTTACCTCGACTGAATAGCTGGCCTCGTTCAGGTAATAATAGCCAGCCCCAGTCGAGGCTGAAATAATAGCCATTTTTTGAAGCAAACTGCTGTAGTGGGACACTATAGATGTCAAAACTTGCAGTAGTCTGTCGAATACCGTCTAGTAGCCAGCCTTGACCGTTCCGTTTAAATTGCCAATATTCGACGAACGGTCGGTTGTCGGCGAAGATTTGACTATTTGTTGATGTGTTTATTAGCTGGTCGTTGGCTGTAGCTTCAAAACCAACTGTAACTGTATCTTGTGAGTTGTTAGTAGAGTCGCTGACGGCCGTAATCGTAGCTTGAGATATAACTGGGTTCGATACGTTATTCTGACGGTTAGCCAGCCTGAGAGCGTACAGCATGAGACTGTTATGGTATTGATAGTCTGGAGTTAGATAGACTTTCATCGGTTCGGCGTCGAGTCTTGACCAATCAGCCTGGAAGCGCATAAAAGTATTCTTTGCACTGGTGATTATACTGGATTCGTCCCAAGTACTATCAAGCTTGGCGGCGGTCTCTAATTCGACCTTGGTCTTCTTGCTCTGACGCAGTTTACCAAACCATCCATATAGACCAGCTCCCATCCCCGTCATGGCACCAATAGCCATAACTAAACCTATCCAGTGAACCGCTATAACTAGAACAAAAGAATATATTATTGCTATTAGCCACCCCAGGACTTGAATCGTATCGAATAAGACTTCGTGCTTTTTGTGGAGATGCCGTATCCAAGCGCCGAGTAAGTGCATCGGGACATAGCCTACTAGTATTATCCCGCCGCCGCCGGATCCTCCGCCAGAGCCACCACCGCCGCCGCGGGCGAACAGCTGTAAGACTGGATCGATAGATGTTATGAAGTACACTATATCTTTTTGTAAGTGTTATTGTTTAGGAAAAGAATCTACTATTAGAACTTGACTTCGACAGGGTTCTGGACAGCTGCCGTAGCGGCTTCATCTAGTTCAAAGAAATCTTTGTCGGTCTTAAAGCCGAGCATATTTGCAAATACGCTGGTTGGGAAGACTTTGCGCTTGGTGTTGAAATCACGAACGACACCGTTGTAAAAGCGGCGTGAAGCTTGGATTTTATCTTCAGTATCGGTTAGTTGAGCTTGCAAGTCTAAAAAGTTCTGATTAGCCTTAAGGTCTGGGTAGGCCTCAGCCACTGCAAATAGACTTTTTAGGGTCTTCTGGAAGTCGCCCTCAGCCTTGCTAGCTTCTTCTGGTGTCTTGGCGTTAACCGTGGCAGCCCGGGCGGCGGTTACATCTTCGAAGACACTTTTTTCGTGAGTCGCATAACCCTGGACTGAATTTACTAGGTTTGGTATTAAATCGGCTCGACGTTTTAGTTGGACGGTAATATCGCTCCAAGCTTCGTCGCCTCGAACGTTCAAGCGCACTAGTCCGTTGTACATGGCAGCTAGGATGATAATAATCACCACTACGATGGCTATAATTAAGTAAATTAACACTGGGGTCCTCCTTTAGTTAGCGGGTACTACTTATAGTATAGCCTAAATTGTTTAGTTAGGGGAGAGCAAAACGCTCGTGTATTATAGAGGCAGTATGCCAAAGAATTCTGGTGGGAAACAAGTTGGGCGACGTCGCTGGCTGGGCTTAATCATTTGCCTGGTTTTAGTGGGTGGTTTGGTGGCCAATTATTGTCGCCCATTGCCGTTAGTCGAGCCAGTAGCAGCCAAACTAGTGTTACCGGCTGCCGAAACAGTCAAGCTTGATTGGCCGAGTGCTGGCCAGGCCGCAATTGGCACAGCTGGATCTGGTATTCTGGCCACCTATGGTCCCCAAAAGCCGATCGCCACGGCTTCGATTGCCAAAATTATTACAGCTCTCTGTGTTCTAGATAAATACCCACTCTTAATTAGTCAAACTGGCCCAACCTTAACGATGTCGGCTAGCGATGTTCAGATTTATGATATGTACGTTAAAGAGAATGGTTCGCGGGCAGCAGTGAAAGCTGGCGAGCAGCTAAGTGAATATCAGATGCTACAGGGCCTACTTTTGCCTTCAGCCAATAATATGGCCGATAGTCTAGCAATTTGGGCATTTGGCAGCATGGCGGGTTACACGACCTATGCCAACCAGTTTCTGGCTAGTCACGGGCTGTCGAATACCCATGTCGGCGGTGTCGATGCTAGTGGTTTTGATGCCTCAACCACCTCGACGGCTAGTGATTTAGTTAAATTAGCTTTGCTAGCAACAGCTAACCCAGTACTGACGCAGATTGCTAGCCAAAAAGAGGCTGATTTGCCAGTGGCTGGCAAGGTGACAAACTACAATAGCTTGCTTGGCCAAGCTGGGATAACTGGCCTAAAGACTGGTAATAACGACCAAAACCCAGGTGCATTCTTATTTAGTGCCAATCTAAACGTTGGGCCAGATAAAGTTACCGTAGTTGGTGCAGTTTTAGGTCAGTCTAGCTTGCCGGTAGCCTTAGGTGCCACCTTACCTCTAATAAGCTCGGCTGATAATGGTTTTGAGCAAGAAAAAGTACTACCGGCTGGTTCGGTTATTGCAAACTATCGAGCACCATGGGGCGCCAGTACCAAGGCCGTAGTCGGTTCGGACGTAACACTACTTAAATGGCGCGGTCAGAGCAATAAGCTTAATAAAGATATTTCTGATATTAAGGCTAGTCAATCACCGCAAACAGTCGGCAAAGTTTCGGTGACGGCTGGTGGAAGCCAGGCCAGTTCGTCGCTAGTCCTCAAGAATCCGCTAGCTGGTCCATCTTTTTGGTGGCGCCTAGTTCGTCACTAAAGCTAAACCTATAAAAATAGAGACCCTTGAGTCTCTATTAATTTTCGTTATCTTGGTGGAGCTACAGGGACGCGGCCTTCGTCAAGACGGATGGGACGGTCTTCGCGCATACGCATCCGGAGGGCTCGGCGGCAATGGCGGCGATGATGCTGGCGGATAAGAG
>JBDTES010000033.1:0-18574 GCA_039922435.1 Saccharimonadales bacterium (SeqCode)
AATATGAAACGCCGCATAGGATTTGTGCGGGTGGGGCTAATAGCCATTTTGACTCTTGTTCCTCTGTGCTTGCCTTCGGCACAGATTTACGCTGATCCAGCACCGAATTTGGTTTTCCGCGAAATTAAGATTACTGGTGATGAATTTATTGTTCTACAAAACACTGGCACTGGAGATATCGCTCACCTGAGTGACTACTGGTTGGGCTATAATGGTGACGATTTATCGCCAGCCCCACCTGTTCAGCGGCTGCCCGATGTTAGACTAGCCACTAATCAGGCGATACTACTTAGCGGGGGCGGAACAAGCGAGACCTGCGATTCTAGCTATATAACTAAATTATCGCCTAGTCTAAGTGATACTAAGGGCAGTTTGGCCCTATGGCAAATGAGCGGAGCGAGCTTTAACCAATTAGTGAACCGGCCAGTTGTGAGCTGGGCCAAATCAACCAAAACTAAACCAATTAGTCCCGATCATAGTATAGATTTGTACGACGAATCCGATTTAACGACACCAGTTTGGTATTACGATGATGTGATTGATAATTGGGCAGTAGCGAATACGGGCGAAGGTTGTACATTGAGCATACCTGCTTCGAACGAGGGGGACGATGCAGTTATAGTTGCTAGTTGGCCAGAAAACGATACCCAGCCACCAGCTGTCATAATTAGTCTAGTCGATGACGGGGTTGCATCTACAGGACTTAGTTTACCTGCTGCTGATGTCGGGCTATTGCCGCCGCAGATTACCGAGCTTTTGCCCAACCCGGTTGGTACTGGTACGGACGGTACGGATGAGTTTATTGAACTTTATAATCCTAATCCAGCCGATTTTGATCTGACAGGTTTTATATTACAAACAGGCCTTAGTACTAAACACAGCTATACTTTCCCGCCAGGGGTTGTATTGCCTGCCAAAGGCTTTATGGCCTTCTATTCGGACCAAACTGGCCTTAGTCTCAGTAATACTACAAGCCAAGCTGACCTAGAAGATCCTTTCGGAACTGTCATCACTATGTCCGATACTTATAATTCAGCTAAAGATGGCTTAGGCTGGGCACTCGCCAAAGGTGAATGGTATTGGACAGTTCGGCCGACACCTAGTGCTAGTAATGTTATAAATCAATCTTCAGACAAGAAATCATCTACCGGAACAACTACTCCGATGCCATCTCATGGTCTAACCGGAGGAGCAACTAAAGCTGCCTCAATTGCTAAGCCTAATACATCATTAAATACTACGTCTAGTACAAGTGAAACGTCGGAAGTTACACCAATTCACGGTAACGTGCTTGCTCTAGTAGCCGCTGCCGCGGTAGCATATGGTCTATATGAATACCGACATGACGTGGCAAACCGTTACCACCAGCTCAAAGTCTACCGAGCAAATCGCCGAGCAGGTCGGAAGTAATTTGCGTGGTGGCGAGGTTATAGAACTCGTTAGTGATCTGGGGGGAGGCAAGACTACCTTTACTCGTGGTCTAGTTCGCGGTACCGGTAGTACCGACCGAGTTGGCAGCCCGACATTTACTTTGAGTAGAGAATATAAAGCGCCTAAATTTACTATCGTTCATTTTGATTTTTATCGTCTAGCTGAGGCTGGTATTGTAGCTAATGAGCTAGCTGAATTCGCAGGCGATCCGGCCTACGTCGTAGTTGTTGAATGGGGCGAAGTTGTTCAGGATGTCCTGCCCCTAGACCGTTTGACTGTCAACCTGGCTTTGACTCAGGAGGAGAACCGGTTACTTACGTTTACGTTACCTCGTAGACTGAGCTACCTGATTGACAGTATTCAAGCTAGCTAAATTGCTTGTGTTATAATCCAAATTGAATCAGTAATAATAATGAGGGGAAATTATGGATCCAAATACAAACGATACTAATCAACCGCCTCAGCCACCCACAATCGTCGGGCAGCCCAGCTCAGAATCTATACAAGTTCAACCACAGCCAGTCACTACCACTGCTATGCCGCCTCAGCCAACTACGCTTCCATCTAGCCCAGTTTCGACCAGTTCGTCACACAAGGGTCTTATTGTGGGAATTACTGTAGCCGCAATTATATTGATCGTTGGCGGCTTACTCGCTGGCTGGTTGTTGCTATGGAGCCCACAGGCCCAAGCTAAACATCTTTCGAGTTCATTTATGTCGGCGATTACTTCCGGAGATGTCGATCAAGCCGTAAAGGTTAGTGGTGACTCGAGCAACAAAGACTTCTTGCAATCTGCCTCGTCTAAAGTTCATGGCGCGTATGCAATGACAGACTCTACCTACAAAGATGGCAAGGGTTACTATTTGTACAGCCTAAGCGGAGCTCAGACCAATTACGCCCGGACGTCCGTAGCTAAGCAAGACGGAAAGTTACAGATAACATCATTTGTCTATGATACGTCACAGCTTAAGCTCATTCCGGACTCCACTAGTATGAAAGCTCCAACCCCTAGTAAAATTGCGCCAAAGCCAACCGCTAAAGCTGTAAATTGCCTTGTACCGGCCGATTATGGCGTGTTGACTGGTGGCACGAATACGATTGTTCACACTGCCACCACCCCTTATATTGGTAATGTTCACTTCTTGTCTGACTCTTTGAGCTATTCAGATAGCACGCAGCCAGATTTACTTGAGCCGTTCGGCGATTTCTACAAGTCTAACCCAGCTAAAGATTATGTCTTCCACCTCTATGGTAGTGTGGCAACCTCGGCTAGTAGTGATAAAACCTTCGCAAATCAACGGGCCCAAAAGGTCGAGAGTGATCTTGAGGCACTTGGTGTTCCGGCTACCAAGATAATGATTGATACACCGCAGAATGTTGATGACCAAGGCGGCGCTAGTAGTGCTACTGCGGCACAGACAGCTCGTGTAGTTGTTATATCTATTGTTCCAGGCTGTAGCCCAGACTCAACCACCTCACCAACTGGCCGTTAGAACCAAATCACACGTATAGCGTATGCAGTGATACTAAATATGGCGCTAGGTCACCTAGGCGCGCTACACTATAGAAATGATTATTCTAACTATCCGAACCGATAAACCAGAAGCCGAGATTGGCTTATTTGAAGACGGCGATCAATTGGTCTACGAGACTTGGCAGGCTCACCGTCAGCTAGCCGAGACAATTCACCAAAAACTCGAAGAGTTGTTAGCCCAGCAGCATAGAGTGTGGGCAGACGTGAGTGGGCTAGTCTGCTTTGAAGGTCCAGGTAGTTTTACTGGGCTACGAATTGGCCTAACGGTTGCTAATACTTTAGCCTATGGGCTGGATATTCCAATTGTGGCATCTAGGGGTGAGGATTGGGTTAAGGTTGGCCTAAAAAGACTCGAAGACGGCGAGAACGATCACCAAGTAATGCCGTTTTATGGGTCTGAGGTCCACATAACTCCCCAGAAAAAATAATAAATTCAGAAAATTAGAATTAGTAGAGATTGATTGATGAGTTGTCCACAGCTTAAACGAACCTTAATAATTGTTGCTTGAAATGCTACAGCAACTTAGCTACACTCTTAATTAGCGAAAGCAAACAAACAGCATCTAAAAAGGAAAATTAAAATGAAACGACTAAAACGTTTTGGCTCAATCGCAACATCAACAGTCATTGCATTCTCGACCATGATGGGCATGGGTTTTGGTAGCGTAGTCCACGCTACCGCCAACACTTGTACCTGGACAGGGGCGACTGATAGTAAATTTAGTACTACCACCAACTGGGCTGACTGCAATAGTACGTCACCTGTTGCTGGAGACGTTATAAATCTTCCATATATCGACAGTGCTACACATACACTAACCAACGATTTATCTGGCAACCCTGCTCTAGGGGGCATTACTATTGGTAATACTTCTAGTACGGGCGGCAGCACATCGTACGTTATTGATACTCTTCATTTTGCCGACGGAGCAACTATAACTTCGAATACTTTTGGCGTCTCACTTGGGATTTCAGATAGCGTTACGGCAGATGGGTCTCTCTTGTTTATTGGTGGCCCGAGATTCTCGGCTATAAGTAAGGATATTACAGTTAACTTTGGTAACGTCACGTATCAAAATGTACCAGCGACGTGTGCTGGTGGTGGTGTTCCCGATTATACATTTACTTGGGCACCTAGTGGTGTGGCTACTGTAGGTAACAACAGTACGTATTCACTACATGGGACCGAGAGTTCGGTTGTTGTACAGACTAAGGGAGTATTGTTTCTACCGTCTTCGATTACGACTTACGCAGGTAATATAAGCTTAGCCGGTGGAGCTGGCGCTGATACTTGTGGTACCCCGATTGATTATCAGCTTGCTGCTTATGAAGATACTACTCTGTCTGGGGATATTAGCCTCGGTGGTAGTACGAAGTACTTTGTAGGTGATGGGAAAACACTAACCGTTTCGGGTGCTATAAGCGGAGCCGGTTTTAGCCTTACTAATAGTTCAAATGATTACTCAACCGGTACGTTTGTAAACAGTTCTTCATCGAATAATTCTGATACGCCCAGTGGCACTAATTCGGTCGCAGTCACGACAGACCCAGCTATTACAGATGACCAACCAACTACAGACTTGACAGTTACACCAAAACACATAATGACGCTGGATGGGTCGCGGCAAACGGTGTCCGTTTCCTCAGGCGGTGTTCTAAAGGGAACAGGCACGGCTAAGTCCCTATACGTAAATGCCGGCGGCACCGTTGCTCCTGGCCATAGCCCAGGCAAATTAACCGTCCTAACTACTCTTGGCCTTGATGGTACTTACCAGGCTGAGCTAAAGAACGCTACAGCCGGTAACTATGATCAACTAGTTGTTGGTAATGCTGCAGATACTAGTGGCCATGACGTGACGCTTGGCGACGGTACTACTTTACCGACCCTAACCGTATCGTTGTATGATGGCGCAAGCATTAAAGCTGGTGACAACTTTACTATCATTGATAATCTGAGTAAGACTGATGTATCTGGTACATTCAAAGACTTGGCCGAAGGTGCCACCTTTAAGGTAAATGACGGTGTCTTTAAGATTACTTACAAGGGTGGTGACGGTAATGATGTTGTCCTGACTGCCGTAACAGCCCCTAAGGCCCCTGACACCGGCTTTGCGCTAGTCAGCTCTAACCCAATGGTTACTCTAGGGGCAGTAGTGGTTGTTGCTGGAGTCCTGCTTGGACTAGCACGGCGCTCTCACAAATCGACCTCTCGACGATAAAAGACAAAGGAGAATTTAGAGTGTGAATCGGGCTCGGATCAAGTTAGATAATCCGGTATTCGACGGCAGGCTGCGGTATAACCACCGCAGCTCTGCTTATGTTAGACGTTCTGTTGGCTCTCGTACTGCTAAGTCAGCCCAGGATATGGCAATGCTGCCTGCAGTTTCTGTAAGTCGTCGAAGTGTCGTACGGAGGCCTATCTCTGACCCTAGACAGTCGAATGATGTAATCCTGGTTCATACGACAAACGTCACACCAGTCAATCGTTTATCGGTCGATTCAGTAAAGTTATCTAAGTCTTCTAAAGTACCAGCGAAACACCTGCCAATTGCAAGCTCAGAGAAGCGGCCAGATATTCAAAAGCAAGTGCACCAAAAGCCGGTCGGCGTCGTAGCCGAGCCACGGCAAAGTGAGTCGCTAGAGGTTGAGCCGTCATATTCTAATAAGCACTTCCCGAACAATATCTTTGTCTGGATCAGGCATCATCGGCAGAGCTCACTACTTTATGCGATGGCGACAGTTGTTTTTTGTATCGGTGTAGTTGTGTCGATTGGTGGCTTCCGGGCTAACCAGCAGGTAGCAGCTCAAGTTAAGCAACTCCAGGGTGATGCAAATACTTCGGTGGGTGGTAGTACTGACGTTGTATCTCCCAAAACCCCACCGTCATCTAAGCCGATTTCATCTAGTACGGTTAGAAGTTATGCCGTGGCGCCTAATTTACCGCGCTACGTCGATATTCCTAAGCTGAGTGTCCACACCCGCGTATTGTCCGAAGGGGTGGATAGAGAAGGAGCTCTGCAAGTACCTTGGAATATTTATGACACTGGCTGGTATAATGCTTCTTCTCAGCCAGGTCAGGCTGGGGCTATGTTAATCGACGGTCATTCTGGTATTGGTCGAACGCACGGTGTGTTCCATGACCTCGCTAAGCTAGTCAATGGTGACCCGGTAATAGTTACTAGGGGTGACGGTCAAAAGTTTACCTACCAAGTCACGAGCGTCAAGATAGTTGATGTTAAAGCCGTAGATATGTCGTCGATGATGGTTTCGACTGACGTATCTAAGCCTGGATTAAGTCTTATAACCTGTACTGGTGACCAAATACCCGGTACTGATCAACTAAATAAGCGAATATTAGTTAACGCTGTACTGCAGTAAAGCCTTGTTTATTCATCGAAAATTGACGGCGATTTGAGTTTCGTCGTATAGTTTAGATAGGATTTTTAGAGTTTTTGGGAAATCCGGTTACAAAATTATTAATTTAGATTGATTCTGCTGATAATGTCTAGAAGCTAGAGAAGTGATAGCGATTGCTTAGACAACATTATCTGCTTCCGAAAGAAAGGAAATATCATGTTAGAGACATTGCTCGCTGCAATAGTGGGGCTTGCTGTTGGTTTTGGAGGTAATTCAGTTGTTTCGAAGCGTCGCCAAGGAGCGGCTGAAGACAAAGCTCAAAAGGAGATAACTAAGGCCAAAAAAGAAGCTACTAAGTTAGTTGATGACGCCCGCGAAGAAGCTGCTAAGTTGTCGGACGAGGCCCGCAAAGAAGAACAGTTACGCCGCCGAGAATTGAAAGATTTGGAAGGCCGGCTAGTTGCTCGTGAAGAATCATTTGATAAGAAACTAGATGATCTTGATAAACGGACCGAGCGATTACGGTCATCCGAGGGTGACGTTGAGGGCTTAAAGGACGAAATTCGGGTAATTCGGGTTAAGCAGCAAGATAAGCTAGAGAAAATTGCCAAGCTAACCAAAAAAGATGCTGCCGAGAAGCTGATGCAGATGACCGAGCGTGACATCAGAGAAGATCTTACGAGCATGATAGCTAAGATGCAGGGTGAGGCCAAAGAAGAAGCTGAAGTTAATGCCGCACTAATTATTACGACCGCCATGGAGCGAATGAGCAGCGAAGTAACGGCTGAGCGAACTATTACTAGCGTAAAGCTAGAAGATGAGGATATGAAGGGTCGTATTATCGGTAAAGAGGGCCGTAATATCCAGGCTCTGCAACGAGCGACCGGTGTTGATATTATGGTAGATGATACCCCCGGCTATATAGTCCTAAGTTCATTTGACCCTGTTCGTCGAGAAGTGGCTCGTCAGGCTCTAGAAATGTTACTCAAAGATGGGCGAGTCCATCCCGGTCGAATTGAAGAAGTCGTTGAGAAAGCTCAGAAGCAGGTCGAGAAAGATGTTATTAAGGCGGGTGAGGATGCCGCCCGCGAAGTTGGCGTGCTCGGTATACCAAAAGAAGTTCTGCACCTTCTCGGTGAACTACGTTTTCGGACCAGCTATGGTCAGAATGTGTTAAAGCACTCTACCGAGATGGCTCACATGGCTGGAATGATGGCCGAAGAGCTAGGGGCTAATGTTAAGACTGCTAAATATGCTGCTTTGGTCCACGACCTAGGTAAGGCTCTGACGCACAAGATGGAAGGTAAGCACCACCATATTTCTGGTGAGGTCTTGCGTAAATATGGCGCTCCCGAAGAAGTTGCCCTGGCAGCCGAACAGCACCACGATGATGTCGAGGCTACTACCGTCGAGGCTCTGATTGTCCGGGTTTGCGATGCTATAAGTGCTTCGAGGCCGGGAGCTCGCAATGTTTCAGCTGAGAACTTTATTGAGCGTATGAAGGAGCTTGAGAATATCGCTAATGGCTTTGATGGTATCGAGAAGACCTACGCTATCAGCGCTGGCCGCGAAGTCCGTGTCTTTGTTAAGCCTAAGTCAATTGACGACTTGAGCGCCATCAAGCTAGCTCGTGATATAGCTAACAAAATTGAGTCGAGTGTCCAGTATCCAGGCACTATAAAGGTCAATGTTATTCGTGAGACTCGCGCTATCGAATTCGCCAAATAGTGTAAAATAGAGTTATGGCAGATTTTGCAACTAAACAGGATGTTGAAGAGATTGTTGGCCGAAGAGTTGACAAGGCTGTGGCTGATTTGTCCGAAGTTATTGCGCAGTTTGGTAATCGAATTGATGAGCGATTTAACCAACTAGAATTGCGGGTTGATAAACTCGAAGAACAATTCGATCGCCTAAATAATACTTTGGATGCATTTTTGAAGCGACTCAGTGATATTGAGGCCGATAATAGTGCCCGCGATGCCCAAATTGCTCGTCTGGAGCGCTGGATAGAGACAGTCGCTCAAAAAGCTGGCGTTAAGCTAGAGTATTAGCTTTATATCTGATTACGGAACCCGTGCTATCGAATTCGTTAAATAGAGAAACTCCATGAAGACAGTTTATTTCGGCAGACATGGTCAGGCGATTGCGAACCAGCAAGGCTTATTGGCTGGTTCGCAGACTGATTCGCCACTTACTAGGCAAGGAGAGTCCGAGGCAGCTGAATTGGCAAGGTCTTTCGGAAAGCTCCAAATTGATCTTATTGTCAGTTCACCACTAGAACGCGCTTTTAAGACTGCAGAGATTGTAGCCGAGCAGATCGGTTATAAAAAGGATATATTAGTTGAGCCGCTATTTATCGAGAGGGACTTTGGTAGCGCAACCAATCGACCGAGGGCAGAGGCGTTTACAATGCTCGATAACGGGTTGGCTGAAGGTGCTGAATCGGTCTCGGAGTTCGGAAGTCGGGCCGATAAGGCTCTTGAATGGCTGAATAAGCGCCCCGAAAAGACTATTCTTGTTGTTAGCCACGCCGGTTTTGGGCAAATTCTGGGAACTCGTGCTCGTGGTGGCAGAGCCCAAGACTTTTTACAATTTGATAGTCTTTCTAATGCCAGCTTTTTTAAATTTAGACTAGAATAGAGTCTATGCAGCAAGAAATCGAAGCCAAGTTTTTAAATATAGATTTTGATAGCATTCGCTCGAAGCTAAAGGAACTTGACGCGACTTGTGTGCATTCTATGCGATTGATGCACCGAACTGTGCTTGATTATCCGGATAGGCGCTTGGATGGTCAGGATTCATGGATCCGGGTTCGTGATGAGGCCGATAAAATAACGCTGACGTACAAGACTATAGCCGAGAAAAAATTGGGTGGAGCCACCGAAATAGAAGTTATAGTTAGTAGTTACCAGAAAACTATCGAAATATTTGAGGCTGTCGGTATGGTAGTTTATGCTTCCCAAGATTCGAAACGAGAGACTCGGCAACTAGGTGATGCCGAGGTGGTGCTAGATGAGTGGCCCTGGCTAAATCCATACATTGAGATTGAGGCGGATTCTGAAGCGGCAGTTAAGAAAGCTGCCAAGCAGCTGGGACTTGATTGGGAACTAGCTGTTTTTGGTGGCATAACAACAGCTTATCGGGCGCAGTACCCAGATATCCGGCAGGGTGAACATATTTCGACAATCCCAGAGATAAAATTTGATTTGCCTCGGCCAGACTGGTTCGTTAAAAACTAAATATTCTCAATATAATGAGTATTATTGGTATATTGTAGGTATATGAATCAAGAGATCGAAGCAACTTTCTTAAATATGGATTATGATACTGTGCGCCAGCGGTTAATGCAGGTAGGTGCAAAGTGCGAAAAGCCTCAGCACGATATGTTCCGAGTAGTCTATGATTACCCGGACTTACGACTTGATAAAATTGCTGCTTGGGTACGAGTCCGCCGCGAAGGCGATAAGATAACCATGACTTTTAAACACCGTCAGGCCGAAACTATTGAAGGCATGAAGGAGGTCGAATTGGTAGTTAGTAGCTACGACGATGCCTGTGCCTTTCTGGAGGCGATTGGTTTGGTCGAAAAAGCTCGGCAGGAAACTCGGAGGGAAGTGTGGCGTTTAGATGAGTGCGAGATTATGCTCGACGAATGGCCCTGGATTCCACCATATATAGAGGTAGAAGGTCCTAGTGAGATTGCCGTAAAGGCAGCGTCTAAAAAGCTGGGGTTCGATTACGGTGCAGCACTTTTTGATAGTGCTGATGGAGTTTATCAAGAGTATTTTGACGTGACTCGAACCGAAATATCAACTGTACCAATTACATTTGGCCCAGTACCAGATTGGTTAGAAGCAAAGCGCCGATGATCGTCTTCGGTATTGGAGATATATGAATCAAGAAATAGAAGTAAAGTTTTTAGATGTTGAGTTTTCGGATATCCGTCGTCAGTTGACAGAACTGGGCGGTGTCTGTAAACAGCCTAGCCAGCTTATGAAGCGAGCGGTTATGGATTATCCTGATAAACGGCTTAGAGATAGGAAAGATGTCTGGTCGTGGATACGAATTCGTGATGAAGGAAATCGCATACTCATAACCTATAAGCAAGTAGCCAAGAATGACTCGCGCCGGACCGATGAAATTGAATATGAAGCTTCGTCCTACGATAGTGCTGTCAAAACGTTTGAGGCTATTGGGCTTAAAAAGTGGTCAGAGCAGGAAACCAGGCGCGAGGCTTGGGAATGTAATGGCTGTGAAGTTATGCTAGACGAGTGGCCCTGGATACCGCCGTTGATAGAAATTGAGGGGCCGGATATATCGGATGTGCGTGATTTATCTAAACTTTTGAATCTCTCGTGGGCTAATCATGAAAAGGGAAACGCTGACGTAGTTTATCGAATGCATTATCCTGGTATGACAAAGTTCGAGACCGTTGGTGACATTGAATATTTAGGATTTGATAAATTGCCACGGTGGCTGAAGGATCGACAGTGAATATACTCTATATTGGCGATATTATGGCGGAGCCCGGTATCGTCGTGGTTGAAAAACTATTGCCGGATTTAAAGCGCGAGAAATCGATTGATTTTGTAGTATCTCAGGCCGAAAACGTAACCGCTGGCAAGGGAATGAGCTTAGTTGATTACGAACGGCTAAAAAAGGCCGGTGTTGATGCATTTACGGGCGGTAATCACACCGTTGCGCGGCCAGAACTGTTTCCGCTGCTCGAAAACCCTAACGAACCGGTAGTTGGTCCGGCCAATATGCATGATTGTCCTGGACCAGGCTACAAATATATTGAATCACCTCAAGGTAGAGTATTGGTGGTTAGTCTACTGGGCGGAATTGTTGGTAAGCAAGCCGATACGCCGGTCGATAATCCGTTACAGACAATTGACCGAATCCTAGCCCGTGAAACAATTGATAACAGATGTGCAGTAGTAATAAACTTTCACGGCGATTACTCCAGTGAGAAGCTGATTATTGGTCATTATTTAGACGGACGAGCTAGTCTGGTAGTGGGTGATCATTGGCACGTTCAGACGGCCGACGCACAGGTATTACCCAAGGGCACAGCTCATATTTCGGACGTTGGTATGTGCGGGTCGCTTGATTCATCTTTGGGTGTAACTTTTGGATCGGTTATTCCACGGTGGCGCGATGGTCTGCAGACCAGAAACTTGATTGAGGAGACGGGACGAATGCAGTTTAACGCTGTGCTGGCTTCGATTAATTCTGAGACCGGTCGTGCTGAATCGATTGTCAATATACGAAAGATTGTTGCATAAGCGTAAATATTGGTATACTTAACCTATAAACGTCTAAAATGGTGGGACGAGGAGGGTTACATTATGAGAGTTAAAACAAGTTTAATGACTACACTGGGACTAGCTAGTAGCTTGGTATTATTGGCCCTGGTCGCCTTGGCACTACAGCCAGTTACAGCAAACGCAGCAGCTAAATCTAAAGATAAACCTAGCACTGAATCATCGCAGAAAAGTGATAAAGAAACTAAGGATGATAGCCAAGTTAAGTCGGCGGGTGTATATAACTACGTAGCTCAGCCAGGTGATTCGTACACCAAGATGGCTCGCAAAGCTACCCAGACTTACGGTATTGACCACAAAGTTAATTTGCAGCCAGCTCAGATAGTATTTGTTGAAACTAACCTGACTCAATCAGTCGATTCACCACTACTGAATGTTGGTCAAAAAGTAACGATTCAGCAGCAAAATGTCATAGATTGGATCAAAAAGGCTCAAGCATTAACGCCCTCACAGATTGCCGATTGGAACTATTACGTCCAATTCGTGGATTTCAATACTAATAACGTCGGCGAATCTCACAAGGCCTAAGCGGCTCTAATACTAGCAAAACATCAATTAATACGCTATAATTACCCCTGTTCTGTCCTTTGCGGCTACTAGCCGCCCAGGAAAAGAGCAGCCGGAGCGACGAATTTATATCGGCGCACCGCGAGATGAGAGAAACTAGAGATGTTTGTCTCATTACTATCGGGGAGTGGCGCAGTCTGGTAGCGCACGCGGTTTGGGACCGCGGGGTCGCAGGTTCGAATCCTGTCTCCCCGACCAAAGAAAAACACCGATTTTATGTCGGTGTTTTTCTTTGGTCTGAAAATGGGATTTGGTTATGTGACAGATGTTCTGCTAAAGGCAGAAGATCATAGTCGTGAGGGTCTTGGAGTTGTGTCACGCGCAGATGCTTGCATTGAACATGACGCAACGTATAAAGGACTTTAGCCCGCTGATTCTGTCTCCCTGACCATATAAAAATCGCTGCAGATTTGGGCGGTGACTTCTAGTTTTACTTGCTACCCTATTAGTTGTAGGATAATCGTATAGCTAGATTACTAAAGCATAGGAGTAATTTAAATGACCGGTGATGTAATGAGCCCCCGCGCGGTACACGAGGTCCTTACGACGAATTTTACTGATCGATATATCCAGCGTAGCCATCTTGGCCCGTTTGCGCACTCTGTCGGCTATGACTCAGATAATCCGCTCTGCGATTATGAAAAAACCTGGTGGGAAGCACTTCCAAATAAGTGGAGTGAATCAGTAAGTACGAGGATCGTGAGTAAAATGAACCGGCTTAGCCTCCGAGAGTTTGGAAATTTATTTGTTGAGCCTTTGGCTGAAAGGGCAGAAACCATAAAAGGCGCGTTGCACGACTTCCCTGTGGCGTTCATAAATGGCCATAGCCTAGATTTGCAAGCAGCGTTACCACTAGTGGCGGCCAGTATTGGTATTGCTCATAGCATTGAGAAAGGGGATTACCGGCAAAATCTTGAAGACATGATCAGGCTATCGCATGGGGTAGCAACCAGAGCTCTTGCGCCGATAATACTTGGCCGTGAGAGATTTACGCCACGGTTGCCTTTTATGCGTATAGCCCAGTTAGCTGTGAATGCTCATTTGTCATTTCCAGTGAATAAGCAAATGAACCAATCGAGTATACCTAAGAAATTTACACATGACTACAATGTAAGACTTAAAGAGAATTGTGTAGGTATTGCCAAATCTGAGACTACGCACCCGCTGGGTTTTAAGACGCTATGGGCATTATCGCCAGGAGGTACTCCAGACACCAAAGTTGAGGAGAGTTCTGGAGGTGAGATTTTCACAAAGAGGATTGAGCCGGCTACTGTTGATTTTATCGCACGCCTAGGCTGTGGACTATTGCCTGTTTATACCAGCTTTGGTAAGTGTAAGTCTCCCACGGCAGTAGAATTTGGGGATATTATTCCACCTAATCTAGTGAATGTCGGGACACTTTCAGGCATAATGACAGACTTGGCGGCCTTCCGCCGCAAGCACGGCGAAGGAAATGTCTATTACGAGGGTGAACGAGCGGTATAGAAGTGCCGACGAAAGAAGCGGTATACTTTGTTTGGTCGAAAACTGCTAGTTAGTTGGACGACCGTCATTTTATCAACTAGGAATACTTATGTAGGAACTGGTTAGAGTAATGCTAGTGCTTGCTAATGTAAGTGATGATAGTACAATTCTCATAATTAAGGAGTAAATAGATATGAGTTTTGAGCTTGTTCAAAGACTGACTGCATCACCCAGTGGTCGTAGAGTTAACGTTCTTGGTAGTAATCCTCGGGTTGCAAGGGTTCTCTTGGACGCTGGCGCCGGAGTGGATTTAGACTATATGGGTAGTTCGGAGTTTGAGGGTAGAGTAGTTGAATGGTCTGCCGCTAGGATTGCTAGTGTAGCTAAAAAGTTGAGGGTAGTTACTCGAGCTTTTGTACAACCTGACCAGACTGAAAATATATATTTTGTATGTACTGACAGACAGGCAACAGTTACTTTGCCGGAGTGGTCCGAATGGGCTAATAACCATTATAGTTTAGAGCCTACAGGGTTTTTTAGGGGTGATGCTACTGATAGAGTGTTGGATTCGAGTGCCGAGCCTGTAGCCTGGTGGGCCTTAACCGAAGATTTGATTTGGTCACGTAAACCAGAGGTTGCCGATAATATCAAAAGTGCCTTTGCAGCTGTAGCTTTACGATAAGCTTAGGTAAGTTTATCTTTTGGCCTGAATAGAGTATAATTACCCCTGTTAATTATCGGGGTGTAGCGCAGCTTGGTAGCGCGCTGCGTTCGGGACGCAGAGGTCGTGGGTTCAAATCCCGCCACCCCGACCAATTAAAACTCCTCGGCTTGTCCGGGGTGTTTTAATTGGTGTTGGGTTGTTGGGTTTGGGCCACGACCAGAGCTTTTGCAGTAGGCAAAAGATCGTAGGTCGTGGTGGTCGTGGAGTGAGGACGCTCACAGGTGCTTGTACCGAGCACGCTGCAGCGGAGAAGCACGAAGTGCGCTAATCCCGCCACCCCGACCAAAATAAATCCACCAGCTTCTTCTGGTGGTTTTATTTTGGTTTGGAAGTAGCGTGGTGCGGAATCAACCTGTGGGTTCGCGTACAAGAGCATAGCTTGAAAAGGTGCTTACATCCTTTAAGCGAGTATCGTAGGAAAGAGGCGAGGCCTATAATCTCGCATGTTCCGACTAATTAAAATCCCCAACTTGTCTGACGCGATATTAAATTCGATACTTGGACTGACATTTCCTAAGAAATATCGCGTGCTAGTTGCTTAGACTGATATACTTCTTACTATGTCGGAGACATTCAATAAGCGCGACCGTGAGGCTGCGCGTTATACTCACAGACTTTTTTGGCGGGCGACATTTGTTGATGGCGTAGATTTTATAATCTGGGCTTTAACTCGTCCTCTGGCGTTGCTTATTTATAATGTATTAATACCGTTTGAAGTCGCCTATGGGCTACAGTCTATCATTACTCGCCACTTTAACGAGGTTAATCATTTCGGAATCATGATTTTGTTGTTAGGTATTGCATACTGCGTTTTGTGGACTATTGGTGGTGTTGTAATTTGTAGAAATGGTAGGATAGGCAGTGAATTTATCCAGAGAGAAGTTTTTGTAAATTACCTAGAGAAGGATTACGAGTTTTTTAACAATACATTTCTTGGCGCGCTAGGGTCCCAGGCAACGCGGCTTAGGGAGGCCTACAACTCTTACTGCACGATACTTATGAACGGCATTACTAAACAGATTGTGGTGGTTGTAACGAGTATTGCTATTATTGCTTATCAATCGCCAGTTCTTGCACTAGTTACTTTGGTAAGCATGACGGCCATAATGAGTTTTACAATTGCTAGTAGTAAGTGGCGTTTGAAATATAGACGTTTACTAAGTGAAGCAAGCAGTGAAACGGCGGGTATTATTGGAGATGCGCTTGGAAATGGTGTAACAGTTAAGAGTTTTGCGGCCGAGGGTTATGAGATAAAGCATTTGGACAGCTCATTAAAAACATTAACCAAAATGCAATATTGGTCGTGGATGTCATCGATACCGGCCGACGTCGGGCGAATGCTGCTTGCAGCAGTTGCTACACTGGTTTTGCTTTTGATGACTGCTAAATTGTATCAACACCATTCGATATCGATTGCGCTAGTTGTGCTAGTCCAGCTTTACGTTATAAAACTAGTGATGGCAACGCAGGATATAGCCGACCTGATTAAACAATATGAAGCTGTAATGAGTAGTGCACATCAAGCTGTTAAAACTATGTTACTTAAGCCGACTTTAATAGACCGAGCCACTACCCGCAAGTTTCCAAAGAGGGCAAGATTTAACATAGCACTCGATAATATTTCCTATCGTTACGAAGATGCACCAAAAACTGTATTTGCTGTTAAGGATTTTAGTCTCAATATTGTTCAGGGGGAAAAAGTTGGGCTTGTCGGCTATTCTGGAAGTGGCAAAACGACTCTTACGAAATTGCTACTTAGGTTTTCAGACGTAGTTGATGGCAGTATAAAGATTGATGGTATAGATATCCGCGATATGGCCCAAAAAGATCTTCGAGCACATATTGCCTATGTTCCTCAGGAGCCACTCCTGTTCCACCGAAGTATTGCCGAGAATATAGCCTATGGCAAGCCGGACAGTAGTAGTCAAGCTATACGAGAAGCAGGAGAGGCTGCTTACATTAGGGAATTCGTTGACGAATTATCCAAAGGTTACGATACGTTTGTGGGCGAAAAGGGCGTCAAGCTGTCTGGCGGCCAGAGGCAGCGAGTCGCTATTGCCCGAGCGCTTTTAAAAGATGCGCCAATATTAGTGCTCGATGAAGCAACTAGTGCGCTAGATAGTAGGAGTGAGCAGTTTATTCAAAAGGCACTCTGGAAGCTGATGGAAGGTAGAACGGCCATAGTTATCGCACACCGTCTTAGCACGATTCAGCATATGGATAGAATTATTGTTATGGATAAAGGGCGGATTATGGAGGTTGGGGCTCACAAAGAACTTCTTGAGCGTGACAATGGTATTTATGCCAAATTGTGGGAACATCAGAGTGGTGGCTACATAGTTACTGAAACTTAAACAAATAATAGTTCTGGACAACGAGGTCGTGGGTTCAAATCCCGCCACCCCGACCAGCTAATTCTGTACTACCCAGAAGAGTGTCTTGTTTGTAATCTGTCATTATCAAGTGTTAGCGACAATATTAGGATGATTAGCCCCGAAATAGTACTACTCCAGAGAATGGCCGTAGCGCCGGCATTGATAACCAATGGCGCTATTGCTATCCATACCCCAGTTAATACAATTAATTGGCTAGTTAGGGCAGTCGAGATTAGGCGGTAGCGTATAACCGCTAGGAGACCAATAATGATACCAAAGATAACTTGGTTCCAGGTCACAGCTGCAGATCCATGGCTTAGAATGAATGGCGAGGTAACTAGCCAGAAACTAACTAGTAGAATGACGACACTGGTACCTCGTATTTCAGAAATCTCGTGTTTAGATTTATCGTGTTGCATATACTCACCTCCTCGTACATTGATTATCCTATGCGGACCGTATTATTGCAGTTAGCTTTTTAACATATCCCAGCTGCAAGGAGTCGATAATTTGGCGTACAATAGGGGTAATGGTACTTATTCTATCTATTTTGTTGATCCTCGTAATTTTGGGTATCTCTGAATGGGGTTGGCGCAAGGGTTGGCTGAGGGGTGAGCTGGGACGCAAGTTTATTCATATTACGGTCGGTACGTTCGTGGCTTTTTGGCCGTTCTTTATAAGCTGGAATCAAATACGGCTGCTTAGCTTGGCTTTTTTGGTAGCTGTAATCATCGCTCATTACTTTAATATCTTTCATGCTATAGATAGTGTTCAGAGGCCGACTTATGGCCAGTTATTCTTTGCGGCAGTCGTTGGCTTATTGACTTTTGCGACACACAGTAAGGGTATTTATGCAGCTGCACTTTTACAAATGAGCTTAGCCGATGGGTTTGCGGCTTTAGTTGGAACTTATTTGGGGCGAGATAGCAAATACTTCTTGCTGGGCCACACTAAGAGCGTGGCCGGTACGGCCGCCTTTTTGGCTACTTCGTTAGTGATTCTAATTGGCTATAGTATGTTCTCGACACTAGGGTTGCCGATAATAGTGGTAATTTGGGCGGCACTGGCGGCTACAGCACTCGAGAATCTACTGGCATTTGGATTGGATAATCTACTTATTCCATTATTTGTGGCAGCGGTTTTAGTGAGCTTCTAAGACTTGATGGTGATAGATATCTATTTGGTAGATTTGCCCGAGCTACGGCCTGGACTATGAGCTCTTAGGGCATTGAATATAACGGCTACGTCAACAAATTCTTGAACTACCGCACCATAGATCGGTTGGAATTTACCAGTCGCGAAAATGAGCATCAAGCCGACGCTTAGTCCAATACCTACCTGAATACTCTGGCGGGCAATACTAAAGGTACGTTTAGCAATAAGGTGGGCGTCAGCAACTTTTGATAGTTTATCTGGCATAATCACGATGTCGGCTGACTGGCTGGCGGCAGTTGAGCCTTTTGCCCCCATAGCAATGCCGACGTCGGCTGCGACTAATACTGGGGCATCGTTGACGCCATCACCGACAAAAGCTACTGGTGGTTCTAGATTGTTTTCGACGGCTTTCAGCTTATCTACTGGCAGGGCATTGGCAATGACTCGTTTGATATCTATACCAACTTGCTTGGCTACGTTTTTGGCACTGGCTAAATTGTCACCGGTAATTAGGTAGATATCTTTGACGTGGTTGCGACGCATTTGGTCAATCGTAGATTTGCTATCGGAGCGCAGGGCGTCTTCGAAAGATATTATTCCAGCCAGTTGATTATTAAGCGCCACGAAGGTTCTAGTGCCA
>JBDTES010000034.1:0-17026 GCA_039922435.1 Saccharimonadales bacterium (SeqCode)
AATATAGCGTAGTATCATGCCGACGACTGACTCGATTAATGAATAGACTAGGATAGCTGGGGCTTTGGACCAAGCTAGGTGCATATATTCGTGGTAAGCCTTGCGGTTACCTTGGAAAATATCCAGCACATTGGCGGTTAGTCCAGCCGCATAGATGTTTATAAAGAAATATATACAAAGGTAATCTAAGAAGGCAAGAACATAAGCAATAACTTGGGCGTTTGTGGTGGCATTATCTGGAAAGATAGTATTATAAAAAGCTAAATAAATTGCTGCAAAAATAATCGTGATACCGAAAACCCACACTCCGGTCATTAACATGTACCGCAAGAGATATTTATTGCCCATCAGCACTCCAAAGCTCTGTTTAAACAACTGCCAACCATTTCTGATACGACCATGCCTAGAGCCATTCGCCTGCGGGGCGCTTGCTCCGATACCAACTGATTGTGTAGTAGCTGGGGTAGGCATTATTTGTGATTGTACTGCCAAAAATCCGGCGTGTACGTCAGTATCTGGCCAACCGGCCGCACTAAGCTGCTCGGCAATTTGATTAGGTGTCTGTCCAGACTGGAGTTGCTGTCGAATATAGTTCTGTAGTTTTAATATATGTTCATCCATGTTGCGTTTATTATAACGCACTTAATCGCAGCTGTTACAATATCAATTATGAAGATATTAAATGGCTCTGAGCTGGCTGAGTTTATTGAAGAACGTCAGGCCCATCAGGTGCGTGGGCTACGACAGGCCGCTGGTGTGATTCCAAAGCTAGCTATTATTATTACGGTTGATCACCCAGCTATCGAAACCTATGTCCGGATGAAAAAGCGCTACGGTGCCGACATATTAGTTGACGTAGATGTTCATAAGATTAAGCAAGCCGAAGCTCCAGCCCTAATTGCCCAGTTAAATGACGATGATTCAGTCCACGGTATCATTATTCAGTTGCCGCTCGAGGACCCGGCTGAGACTGACAAGATAGTTGATTTAGTAGTTCCCGCTAAAGACGTTGATGCTCTCGGCAAGAATGCAACACTAGAACCGGCAACACCGTTAGCTATTATGTGGCTATTGGCTGGTTACAACGTCGATTTACGGGGTAAAAAGATCGTCCTAGTTGGCCGTGGCAAGTTAGTTGGCGCTCCACTAGAGCGGATACTCAAGGCTTCCGGTCAAGATGTAGTAGTGGTGGATCGAAGCACCGACGACCTTGAGAGTGAGGTGACCCAAGCTGATGTTGTCATAACTGCTACTGGTCAGCCAGGTTTGATTACGTCCGCGATAATAAAACCGAACGCGGTAGTAGTTGATGCTGGCGTAGCTGGCGAACAAGGTAAAACGGTTGGTGATTTGGCCGCCGACGTCTACGACCGAGATGATTTGATTATTACACCTAAAAAAGGTGGAGTTGGACCACTAACCATCAGTGCCTTATTTGATAATGTAATTCGGGCCGCCAGAGAATCTGTAGCTAAGTAATTAAATTAACTATACGTTTTCACCCCTGTTGACGTATATACGTACGTATATACGTTACCTCTGTTAAAATCAATATTTACCAAAAAGTTTGCGAAGCTATTATAATAGGAATTATGAAGATTGGCGTATTTGATAGCGGTATTGGCGGGCTGAGTGTGGCGGAGGCTATTAAGAAAGCCCTGCCAGAGGATGAAATTATCTTTGTACACGACACACCTGACCATTTCCCGTATGCCACTAAGTCGCCGGATCAGATTTATGGCTTCGTTGTGCCAGTCTTGCAGGGCTTAATCGATCAGGGTTGCAAAGCTATTGTGATAGCCTGTAACACTGTTAGTACAACGCTTCGGGATAGAATTAGGCAGCGCTTTGACATGCCGTTTGTGATGCTCGAGCCAATGGTCAAGCCGGCGGCTGCGCTCACTAAGAACGGTGTAATTGCTGTTTGTGCGACACCGACTACCCTAGCTAGTCAGCGATACGCTTGGCTAAAAGCGACTTACGGGCAGGCTTGTAGGATTATTGAGCCCGACTGTGCTGATTGGTCTAGCTTAATTGAACACAATCAAATGAATGAGCATCGGATTCGGCTCGGTGTCGAACCGGCCTTGGCTGCTGGAGCCGATGTGATTGTTCTAGGTTGCACGCATTATCATTGGATAGAAAAAGAGGTGAAGGCTATCGTTGGCGACCGCGCCGCCGTCTTGCAGCCCGAAACTGCGGTTGTTGCTCAGCTGCAGCGCTTACTTAAGCAGCTAGAGCGGTAACGGTGTTCTTGAACTGCTGACCACGATCTTTGTAGTCTTTGAACATATCGAAGCTAGCGCAGGCGGGCGAGAGTAGTACAACATCACCAGGCTGGGCCGCGGCTCTAGCTATATCTATAATTTCGGCCATGCTGTTGCCGCCGAGCGTTATATCTTTGTAGCCGGCTTTTGACAAGGCTTCGATGATAGCTGGCCCCATTTGGCCGATAATTATTACCTGCCGAACATTGTTTTCTTTAACGGCCGTGGCTAGTCCGTCGAAGTTGGCACCTTTATCGGAGCCACCTAATATAATTACTTTGGGTTGTTTGAAAGCCTTGATGGCTACAATGGCAGTATCAGGCGTGGTGCCAAAACTATCATCATAGTAGCTAACTTCTTCTAATTCGCGGACCAGCTCCAAGCGGTGTTCAAGGCCCGAAAACCCGGTTATTACAGAACGCAAAATGCCGACCAGAGCTTCGGCTGGCTCATCTCCCTCTGGACTAAAGATCGACCATACCACCGTTACGGCAGCACAGATATTCTGCCAGTTATGCTCGCCCAATAGTTTAATCTCATTGGTTTTACAGATAGTATATTGATCCATAATCAAGTCTTCACCCAAAATAACGGCCCCTGGTTCGCTGTAATACGACATTTTTTGGCCGGCACCAGCTCGGGCGATGTGTTTAGAGGTATTATTGTCTGAAAAGTAAATAGCTAGATCGGATTCGGCTTGATGGGCAAACAGTTGCTGTTTGGCGGCGATGTACTCGTTTAGGTCTTTGTGCCAGTTCAGATGTTCTGGCACTACCATTAGGCAAACTGCAATGTGGGGTGAGTGTTTGAGGTCAATTAGCTGAAAGCTTGATAATTCTAGAACAACCCAAGATTCAGGGGTTAGTTTGTCGATAAAGGTAAGTGGTGGAATGCCGATGTTACCGCCCAGTGAGACCTTTTGGCCAGTAGCTTCTAGCATCATAGTGATTAGCGTCGAAGTGGTGCCTTTGCCCTTAGTGCCGGTTACGCCGATGATGTTCTTGGTCGGTGAATCAATCAAGAATTGATCGATCTGGGTAGTAATTTTATCGGCCACATTGGGGTTGGTAGCCAGAATTGTGTCTGGTCGGAGGCCCGGTGTCCGGATTAGTAGATCAAATCGGTCTAAATTATTTAAATAATCGTCGCCTAGCTGCGAAGTAGCGTCACCGGGTATTTCAACTTCGGTGTTTTGGTCGCAAATAGTCAGCTCGTCACCGCGCGCCCGAAAATAATCATATGATGCATGGCCCTCAATACTGAAGCCCAGAATAGCGACTTTCATAAGTCTATTGTATCAATAAAACCGATTCGTAGTGCTTGAGTTTAGTCGGCCAGTTCGGCTTTGACCATATCAGCGACTTGCCGCGGTGTCATTTCGGCTTTGACGATAAAGCGCTTAACGTCTAATTGCTTGATGATGGCTGGAGCTTCTGGCTCACCCATGTTAGTCAAGATGATAACTTTGGTATGTTTGCCCCAATCGGTTTTGCGGAGAAGGGTAAGCATTTCATCACCGTTCATCTGGGGCATCATTAGGTCGAGCAATATTATATCTGGCCGAAACTTCTCGGTTAGCTCTAGCCCCAGCTTACCGTTCTCGGCCGTTTCGACTTGGTAGCCCTCGGCCTCGAACTTAATTCGGTACATCTGCGAGATGGCTTGGTCATCTTCGATAATAGCAATTTTAGTCATTGTTAGGTATTATAGACTATGAAGTACCGAATATAAAAAGACACTAAAACATGACTAAATTAAAATTCAGGTGTGTTCACTATTCGTCGACATTTTACCGTGGCGCTACTGTTTTTTTAATTGTGGCGTTTAAGAGTAGATATTGGTTCTATAAGCCGGTTATTTGGCAACTATTAAGTAATGGCTTTAATGTTTATGTTTACGATTATGCCTCTAAGCCACTTTTGGAATCGCAGCCAGAGTTGTGGGTTAAATTCTCGGGGACCCTAAATAGTGATATAAAGAAAAACATAGAACGAGAAACAGGCAGAGATCCGAGGGCTAGATTTGGGATTATGGGTGTCAGCGTTGGCTCAAGTTTGGCGCTGAGCGCAGCTAAGGACTTGCCAGAACTGGAAAAGATGCTTTTTGTGACCATGTACGGCAGTAGTGCTCAATTGGTGTGGGAGAATAATCATCTGATGACTATTAAGAGAGAGCTTGTCCAGTCTAATAAGACTATGGAAGATGCTTCCCGGATTTTTGGGCCACTCGAAGCAGTCACTGAATTACATAAACTTGGAAACCGCTCGATTAGGATGTTTGTTAGTATGGGTGATCGGGTAATTAGCTTTGGTAATGCCAATCGATTCATTCAGGCAGCTATCGGAGCTGATTTAAATTTCTCGTATAGGATTGTTAATGAGCCTAAGCATAGTTATACGATTATTCGGGTTCTAGCTGATTATTCAAGCTGGTTACCATTTATGGCAGAGCTCCGCGACACTTTACTGGTTACAAAATACGAGGATAAATCTACCTGGTCTAGGCTGAACTTTAATCACAAATCTGAAGACTCTAAGTGGGTACGCTATGTCTAAACGGGCTTCAGATAGATCGGTCGTCAATCGCCATTTAACAAAATATGGCATAGCTGAGATGGTAAGGGTTCTGTCAAAACATCAGCTAGAAGGAGTGGTAATAGCTCATAATTTGAGAGTAGTCGATGGTTATAACACCGTACGGTATAGGTTGCAGCGCTTAGTTTTCTATAACTCGGCGGCGGTTATGAATCTGTACTTAGCTAAGCGGCCGCTCATGGTATTTGAACAAAAGAATAACTTGGCCCGCAAGTTTTTGTATAGCTTACCTAGTTTTGTGAAATGGGCTAGCCTAATGGAAGATCAAGGTTCGCTTGCCATGGGGCCTTTGCATAATCCCGAGATAAGGTACTTGGTGTCCGGAGAAAGGATTGGGCCGATTACGCGTCGTCTGTTTCGTCACGGGGCCGACTCGGTTGGTGTACGTTCTCGGACCATTACTGCTGGCTGGCTGGCTAGTCATTATATTAGTAATAACCCTAGACTACCCATAAAATGGCTTAGTTTAGCGGGTGGTTCGGCGATTCACGCGATGTTTATGATTAATGCATCGGCAGTTGATAAGCAGCTGCTTGAGTTTGTGGATATCGATATTAATCCGAAGGCCATAGAGCTAGCCGAGAAAATTACTCAACTAGCTGGGCTTAATAGAGCTAAAACCCAGATAGTACTGGGTAATATCTTTGATGAACAGTTGCTCGAGACGGTTGGTTGTACTGACGGAATAGATATTGTAGATATGCTTGGTATATTAGATTACTTAGATGAGACACAAGCTGAAGCTCTAGTGCGACTGGCCTATAACCGGTTGAAGCCGGATGGGTTAATCCTGACTAGTAACATGCGACCATCTCATCCACAGTTTGATTTACATAAACGGGGTGTTGGTTGGCCGGGAGTTATTACTAAGACAGTCCATCAAATAATAGCGATCTGCCAAGCTGCTGGCGTGCCACTGGACTTAATAGATATATACCAGCCGTCCGATGGAGTCTATAATGTTGTTAGATTAAGAAAAGGGCGGGCCAAGTGCATTTAGTAGAGGTGGTGGAATTAATTACATCCGGTACTGCTGTTCTATTGCTTGGTCTAGTTGTTCTGTGGCGTAGTAAGCGTCAGATGGCCTTTCGCTGGTTCTTCATGCTGTGTCTGGCTGTATGCTCTTGGAGCTGGGCGATTGGTCTCTATACACTTTCGCAGGATCCGAGTAGTACATTATTCTGGGCTAATTTTTATTACAGCAGCTCTTTTGCTATATCGATCGTTCTACATGTATTTACTTCTTACTGGCTAGACAGCAAACATAAACGGTTGCACACTTCTATTGGCGGCGGATTGATGGCTCTGTTTCTTATCACGGTACTGACGAGACCACACTTTATTGTCAGTGCTGTACAGATAGTGGGTGGTCAGAAGACGGTAACTCTTAGTATGTTCGGCTATGGCTTATTTAGCGTAGTCTTTATGATGCTATTTACTTCTGCCATTATCAGGCTATTTGTTGGGGCTTTTTCTTTACACGGTTTACGTAGATTGCAAACGCGCTATATCACCGCAAGTTTAGTTTGTGCTGGTAGCTTTGGGGTATATTTTAACCTTATCCTGCCCTGGATGGGTAATTATGACTTAGTTTGGGTAGGCCCACTTTCGACGGTTATCTTCGTAGGGGTTGTTGGCTACGCGATTGTTCGCCAAAAACTATTTGATGTTAGGAGATTTGTTCTAAGAGCGTTAGCTTATCTGCTCAGTACGGTATTACTTAGCATCGTCTTTATTATTCCGGTGGTATTGATTGTGGCTTATGCGATTGGTGGGCAGTTTTCGGTACTTCATTTCCTGCGAGGAGTCTTAGTAGCTACTATTTTTGCATTATTTTACAGTCGGATACGGCGAGCCTTTGATAGTCTGACGAATCGAATATTCTATCGTAAATACTATGAACCGCAAGCAGTTTTTAACGAACTAAGTGAAGTCTTAGTCCGTTCGATCGAGCTTAAATATATTAAGCAACAAAGCGCCAAAGTCATTCAAGACGCCATCAGAACTGACAGAGTAGACTATTGGCTGGTTGGAGATGAAGGCTATGAGGGCCGTAGCCCGCAGCTTCTAGAGAAGTTATTTCATCATGGCAGTTCGATGTCTAATACGGTGTTAGTAGAGAATCAGAATGGATCGTTGCAAAGTATAGAGTATTTGCGCGAACTAGATATTGCCGTCTTGGTGCGTCTACGGACCAGTAGTGCGGTCTTGGGCTTCTTAGCACTCGGCTTCAAGGAATCCGGAGAGCCCTATACGGACCGGGATAGACGTCTATTAAATATAGTCTCGGACGAGATAGCAATTACGCTGCAAAACGCCCTCCACTTCGAAGAGATTAAGAACTTCAACGAGACTTTGCAGGGCCGGATTGACACGGCTACCAGTAAGTTGCGCCAGACGAACCGGAAGTTACAGGCCCTCGACGAGACTAAGGATGAGTTTATAACTATGGCTAGCCACCAGCTACGGACGCCGTTAACTAGCGTTAAGGGTTATTTGAGTATGGTGTTAGAGGGCGATGCCGGCAGCTTGAACGCACAGCAAAAACAGTTGCTTGGCCAGTCCTATATCAGTTCGCAGCGGATGGTCTATCTGATTGCTGATCTACTCAACTTGTCGCGCCTCAATACTGGTAAGTTTGTAATTGAGCTATCACCCACTAATCTACTAGAAGTAGTGCAAGATGAGATTGATCAGCTGGCCGAAACGATTAAATCACGTGGCTTGGAACTGGTCTATAACCCCCCCAATGAGCTACCGCAGTTGATGCTAGACCAGACTAAAATCCATCAAGTCGTGATGAACTTTATTGATAACGCCATTTACTACACACCGGCTGGTGGCACAATCGAGATTGTACTCCGCGAAACACCAAGTGCTATTGAGTACCTAGTACGCGACACTGGCATTGGTGTACCACGGCCCGAACAGCACAAATTGTTTACTAAATTCTACCGGGCCAAAAACGCCAAACAGGCTCGGCCCGATGGCACTGGCCTAGGCTTGTTCATGGCCAAAAAAGTGATTGCGGCCCAGGGTGGAGCCATTATTTTTGACAGCAAAGAAGGTGTCGGTAGTACCTTTGGTTTCCGCTTCTCTAAACGGCTACACTTGGTTCCGAATAATCGTACGTCCGACGAGGGTGATAGTAAGGTTTAAAGAGCTTGTGCCTAACTATTGACATTTTGGCAAGTTTATGATAGATTAAGAGCATCCTTGTTTACGGGTGTGAGGATAACCTCGTAAAGGGTCATTAACAGGTGGTACAAATGACGTCTTAGCAGCGAATTGGTTGCTTCTCATCCTGTATCGTCTAGTAAATGTCTCCAATCTGCTTAACAGGGAGTCCATTGACAAGTCAGATCATTAGATTACATTTCTCTACGCTGTTATGGCGTAGCTTTAGTGTTCGGGCAGAGCCCGACCTCTGAAGCTATTCTTGGCGCACTGCGTTGTTGCCTCGGCTTCGGTGCTCCCTCTCCGTACTTTAGTACGGTTCGGTCCGCTCCTAACCGGGCGCCTAGCACTGCACTCAAGCATAACAGTGTAGATAATTAAATTCTGCTGCTAATCAGAGCAGACATATTCAGGTGAATGCAGGTAATTAACAGATGGCAAACTAGCTAGTATTACAAGGCTAGTATCTCCGGCTATCTGTTAAGTGCTTACTTAGTCGTCTGTTTGTGTCTGCTCTGGTTGAGTACGTAGCTTGAGCTAGAATAACCACTTCGGTGGTCGTAGGCTCGCTGGATGCTCCTAGCAGCAGATAAGTAACGCTAAAAAACCTATACCATAAGAACTGAGGAAAGTCTGGATTTATTCGAGCTTTTCGAAGTACTGGATGGTGTATCCCGTAAGGGATATTTGCTATAGAAAAGAATATTTCATTGTTTAACCTTTCGATGTAGGAGAGGGATGAACTGTGGCCGACGATTAGTCGCCGCTATAGTTCATTCCTCTGCCTGCAGGAGAGAAATGTAACCGCCGTAGATGGGATCACCCATTGTACGGATTTTCGACTAGTCTCTTGAAAGGGGACTATCATGTGCACGGATCCGAAGGAAACACCGAAGGAAGCACCAAAGCAGCAAGCAACCAAGCCGCGGGCGCCAAGGAATCCACAAGCAGCGAAACAGCAGCAAGCGCCCAAGCAGGCACGACCTACTGTCACGTCGCTTGAGGTGAAGTTGGCGGCCAGCCAGGCGAAGATCGACGGGAACACCGCGAATATCGCTGGTAACACCAAGAAAGTCCGGGCCCACCAAGCCCGTCTCGACAGTCTTGATTTCCTCACAAGGGAAATTGGGAATCGTCTTGCCGAAACACACAGCATGGTGGTGACAGGTCAGGCCGAAATCGATGAGCGAGTCAGCTCGATTGTCGAGAAGGCGTTGGTCGATGGTCAACTGGGAGGGCGCAAGTCTTTCCTGTCTTCCCTTCGGTCGGCTGGAGTAGATGATGTCACTCTCACGAGAGTGCTTCTCATCTTCCCCGATGATGACGACGAGTTCGAGCTCACGGACCAAGAGCTACTTACCGAGTGGTTCACGGCGTTTGTAGCGTTGAATTTGAGTCATGAGGATGTCCTGGTCCGACTCGGAGCCGCAGAAAAGCAGCTAGCAACAGCTAGTAGCGACATCATCGCAATCAAGAGCGTCGCCGAGACGCAGGATCGTATTCCGGCCTGGTCGTGGATTGTCGCTTTGCTTTTCGGCGTCACCGGGTTCCTGTGGTGGAATTTCTACGATTGGGGCGTCTCGTCGATTGATGGTAGTACTACTAGCGCAATTAGCGCTGGAAGTGATATTAAAGGCACGGCGACGGTCACGAACCACCTGACCATGAGTCCGGTGGCGGACCATTGGTACTTTGCTTTGATGTTCGGATTTGCCATCTTCCTGGTTGTGCTCGGGCTTGCATCATTCCTTGCGAGTGGAAAGACCAAGGTGACTGAGGAAACTCAGGAAACCAAGCACAATGTTTGGTCTGCGGTCAGCGCAAGCTACAAAGCTCGCCGCGAGGCTGTCAAGGCTGAACGGGCTGAATCACGGGCCAACGGAAGAGCTTTAATCGGAAGTGTCGCCCCCAAAGAGGAGGTGATATCTAACTAGTCCAATTCTTTCTCCTGAAAGGGGAAAACAATGAGCGCAAAAGGAATTCTCGCATTTGGAGGTGGCTTGCTACTTCTTGCTGCAGTAGTGACAGTGATTAATTCCACGTCTTCTGCCACAGAAGTGAGTATTACGGCGAGCCAGCCTTCGGGTTCGGAATCGCCAAGTGCGACTCCAACTTCAACTCCACCTCCACCTCCGCCGACTTCGGACCCTGCAACGGGAGACATTTGTGCAACGGAAGTGCATTACTTCGCTGTCGATGCTCCAGTAGGGTCCAATAATTTTGGTCCGACTCAGCCGAGTTTGAATGTGAAGGCGGCTACTAAGCGCCTAAACGTTAAACTCTGCTCGGATCCTTTGTTCACGGCCACCCTGGTCGCGTTCGAAAAGGACGGACTCAACCTGGATGCCGCTGAGGTTCAATCAACTGCAATGAGCTATGTAGCCGACAAGGCCACGTGGAAGAATGCGGTAGATGAGTTCCAGGGCGACATCGACACAATGAAGGTCATAAATGACCTTCACACCTACCAAACCCTTGGTATGGTGCCCAACGGGGAGTTAATGCCGACATTGGTTCGATCGGATCAAAAAGTAGTGGCCGGTGAGGTGCTGGTTGTAACGTTCAAAGACGGCACGGTGCGAAAGTTCCGGATTGTCTGCGATCTGCAGCCAATAGAGGATCATTTTCCTCACGTACCGCCGCCATCAGTTGTGGTAGTTACGCCGCCGCCCTCCGTGGTTACGGTAACACCGCCGCCCGCGAGGACGACGATTGTGCCGCCGCCACAAACGACAACGGTCACACCGCCGCCCGCGAGGACGACGATTGTACCGCCGCCACAAACGACGACAGCTACACCGCCGCCACAAACGACGACGATAGTTACCCCGTCGGGTAAAACGGCGTCGAAGGCTCCAAAGCCAACTGGTGGCCCGGTTGTTATTTGTTCGTACGGACAGCACCTATCCAGGAATGGAGAATGTGTGTTAAACACAACTTCCTCCTTGGCTGGGCCGACATCTTCCTCGCCGCAAGGTAAGGGCGATTCTGGCCCAGGTGCTGTGAACACGACTGCTGCGCCGTCCGCGCCGTCTACAATCAGTGCTCCTTCGAGTACAGCGATTGTGACCGGTACGGTTGCACAGCGGTGACGAGAACTTCTCGAGCAATAATGTCTGGTTCTTATAACTAGAAATGCTCGGGAGATTCTGCCAAATTTTCACCAAGGAGGTGATAGCAAATAGGTAATCTCTCTTTTGAGGGGCAATTAGCGTTACGCCCGCGTGGTGGAGATGGTCGAGTGACTGAAATTTGTTGGCACACCAGCCAATCAAAAATCAGCACTCCCATCTCCACCCGCATTACCCTAAGAATATAGCTTAACCCTAGAGTATGGGGAGTAAGACAAAAGTGTTATCTAACGATCTGACTTATATTTTGTCAAAGGTACCTTAACAATTTGAGTGGTCAAGAAAATACGTAAGCATAATATTGACAATGTATTATGTTTATGATAGAATTGGGATGATTTACTTAGTCAACATCTAACGTGAGGTGGAAGTTACGTTATAACGACTGATGATATTTAACAATTCGTTCTGAAATAATCAATTGATAAATTAATTTTAAGACAACTTATATATTTAAGGGAGGTGTCTCATGAAACTTTTCAAGCATTTCTCGAAACGGACTAACATTGTACTAGCTGCAGCACTTGCGCTGCTAGCAGTCGGTGTCCCAGCTGCTGTCATGGCAGGTTCGGGTCCGGATCGACCAACTAAGGTGTATCAAGAAGGCGTTGCCGGCTTTGATCACGTAACATTTGACTCATTTACCAATGTCCCTGGCATCGGTAATGAACAGCAGTTCTTTAATGGAAAATATCCAGGTACTAGTACTTATACTGATCCACTTTCTGAAGTGAAGAATGGCGATGACTTGACTCTTGAAGTTTACGTTCATAACAATGCCGATTCTTCACTAAATGCTAGTGGCGCAGGTGTAGCTAAGAACACTACCGTCCAAGTAGTATTGCCAGGTACGGTAGCTAAAGGCCAACAGGCTACAGCTTATATTTCGGCTGATAATGCTTCACCGAAGCAGATATCTGATACGTTAGACTTTGGGGCTGCCAACGGTGGTTTCTTTGGTCTAAGTTATGTGCCAGGTAGTGCTAGCCTAGAATACAAAGATGCATCTGGTAATGTAACCAACAAGCCGCTATCCGATAGCGTTGTTACGACTGGTGCCAAGATTGGTCCAAACCAAGATGGTACGATGGAAGGTTGTTTCAACTACGTCGAGTATGTGACCTTGCACGTTAAGGTTAATATGCCAGAGTACACGCTAAACAAGCAGGTGCGTCTTAACGGTCAGACTTCGAAAGATTGGTCTGAAGTTAAAAACGTCAAAGCTGGTGACCGCGCTCAGTGGTCAGTTGGATTTGCTAATACTGGCAGTACGGTGTTGAACTCCGTTGCTATTCTAGATCAGGTACCTGCTGGTTTAACGGTAGTACCCGGTAGTATTCAATTAGTGAACACGCTGTTCCCTAATGGGTATACTTTCCCCGATTCGGCGATCATGTCTAATGGTCGACAGATTAGTGTCAACATTGGCAACTATGCCGCCGGCTCGAACGCCTATTTGTACTATGACACCACTGTCGATAAGCCAGCTGCTACAGTCTGTAGTGCTGAGACATTGACCAATACGGCCTATGCCACGCCTCAGGGTTTTGGTGCCATTTACGATACTGCCAGCGTGATCGTGCCAGGTAATGACTGTACGCCGCCCGTCACTAAGACTCCGGTCTATAGTTGTGATCTGTTTCACGTAACATTAGGTGATCGTTCGGTTAAGGTTGATACATTCAATACAACCGCTAACAATGGTGCTGCATTTAAAGATGTTGTCATTAATTGGGGCGATAATAGTAGTTTGACTACGAACACTCCAGTTGGCCAGGCGCACAACTATGCTAACTATGGTACTTACAAATTGACAGCAACTGCTCACTTTACAGTGAATGGTTCTGGCGATGTTAGTGCTACTAGTGCTAATTGTGCTCAGAGCGTAACTTTTGTAGCTCCGACTACTCCTCCAGTAACTCCTCCTGCGGTAACTACCCCTAAGGTTTTACCTAACACGGGTGCTGGTGATGTCGTTGGTATTTTTGCCGGCGCAGTCGTGATTGGTACATTGGGCTACAGATTGTTCCTAGGCCGTAAGTTGTCTCGTCGTTAAGACGAACTAGCTTAAGAGGTTTCAGAAATAACTCTGTCTACCAATAGAGCATGACTGACCGCTCAAAAAATTAGTCAAAAACCCCGCCAACCTTTTACGGTTAAGCGGGGTTTTTGCGTTCATCTCGAGCTAGATGTGTGAACTATCTTACAGGTTCTGTCTAGAGTATGGCATATTATAGTAGATAGATAACAGGAGTGCGGTAGTTATAAGATTGACGTTAGTACAAATAAGTACTAATGTAAGGGTATATTCATGGGTGGCAGAGAAGGATTAAAATCGTATGAGTTTGTGGAAGCTTAAGCAATTATTACAAGTTAGTGGTATTTTAATGGGCTTCGCTATAGTGGCCATAGCTGCGGCTATGGTGTTTAATCTAAATGGCTCCAACGCCTCGGCCAACGTTTGTTCGCCGAATGACATTATGCATTGTGGCACTTCCAGTGCTAGCGATTTTATATCGAAAACCAAGTCTAGCAACGCTGGTACCCAGACTGATTTGGCGGCAATCTATGCCCATTACGGACTTGCTCCAAGTGACTACAGCCGGTTCGTAACGTCGGCCCGCGATGGTATAGCCTACAAAAACGGCGATATTAAGGTAGATGGCCGCATCGTTGCAACCAACGCTACCAGTATTGGTCGTCTGGCAAACAGTCAGGGGCCGGGCTATTTCTCGAAGAATATTGGCGGAACGATCTATTATGGCAATCAGAACAGCACCGTATTACTAACCGACGTACCGGTTCTAGTTCTTTTTAACGCTCAGGGTGTGATGCAGTTTGCTGTCATTAAAGATTGCGGTAATCCAACCACTGGTGAACGGGTGACCCCGACATACTCCTGCGATAATCTGATTCAAAAGCAAATTGATCGTAATACCTTTAGCTTTAGCACCAAGGCCAGTGCTGGTAATGGTGCCACTATTAACAAAGTAGTTTACGATTTCGGTGATGGAACTACGGCAACCAAAACTAACCCCACCGAGGCAGTTACCCATAAATATGCTAAGGATGGTACATTTACCGCTAAAGTGACGGTCTACGTCAACCTGCCAGGTGCCCAGGTGGCAGTAGTGGCTCCGGCTGGTGATTGTCTAAAGCAAGTTATCGTTAAACCGGTTCCACCGACACCGGTGGCCGCTTGTACAAATCTGACAGTAACTGGCGATAGTCGCACGGTATTTAGCTTTCAAGCCACGGCTTCAGCTGATGGTGGGGCCAAGATTACTGGCTATGACTTCGTAGTTAGCGATGGTTCTGGCAAGAATGTGTTGCAGACCAAGCGAGTTGATACTAGTGCCACCAGCGCTTCGACTAGCTTTACAGTTACGACTCCTGGTGACTATAAGGCGAGCGTAACAGTTCTAACCAGTATCGGCAGCAAAACCAGTGGTGACTGCCAAAAAGACTTTACAGTCAAACCAGTTCCAGTAGCCGCCTGCAAAAACCTGATTGTTACTCCACTCGATCGGACAACCTACAAGTTGACCGGTACGGCTACGGCCGATAATGGTGCCGCCATTCAAAGCTATAGCTTTGTCGTTAAGAATGATAAGGGTAGCGTAGTTATATCGTCACAGGTCGCCAGTACTAGTACTAGTGCTTCGGCCAACGTCTCTGTTAGTGAACCGGGTGACTATACGGCCACATTAACTGTTCAAACGAGTGAGGGTAATAAGACGGCTAATGCTTGTGTAGCCAGTTTTACGGTTCCTAAAAAGCCGATTCCACCAGTTCCATCGGTCAAGATAGTCAAAGATGTTGATGGTGTTAAGCAAAAGCAGGTGGCAGTTGGCCAAGTCTTTACTTACAACGTAACCGTTACTAATGATGGCAAGGTTGATCTTAAGAACGTGGTTGTTACAGATGTGCCTCCAGCTGGCGTTAGCCTTCTGAGTGCTGATAAAGGCACGATCTCCGGTAATACTTGGGCCTACACTATGTCTAGTCTCAAGATTGGTGAACACATGACGTTTGCCTTAACTGGCAAGGTTGATGCCTACAAAGAAGGCAATCTCGTGAATACTGCCTGCGTTAATGCGCCAGAGGTAAATCCGGAATACCCGAAAGATAATGATATGTGCGATACCGCTACGGTAACGGTGACGCCACCTGCAGCAATACCGCCGGTCACCCCGCCTGCCATCACACCAGCCCAAGTGCTACCAAACACTGGTGCTGGTGATGTCGTTGGTATATTTGCTGGTGCAGTCGTAGTTGGTACTCTGGGTTACCGACTATTCCTAGGCCGTAAGCTTACTCGCCGCTGAGACGTAGTAGGTCAGAAGCACCTGAGACAGTACCTAGCTAATTAGTCTGAAACTGACTATTTAAAAGTAAATTTAACCCCCTAATGTTTAGAGGGGAGATAGATTTGTTGGTCAGATATGTTGACGGGGGTAGCGGTTAAGTTTATTATTAATAAAATGAATCGTCTCGCAAGAATAATTAAAATACCAAGCAAAAAACTAATACTCACAGTTGGTTTAGTATTGGGGTTGACGCTGGTTGGTTTGGGCGGTCTAAGCACTAACCGCGCCCTAGCCGCTGACTGCGATAATAACGCAATTATTTACTGTGGAACATCGAGTGCGAGCTCGTTTATTGCTAAGGTCAGGGCAAATAGTAGTGGAAATGGCCATAATGATTTACAGGCTATTTATGCCCACTATGGCCTAGAACCGTCGGATTATGATAATTTTGTGCAGTATTCACGGCCTGGTACAGCTTACAAAGACGGCCGGATTGTAGTAGATGGTCAAGTAGTGTCGACGAATAGTACTAGTCTTGGTAGGCTGGCTAGCTATCAAGGTTCAGGTTATTTCTCATCAAATATTGGTGGGACAATCTATTATGGCAATAATAATTCAACAGTATTCAAGAACAGTAGCATTCCGGTAATGGTGCTATTTAATGGCCAAGGCGTAATGCAATTTGCGGTTCTAACGTCTTGCGGCAATCCAACGGTTGGCAATAGAACTGTTCCGACTTATGGCTGTACCTTGCTGAATCATAGTGAGTCAGCAAGCACCGCCAATCGATATACCTTTAATACCTCGGCCTATGCTTCTAATAATGCTTCAATCTCAAAGATTGTTTATGACTTTGGTGATGGTAGTAGTACGACGAACATTGTCCCGGCTTACAACGTGGCGCATACCTATACAAAGTCTGGTACCTTCAAGGTAACCGCCAAGATATATGTGCATCTTCCCGGTAATAAAGACATAGTTGTCCAGTCTGCCGGCTGCTCCTACGTTGTTAAGATAAATATAGCACCTCCACCGACTCCACCAACTCCATCGGCTCCGCCGACTCCACAATCCCCACCATCTGCACCAAGACCGGCTCAGCCATCGTATCAATGTAATTTATTAACGGCGACCGCGACTGATTCTACGAACTACGCCTATAAGTTTGTAGTTAGCGGTAGCGCTTCGAATGGAGCTAGTATAACTAGTGCTGACTTTAATTTCGGTGATAACAGCAATCAATCCGGCGTAAAGTTCTCGAATGGCTCTGCGACTACGAATCATTCGTATGCGGCTGGTGGCAACAAGACAGTTAGTGCTACTCTAAATATTGTTTTACCCGACGGATCACGTAAGACGGCTACTTCTGGTGGGTGTTCAACATTAGTAGTAGTGCCATCACCAGAATGTGCTCAGTTAGCTGGCTCTGCTCTAGATCAAGCCAAGATGTCATTTAGGTTTGTAGCTACCGGTCACTACAGTAGCGGTATCGTTTTGAAGAGTGGTGACTTTACATTTGGTGATGGACACTCCAGTAACGGTGTACC
>JBDTES010000035.1:0-11732 GCA_039922435.1 Saccharimonadales bacterium (SeqCode)
TGGCAGTGCATTGGCAATAACTTGCTTAATATCTATACCAACTTGCTTGGCCACGTTTTTGGCGCTAGCTAAGTTATCTCCGGTAATTAGGTAGATATCTTTGACGTGGTTGCGTCGCATTTGATTAATCGTAGCTTTGCTATCAGAACGCAGCGCATCTTCGAAAGATATTATTCCAGCTAATTGATTATTAAGCGCCACGAAGGTTCTAGTGCCAGTCACATTGGATTCAATTACACTCTTGGGCACTTCGATTCCATTTTCACTTAGTAAATCAGCTCGTCCCACTAAGACGGTCTGGGCGTTAGTGTAGGCAATAATCCCTAGACCGCTACTCTCGCGGAGTGATTTTACCTTGAACGTCTTAGTTTTAAGTTGTTCGGCGTGTTGGATTATAGCGCTTGATAGTGCATGGGTGGAACCTTTTTCGGCGCTGGCTGCGTAGCCCATAACCTCGGCCGTAGTAAATTTACCAAATGTTTTAACGCCAGTAACTTTAAGTTCACCGTGAGTCAGCGTGCCGGTCTTATCAAAAGCTATCGATTTAATTTTGGCCAGACGCTCCAGAGCCCCACCATTTTTAACAATAATGCCAGCCTTGGAGGCTCGGCTCATACCGGAGATTATGGCAATTGGGGCTGCCAGAATCAGTGGGCAAGGAGTTGCCACGACCAAGACCTCTAGGAACCTGATAGCTTCGCCGCTCCACAGCCAAATACCACCAGCTATCGCGAAAGCGATGATTGTAAAGGGAATAGCGTAGCGATCGGCCATCCGGACGAACGGAGCTTTGCTGTGGCTGGCTGATCGAACTAGTTTGATAATCTGTTCGTACTGACTGTCGGCAGCCGCCCGGAGGGCTTTAGCAGTTATGATACCGTCTAGGTTGACCGAGCCACTCAGAATATCAGCGCCAACTTGCTTTAGTTCTGGCAAGCTTTCGCCGGTAATGCTGGATTCATTAAAGCTAGACATACCTTCTAGGATAATGGCATCGACCGGGACTACTTCACCGGGTTTGATAATAACTTTGTCGCCAATTCTAACCTCGGCAATTGGCAAATCGACGCTTTTACCTCGCCGTATGACATGGGCTCGGTGTGGTGCATGGCTGAGCAGACTTTTTAGCTCGACCTGAGCTCGATTTTCGGCGTAGTCTTCTAGGGCTTCGCCACCGGTTAGCATTAGTACGATTACGATTCCGACCCAGTACTCATGCAGGATTACGGCTGTAATTATAGCGGTAGCAGCCAGTAGGTCGATTCCATATGAGCCATCACGGAGAGACCGCCACATATTTATAATTAATTTTATGGTTAGAGCCAAGGCTACTAGTCCGAGTAGCCAGTGAGTTATGGCGACTGGCCCAGTGAACTGAAAGATTAAGCCGATAGCTGATGCTGCGGTGGCCACACTGAACTGCCAGTATCGTTTGGCGAAGCGTCGATATTTTCTAAACAAGATTAACCTCCAAGGATTTGATTTCTCTATTTAAAGTATATCAAGTCGAGTATATTAGGGTGCAATTAAAATAAAAAGACCAGGTTTGCTGCCTGGTCATTTTATTCTGGGGCGAGAAATGGGGCTTGAACCCACGACCTCCTGTTCCACAAACAGGCGCTCTAACCAGCTGAGCTACTCTCGCCGTAAAACAGAGGTGATTATAGCGCTTATTCATCGTAAACACAAGTCTCGGGCGTTAATTAGGTGGCTAGATAAACTGGTATATATATTATTTTTGGGGCTGGCGCGCACTAGCTTCGTTCTCTGGGATGTGAGCATACTTATCGCGCTCAGCGTAAAGCTGATAGGCTTTTCGGTCGGCTGTCGTAGGTTGTGCGTCAATTAGACTGCGCGGCCATAGCTTATAAGTATGAACCACATTAATTTCGATTGCATAGACAAACACTTGAGCCTGCAAATATATCCAGAACAAAAGCGCCAAAACTAGGGCAAACTGTCCATATAAGCCACTTAAATTGTGCATTTGGTGCAATATTAGGTAACCTCCCAGAGTCTGTAATATTAGTAGTCCAATTACCGCCACGACTGCACCTAACCGTATGTCGGCCCGCTTGTGTTTACGTGATGTACCTACCTTGTAGATAAATATAAAAATTAAGTAAAGTAGGACGGCGTTTATAATCAGCGGGATTATCCGAACGTACCAAGCGTGTCCTAGTGCCGCCGTAGCCAAGCTAGCTAGTCCAGTTGTTACTACAACGCCGATGCTAGTGCCAAGTAATATCCCAAAACTTTTTAGTATGTTTAATGGAAAGCCAGTTCGTTTAGTTCTCGGTACTGCCCAAGTTTGGTCGAGGGTCGAGCGGATCGCATCGGCGATTCCACGGGCACCGTATAGGGCTATCAATAGGCCGATAATTAACGCGATCCCGCTTTTACTTGAACCGTGAATGCTAGCCTGTAGGCCTTCACCGAGCACCGGGAAGTAGCTGTCGATAGTCCCATTAAGCTGTTGCTGGATAGCTATGCTGTGTTTCGATAATATTCCGGCCAGGGAAGTCGCGGCTAATAATAATGGAAAGAGTGACAGGAATCCGTAATAAGTAATAAGCGCAGCCTCGCGCCCAGCCTTGTCGTCTCCAAATTTCTTGACCACTGCATATATAAATCCAAAAAATGGGTGGTCAGATTGCCAGCTGTCAATCGAACTTAGAGTGCGTTCCAGAAAGTTTAATTTACGTTTTGGCTTAATACCTTGAGTCATGCGATTAAGTATAGCTTCAATTTATGCGTTCTAGCTAATAGATATAGGGTTGTAGGCTTTGAGAGGAACGGAGTAATAGCCGAATTATACCTCCACTAGAGGCAGTTATTTCATTAGTCCTCTGGTAACGCTGGCAGTTTATCCGAACTCGTGTTGCCGGAAAACAAGATTACTGAATGGCCATTTTGGTTTGCAACAGTAATGTAGTAGCTATTCAGCGCGGTAGTATTGGCGTCTATTCTAGTTGCAGTTGCATCGTTGCAGGTAAAAGTCTGTAAATCTTTAAGTGATCTAGTAAAAGGCATACTGAGATTATCATTGTTACTGGGTATGATATCTACATCTCCTGCCTCTTTTACTTTTTTTGTACAATCTGCTAAAGCACCTTTACCCTCAAGGTAATCGATCGGTACTTTATTGAATGTAATATAAATTGAACCTCCACTAAATACCCTGATTCTCCGCAAGCATTCTTGGTACTGACTATCTGCTGGCGCATACGCTAATACTTTCCTTAATATGCCAGCGTTGGATGTATCTGAGCCATCTGCCGGCTTAGGAAAACTTGCGGTTAGGCCACTAATGCAAGAAACTTGTGGCTCTGTGTACGGCTGTAATTTGTGATAAGCAAGAATACTCGCAAGAATAACTCCTAGCAGCAAACTAGCCCATTTGATTATATATGGTGTCGTAGTTCTCTTAGGTCTATTCATAGCTATGTTACAAATCCATACTTAAAGATATAGAACCCACTTATAATAAATGCAGTACCGCCTATTAGTAGCAGGATACCTAAGACGTGTAGAACAAGCCTGACGGTTTTATTGCTGGGGTTTGTGAATGCTAGGTTTCCATAAATTAGAACTACTAATATGTAGGGAACGAAAGTATCAAAAAAGGCCGTATAATTGAAGTTATTATATCCTTGCTGAGTTGCAAAAAATATAAAACTACCCAAAACGAGGAACAACTCAAGACAGCCCACGCCAAACAGTACAACATTGAGTTTACGCACAGTGTATATAGGATAGTGTAAATATTCGTTTCAACCTAATTTATCTCTATAACCTATCACAGATATTATGACTTTAAATCGGTACCAAAAATAACGGATATAGTATAATTGGTGCCCCGGAGTGGACTCGAACCACTGACCTTAGGCTTAGAAGTCCTCTGCTCTATCCAGCTGAGCTACCGGGGCTTAAATCATGAGACAAACCGAGTGGTTCTTCTCATCGCGCCAAGCTTTGGCTGAGCCAAAGCCTAGGGCTGCTCTTTTCTATCTCAGTATACGATGGGAAAGATATATTTGTGCAGGCACCAGTTGCATTATACCGAAGTTAGCCATTTTTTGCGTATAATAACTATATGCAAGCGGGCGAGTACATAGTTGACCGGATACTACCGGAGATGGTTAAAGCGGCTTCAAAGCGACACCAGATAAATTGTCAATTGTTTTCGGACGACTGGGTAATTAAGCTATCTAAGGGTGATAAGTCTCGCTGGATTTTAGGTTATAGATTCGACATTAACGCTGCGGCTGCCAGCGGTCTAGCTCAAGATAAGGTTGCTACCTATCAAGTACTTACTGATGCAGGCATCCCAGCTCTGCAACATGTCCTAGCAAGGTCAGTAGCTAGCCAGCCGATGCCAGAAACTGAGCTTACTCAAACTTTTGGTTACAGCCCAGTGGTTATGAAACCGCTGTCGGGTACAGGCGGCCGTGGTGTGCAGCTGCAGCCTGATGTCCGCCAGGCGTTGCTAGCAATTGGTGCTGATGCTGAGCCGGCTTGGGCGCTTTCACCTTACCGTGAAGTTTATAGTGAGTATAGATTGATTTTGCTTGATGGCAGAGTACTACTATCTTATGAAAAGATTGGACCGACTAAGAGAGGTGGTTTGAAATTGTTTAATTTGGGCCTTGGTGCAGTTGCCAGGGATATTGCTCCAGAAAAATTGAATCCCAAGCTAAGTCAATTAGCAGCTTCAGCCGTAGATGAACTGGGCTTACGGCTGGCTGCTGTGGATGTCATAAGGACTGACCAGGAGCTCGAGATTTTAGAAGTCAATGACGGCCTGATGATGGAGAACTATGCTAGCCAATCAGGCGAAAATAAAGATTGGGCTACCGATATTTACGACGAAGTTATTACTCAGATGTTTGAGCAGTCGTCAAGGGCGACTCTGGGTAGGTAATGTTTTGGCCATCGGCTACGGCGAAACTAGTCAGCTTTTCATCTTGGGTTTTGTTCTCGTTGAATATATCCTTTACGTCGTAGCCGCGCACGATTAAACTATCACCAATCATCGAGCGGTGGCAGCGCCACGGCACAGCTTCGGCGCACATGATTGTCGTAGTCTTGCCTTTGGCTAGCACCAGTAACTCGTCTATGCCAGCTGCAAAATCTGGTGTCTGCATATAATCAGCGTAGCCCCGAAAGCTAGTATTATGCCAGCCCATATTTATCGAACTTTTGGTAGTGTGACGCAGCCCGCCAAGCTTTTCTAGATGGATGTATTGGATATCGTGCTTTGGTAATTCTTGGGTCAGATTATCTTCGTTGAATTGGGGTGTATGGCGTGAGCGGGGCATAGTTCGGACGTCAACTAATTGTGATATCCCATAATGTTTCAAAATACTAATCAGCTCATCAAGTTCGCGAGTTGAATGTCCGATAGTATAGATAGTCATAATATTGACGTGATCTCAATAACTTTAATCTTTGGGTGAGTTTAGCTTATTCATAAAATCGACGAAAGCTGTCCAGAACTTATCAACGTGTTGAATGGTAACCTCATCTACTAACTTCCCGGCTTCATCGAACTTATCACCGGCAAAACTTAGATAGAACTCTGGCTGTTGCAATGTTGGCATGTTCAAAAAGGTTAAGACTTGACGGAGATGATGAACTGCCCCAAATGCGCCAAGTGAATACGGCGAGCAACCGGCGATAGCAGTTGGTTTACCACCCCAACTACCGTGGCCAACTGGGGCTTGGGGCCGTGAGGCCCAGTCGAGTGCATTTTTGAGTACTGGCGGAATTGAACGGTTATATTCTGGGGTTATTAATAAAATGCCGTCGGCCGCCAAAATCTGCCTTTTAAAGGTAAGTAAAAAATCTGGTTCGGGCAACTCATCGTCCTGATTGTAAATCGGTAGTGGGCTCAAATCAGCCGTTACAAAATTAATTTCTGCCGGTCGGCGTGCTTCAAAAGCCCGCAGTAGTTTGGTGCTAATTGATTCCTTGCGCAGGCTACCGGACAAAGCTAGAACTGTTTTAGTCATATTCACCTCTATTCTATATACATCATAGCACTCTAGTGTCCGGTGTATGGGTGATATACTGGTTATAGAAAAGAGGGAAGAATGGGCCAAAATAATTTTGATGAATTAAATACGTTTACAATCGATACACTACCGTTCCTCGACACGGCCGTGCTGGGGGCGCTGGAGATGCTGGAGGGTAGAGATCTACCTAAGATTGATATTAGTAACTTCAAACGTCCACTAGTGGTCGGTAGTGGTAATGCCGAGGCAACTGGTCGGATTATATTTGAAGCCACTGATGCAGTTTTTGCGTCCGAGAGCACAGTCGATGAGAAGCTGCGTGATATAGCTGGGATTGATGAGGTTATTATAGTTTCGGCTTCGGGCGGCAAGCATGCTCCCATTATTGGGCGCAAAGCCAGGGACGCCGGTAAGCATGTTACGCTTATTTCTAATACGCCAGACTCACCAGCCCAAAGGGAACTGTCTAGCGGAGGCTTAACGACTCATATCTTCCCCAAAAACCGAGAGCCTTACACCTATAACACTAGTACCTACATGGCGATGATTCTGGGGCTGACGCGTGAAGATCCAGCGGTTATCAAACAGTTTATTGAGCAACAGATTGATAGCTTAGAACTACCAGACTTTTCGAAATTCACAAAGTATTACCTAATTGTACCACCCCGATTTGCTGGCATTATCCGGATGCTACAAGTTAAGTTTATTGAACTATTTGGCCGTAATATCGCTCGTGATGTCGAGACTAGTGAGTATGTTCGCCATGCTACTACAGTCGCTCCGGCTAATGAAGTATTTATAGCTTTCGGTGAGCCCAACAATACCTGGGGTAAGCCCGATAACCGACTTAATGTGCCGTTGCCGGAGAATGCTAGCTACGGAGCTATGATGGCGGTCGGTTATTACGTGATAGCTCAGATTCAAAAGGCCCAGCCACAGTATTTCAAAGAAAATATATCCGGATATTGTAAGTTTGTCTCTGGCATATTTAACGAAGATATCCAGCCGATTGTCGAAGGTAACCTGACAACATAAGCTGATAGTTTTAGGGTGTTAAATTGTTTTATAGCCGTTTGCGGTAATTGTTCTAGTATACTTTTAGGTATGAGTTTTAATCCTGTGCGCACGTCTTTTAATATCGAGAGCTGTATACCACAAGTACGATCTAGGAGTAAGCTAATATAACATGTCAGCCTCACACGAAGAATTAGGCAAAATCTTATTAGGTCGACTGAGGATGCCTTACTTGACGAAGTATTTTAACGCTCGGTATATATGGGCGCTATTTATGTTTATAAATGGTCTAGTGACGATCGCAATATTATCGCTGCTAGCCTTTGTATCTGGTAGTTCGTTTGTTTTCCCGTCGCTTGGTCCGACGGCTGTTCTGTTCTTTACATCACCGCGGTCTGAGGCAAGTAAGCCGAAGAATGCCTTAATCGGACACGGTATCGGTATTTTGTGTGGCTATTTTGGCCTACTTGTAACTGGTTTAACCCACACTCCATCAGTTATTGATGGTGGAGTTACCTTGCCCCGCGTAGTGGCAGCTAGCTTGGCGTTAGCGCTGACTGGTGCGATTATGATAATTGCTCGTACGCCGCACCCGCCAGCTGGAGCGACTACTCTGATTATTGCTCTGGGGTTCATTACGCAGCCGTTCTCGCTGTTTATAATAGAACTCGCTGTACTATTAATGGTTGGCCAAGCTATGGTCATCAATCGACTGTCCGGTGCAACTAAATCACCAAGTCAATTACACGATAGTGAAGGATAGTAGCAGTATTCTATTGTCTTTTAGTCTTTTGCCAGTCTGCTATCGAATTGGGGCAGAGTGTGGGGCTTGATGACTCGAGAAGTAGGCGTAAAGAAATGCCCAGGCTATGATTGTTAAAACTATAACTACAATCCAGATCCAAATCCAGTAGCGCTTAATAGGCTCAGAAATTATTTCTGGTGGGTGGAAGATCGGCTTAACCGCGGATATTTCTAATTTATTTGGATCTTCCTTCGTTGGTGAAATCTCTACGGCCGTATCCTGTTTGATTGGTAAACCGGCTATATCGGCTCGGTCCTGCGGGGTATGTGATGAGCGATTGCTAGTAGTATCTTTATGCTGTTCGTCCATAATTAAATCGAAGCCTCGTTATCAAATAAAATGACATCCTCGCGGTAACCACCACGGCCGCCGTAGATTTGCTTGTAATCATTTACGAATTCGATGTAGTTGATGTATTTAACCATTTTGTAGCCTAGCTTACGCTCGACTCGTAAACGTAGCGGTGCACCGTGCTCGAGTGGGAGTGGTTTCCAGTTCATTTCATAGGCTAGGATTGAATATTTGTCGTCCATATCACTAATACGCAGTGCTTCATAAAACGGCTTACCGCCTGGGTAGAGATCGTAAGCGTGGAATACGATATATTTAGCGTCTTTGCTGGGTTTAGCTAACTTTAGGATTTCTTTCATATGTGGGCCGCCCCATTCGCCAACAGCGCTCCAGCCTTGGATACATATGTGCTTGGTAATTTGTTCCTGCTTTGGCATTTTTTTGAGATCTTCGAGACTCAGTGATAATTCGTTCTCAACTAAGCCTGTAACTTTTAATCGGTAGTCTTTGAAGTTGTTGTCGCGTAGTTTATAAAATTCTTCGGTTTCTGGAGGTAAGCCGTTTATACGAAAGAAACTAGAGATATCTTCTTTCTTGTAAGTATTACGTGGCTTCATCCAGCCAAAGGTGGCGTGTATAACCGGGTTTAAGATACTGACTAAGATTTGGCGAGTCCGTATTCGGTGGTTCACTGTGAAATAAGTGATAACTACATGGAAAACTAGCACGACAAGTAACCCAGCCATAAAGACCGTCAGTGCAGTAGCAAAGTTTACGCCGGTGTGTCCGAAGGTAATAAGTTGGACGTTCCTGTAAAAGTACACTAGTGCCACCATCAGAACGTGGATGATAATAAAGACACTAAACAGTACCATACCAATGAAGTGAAGGCTGCGCGCTACTTGGCGGCGGCCATTAAATAACAGTAAGTACTTAGGGAAGCGGTTCATTAGGGCTGGGCTCATGGCTGCGGCCGTCAGAATCATTAAGGTTGGTAATAAGAATGCTACGGCAGCGTATGTCAGCTGCTGCAGAGGATCATATGGATGAAAGGCGCTGATTGGTGGCCGCTGGAAAGCCAAGTAATTTAGCATGTCGTGCCAAGCGTCGGGGAAGACTGCCCAGCTAGTCGGTAGTAATCGCCGCCAAGCGCCAGTCGTGAACATGTAACCCCAGTAGACAGCACCAGTAGCTATCCAGATAATTGCTGCCGTAAAGTGCCAATTGCGGGCATTACCGAAATCGTGATGCTCCCCACCCGGCAAGGCCCAGTGTCCGATTTTCTCAGCCTCGTCATGGGCTTGGTATATCTGGTCGTTTGGAATCTCTTTTTTACCAAACTTCAGCCAATAATTATCGCGCCTGGTGTGGTCTGTCCAGTATAAAAATGGGTGATCGGCCAAGATGTGCAAGCCGCTGCGGATGAGTAACAGAATAACAATCAAATTAATAAAGTGAGTTATCACTATTAGCATTGGCAATGAGTCACCGTCCATGGTCTAATTGTACCCCTAAAGATTAGCTTAATACAATACGTATGATATACTGTTCATATGATGAATACAGCTGAGGTTAAGAAATATGTCGTATTTGATGATTTCTTTGCTGTGCTTGGCAACAAGCAGCGCGTTCGGATTCTACAGCTTCTAAACAAAGAAGGAGATAAGTGTGTCAGCGAAATCTGCCACCAATTGGGTCTCGAACAGTCAGCAGTTTCACATAGCATGCAGCGACTACTAGAGCACCACTTTGTTTATGTGCGGCCACGGGGCAAGGAGCGCGTGTATTCAATCAATCACGATACGGTGCGGCCACTGTTTAGTCTTATAAACAAGCACGTCAGCACCTATTGTGCGAATAACTGTAAACATTGGGGTTAATTAAGGGAGGTAACAATTATGGTAGCAAACGTAAAACTAACTAAGAAAGAAACCGTTGCCAACGGTACGATGGCGTTTCACTTTGAGGTGCCGGAAGGCTTTGAATTTCGGGCTGGTCAGTTCGGTGATTACACACTGATTAATCCACCTGAAACCGATGATGAGGGTAATACGCGTGGCTTTTCGATGGTCTATGCGCCATTTGAGCATGAATTAGTCTTGGCAACGCGTATGCGAGACACTGCCTATAAGCGAGTCCTTACGGATATGCCGGTAGGTACCGAAGTTAAGCTAGATGCACCGTATGGTGATTTTACTCTGCATAAGACCGAAACGACACCAGCTGTCTTTGTTATAGGTGGTATTGGTGTAACGCCAGTTCGTAGCATGATTGCCCAGGCAACGCACGATAAAACTGCCCATAATATTTTGCTTTTGCATTCCAGCCGAACACCGGATGATTTACCATATCTAGAAGACTTCAAGAAACTTGAAGCTGAAAATCCGAACTTTAAATATGTACCGATAGCCTCTGATGAAGCTCCTGATGATTGGCAAGGTGAACGTGGTCGGGTTGATGCTGAAATGATTAAGAAATATGTTCCAGATATGAGCGTGCCAATATTCTATTTGTCTGGCCCAGAAGGCATGGTTAAAGCTATGCGAGCTATGCTAATCGAGCTAGAGGCTAACGAAGACAATATCCGAACCGAAGAATTTGACGGCTACTAGGCCACTTACTAGTATTTAAATTATCAGGTATTAATTATAGAAGGAGATATTACTGTGACTCGAGTTCCAGATGAAGCATTAGTTAAAGTACCAGGCGGTACGTTAATCACGGCCACCGCCGAAGAGGGCCGGGCCTTAGCTATCAAGCTAGCCCAGCATACGATTCATAACATTCAACCAGATTTAGATATTCTAAAGGCTGGTCGGGAAGTCTATTCCAAAGATCCAGCTAGCCTAACAGCTGCTGCCCAGGTAGTAGCTATAGAATTCCAAACTATAGCGGCCGCCAACGACTACTGGCGCACCAAGTAGTTCCTGCTAAATAATTATCGCGGCTACTTGCGGGTAGTCGCGATTTTAATAAATAAGGTTGAGTGCGGTATTGTCATGATTCAGAAATGGTGCGGGTGGGGAGAATCGAACTCCCGTCTCGAGTTTGGAAAACTCGCATACTAACCGTTGTACTACACCCGCGAACAGGGGTAAGTATATCATTAATTTGTTTCTTGGTACACCGAATTTAGGCTTTAGAGCCTTAAACTAATTGATCTTATGCAGTGATTATCGCAGACACACGCTCCAATATTAAATCGACGGATTTATTGACGTCGGAATCGCCTTGGACCGATATGATGTTACTGGTGTAGCCGTGAGTTGAGGCGCTTTGGTAGGTATTAACGAACCGATCGAAAGTAGTATCTGATGGTCCGTGGCCGCCGGCCTGTTTGCGTTTGGTTGTTCGCTGGTGAGCAAGGCTAGTATCGATATTTAATTCTACAATCAGTAATTCTAGTTCTGATGTATTTTCTAAAGCATTAGTCCGAAGTCGATCGATCATTTTGTCGAAAATATCCAAATCGGTAAAAGGCTGATTCCAAATAATGATCTTGTGGTTTCGGATTCCTCTGTAGGCCTGATTACGGAGGAATCTATATGGGAACAACTTTTCATCAACGCCTTCGGCGGCCTGTGTTTTGCAGTGTTTATGATAAG
>JBDTES010000036.1:0-55501 GCA_039922435.1 Saccharimonadales bacterium (SeqCode)
GACCTAGCGGTGGCTAACGCTAACTCCAACACCGTCAGCGTCCTATTAAACACCGGCAGTGGCAGCTACGGCCCTAAGACCGACTTCGCTACTGGCACTAACCCATACTCCGTCGCCATTGGCGATCTAAACGGTGACGGCTTACCTGACCTAGTGGTGGCTAACTATGGCTCAAGCACCGTCAGCGTCTTCCTAAACACCGGCAGTGGTAGCTTCGGCCCCAAGACCGATTTCGCCACTGGCTCTTACCCAACCTCTGTCGCCATTGGTGATCTAAACGGCGATGGCAAACCCGACCTGGCGGTGGCTGACTTTAACTCCAACAAGGTCAGTGTCCTCCTAAACACCGGCAGTGGTAGCTTCGGCCCCAAGACCGACTTCGCCACCGGCGCTACCCCAGTTTCCGTCGCCATTGGCGATCTAAACGGTGACGGCTTACCCGACCTAGCGACGGCTAACTCTGGCTCCGCCAGCGTCAGCGTCCTATTAAACACCGGCAGTGGCAGCTTCGGGGCTAAGACCGACTACACCACCGGCACTCTCCCATACTCTGTCGCCATTGGTGATCTAAACGGCGACGGTAAACCCGACCTAGCGGTGGCTGACTATAACTCCGCCAGCGTCAGTGTCATCCTAAACACCGGCAGTGGTAGCTTCGCCGCCAAGACCGACTTTGCTACTGGCACTAGTCCAGACTCCGTCGCCATTGGTGATCTAAACGGCGACGGCTTACCCGACCTAGTGGTGGCTAACCGAAACTCCAACAGAGTTAGCGTCTTCCTAAACACCGGCAGTGGCAGCTTCGGGGCTAAGACCGACTACACCACCGGCTCTAGCCCATACTCCGTCGCCATTGGTGATCTAAACGGTGACGGTAAACCCGACCTAGCGGTGGCTAACGCTAACTCCAACACCGTCAGCGTCCTATTAAACACCGGCAGTGGCAGCTTTGGCCCCAAGACCGACTTCGCTACTGGCACTAACCCATACTCCGTCGCCATTGGTGATCTAAATGGCGATGGTAAACCTGACCTAGTGGTGGCTAACTCTGGCTCCGCCAGCGTCAGCGTCCTATTAAACACCGGCAGTGGCAGCTTTGGCCCCAAGACCGACTTCGCTACTGGCTCTCAACCATACTCCGTCGCCATTGGTGATCTAAACGGTGACGGTAAACCCGACCTAGCGGTAGCTAACATTAGCTCCAACACCGTCAGCGTCTTTCTAAACACCGGCAGTGGTAGCTTCGCCGCTAAGACCGACTTCGCTACTGGCTCTTACCCAATCTCCGTCGCCATTGGCGATCTAAACGCTGACGGTAAACCCGACCTAGCGGTGGCTAATAATGGCTCCAACAGCGTCAGCGTCATCCTGCAAACATATGCCCACAAAGCCATCACAGCCCAAGGTGCTCTCAGCCTCACACCAGCTAGCCCTAATGACTCTGGCTTACTAATTCAGGGTAGCACTGGCCAAGTCGCCGACTTGTTCGTTGTCCAAGGTGCCACTGGCGCCACGCTTCTAACTGTCGATGCCTATGGCAACCTAAATGCCAAAGGCACTGTTACAGGTGGTGTGTCTAGTCCTGACTATGCCGAGAATATTAAAGTTAGTGATAGCTCAGTTGAAGCGGCTGATGTCGTAGCTATCGATCCGGCCAACCCAGAGAGTGTCATTAAAGCTACTAAACCGTATGACTCATCAGTGCTTGGGGTAATCTCGACTCATCCAGGCTTTGTAACCAATGCCACTAACGCTAATGGTACGACGGCGGCTAACCAACGACCACTAGCGCTATCCGGTCGTGTCCCAGTCAAGGTAAGTACCGAGAGCGGAGCTATTCACCCCGGCGATTATCTAACCAGCTCTAACATACCAGGTGTCGCTATGAAGGCAACTGACAATGGTGCAGTCATAGGTATAGCTATGGGTAGCTTTGATGGTACAGAAGCCAGTGCTACAACCTGTCAAACCAGTGGTGTGTTTGGTGGCACTAATAGCAATAGTGGTAGTACGGCCCCCAACAATACCAATGACCCTACAAATACTGGCAGCGACACCAATGGAGCTACTGGCACCAACCCCGACACTACTACTAACGCCAATACTACCTACAAGTGTGGTACAGTCTTGTTCTTTATCAGTCCTAGTGCTTCTAATCCTAAAGATTCTATCCTCCAAGGTGGTGATGCTGCCTTTACTAGCGTGGTAATTAGTGGATCTCTAACCGCCAGTAGTATTAACGTCGGTGGTTTAGCTACTATTAACAGTCTAGTAGTTAGTGGCAATGCTAGCTTCGTTGGTGATATTGCTGTTGGTGGCAACGCTACTCTAGCGGGGCACATCATAACTTCTGGAATTACACCAACTGTTCAGGTTTTGGCTGCGGCTGGCTCCAACGGGGCAGTGGCTAGCGTGGTTGGCAATGATATATCGGGCACCATAACCATAACTGTAGGTGATGCTTCAGCACCAGCTACCGAAGCTGTACCAGCTATAACTGGGCCAACTCTTGGAGCGTTGCTGCAGCTAACTTTCAATAAAGCCTACGATCAAGCACCACGTGTCATAATTACGCCGAACGATGCTGTTAGCGCTGTCATGATGGTCTATCCATCTAGTAATAGCACGACTGCCGTTGATTTGTCTGTGACAACTGGCCCAACGCCCAACTCCACCTACAGCTTTACCTATTACATCGTCCAATAAGCCAGTCACGCCTACTAGCTCTTCATTGGGCTAGCGAGGGTTGAATACTATCCCGGTAGAGGAAGTGCCTGGTAGCACTCCTAGATCCAAAACTGCCGAAAGACAGCCCAACAATCCCCAACCCTAAGGATTGTTTGCAAGGTGCCACCTTGCAAATCCCTACAAATTCCGGCGAGCCCACAAGATTACATAGGGTATGCCCTTATTGTCTACAAGGTGCCACCTTGCAAACAGACCTTTGAGGGGTGAAACTAGAGCTCGATGGGGTTAGCTAAAATGTATTTTAGTTCGCTAAGTTCTTGATGGGCTTCTTCGTAATCTTCTACAAATTTATGGTATTTTCGGTAATCTTGATCTGTTTCGACATAATGTTCGGAGTGTATCCAATCGGCTTGTTTGTGCCCCAAGAAATAGGGCAGGCTAGAATACTTATAACTAAAAGGGTCTTTACCTATGTCGAGTGGATTCAAATGAATATAGCGGCTGACCTGCCAGAAGTAGCTATCGGTGTCTATCCGCGAAGCTAGAAAGTGGCCCTGGAATAAACCGCCAACGCGTTGATGTTTACGGTTGAAATACAGACTATAGGCAGTCATAGCGCTGCGCATTAGTGATTCAATGCCATGTATTTCTTTTAGAAAGAAGAGTAGGTGATAGTGGTTAGGCATTAAACAGTAGGCCACTAGCTCGACCTGGGCTGAAAATTTAGATATCGAACGGCCGTAGGAGTCTTTTGATTCAGAGTGAGATAGCCTCTGTTTGAAGATGTTCAGAAAAACCGCGAAGTCAGCCTCGGCTATGAATATAGTCCGTTTATTGGTTCCTCGGTTATAGACGTGGTAATACTGGTTAACGCCATATTCCTTCACTATATTACGTACCGGCATATCAAGATTGTAGGCCTGGATATATATGTTTGCAAGGTGGCACCTTGCAAACAAGCCGATGTGGCAAGATTTTGCCTGAAGGAGTGTTAATAGGTTTCATTTGTAGCAATGTTGATTTTGATAGTTGATCGTTGATCGTAGGGAGTCAAGTGCTTGTTATTAGTAAATAAGTATCGTGTCGCAAAATATATGTTCAATATGCCTAGATCAGTCTTGTTATCTGTCTCAGGAAGCATTATCAGTATACAATCTTATATGGCTACTAGCTGTTATGTATTAGTATTGTACGGCTATGTATACGATTGTTTACTGCGGGCTTATTATCTGTTAGGCTTATGTTAGAAAAGAGGTAATTCTTAGCGTGGCACAAAAAATAATTGCTGTTACTAATCAGAAGGGCGGTGTTGGTAAAACTACGACAGCCGTTAACTTAGCTGCCCAACTGGCTGGTGCCAAACGCCGGGTATTATTAGTAGACCTGGATCCGCAAGGTAATGCGACTAGTAGTTTGGGTTTTGAGAAGACTCAGCTGACCTCAACATTGTACGACGTGCTAATTAAAGGCGCTGAGGTAAGTCAGACCATCCTTCAAACTCGAATTAAGAATTTGTTTGTTTTACCGTCCGATGCCAATTTGGCCGGAGCCGAAGTTGATCTGGTTAATCTACCGGAGCGGGAAATCCGTTTAGCGAGAATGCTACAACAAATAGATGTCGACTTAATTATTATTGATTGTCCGCCGGCCCTTGGACTTTTGACAATTAATGCGCTAGTGGCAGCTAGTGGAGTACTGATTCCAGTCCAGGCCGAATATTTTGCGCTGGAAGGTTTAGGCCAACTATTGAACACAATTCAATTAGTTCGTCAGCAACTAAATCCACATCTAGAGATTATGGGTGTAGTTCTGACTATGTATAATAAGCGGACAGTTTTGTCCGAACAAGTAAAAAACGAAGTCCAGCAGCACTTTGGTGATAAGTTGTTCAAGACCGTTATCCCGCGCAATGTCCGCTTAGCTGAAGCGCCCAGTTTCGGTAAGACTATTTTTGAGCACGACAAATGGAGTAAAGGTGCTCGAGCATACAAAAATCTGGCCGAGGAAGTCGTAAAACGTGCTAATCTGTAAGTAATGAAGGATTATACAGGGGATTATGGCAAATAACAGGGGACTAGGCAAAGGTTTTGATTCGTTGATACCTCAGGGTTTCGATACTACTATTCTAGTAGACGAGACTGAACGGGTGCTTAAACTGGCGGTCGAACTTCTAGAACCCAACCCTGATCAACCTAGGACGGTATTCGATGGTACGGCACTGAGCGAACTAGCGGTATCGATTAGACGATACGGCATTATTCAGCCATTAGTGGTCAGTCCCAATGGTAATAAGTACTATATTATCGCTGGTGAACGCCGCTGGCGGGCAGCCCAACAGGCTGGTCTTAAAGCTGTACCGGCGCTGGTTCGAACCACTAAAGAATTAGAGAGATTAGAGCTGGCCCTGATTGAAAACGTCCAGCGGGTCGATTTGAGTCCGCTTGAGCAGGCTAAATCGATTGAGCGGCTGCATCAGCAATTTAATATGACTTACAACCAAATTGGTGAGCGCCTCGGAAAGGCCGGCACGACCGTGACTAACATTGGGCGGTTATTACAGTTGCCGCCGGAGGCAAGTAAAGCTTTAGCTGCGCAGCTTATTGTCGAGGGCCATGCTCGCCAGATTTTGGCACTTAAGGGCCAGCCCGATAAGCAAATCGAGTTACTAGATTCTATCTTAAAATATGGCTGGACAGTTCGGCAGGCTGAACGCTACGTGACATCTCAAAAAGAAGGTGTCGAGAATAAAGAAGAAGTTAAGCAGCGGATTCACGGTGAAACCCCGGCCACCAAGGCACTCGGTGAGCGGCTTGGTACAACTGTTCAGGTGCGGCGGATGGCTCACGGGGGGCGACTAGAAATTACCTTTAAAACAGATGAACAGCTAGAGATTTTACTGAAGAGTCTAGGTGATTAAGGGCCCAATGTAAACTTACTTTATATAAATATAGCTTTTCACAGGGGTGACGTATATACGGGCGTATATACGTCGACAGGGGTGAGATTGAATAGTTATCTAAAACTAGAAGCGTTCAGCGTCGGATAGCGGTAGGATGCGTAGAACCAACTTGCCGATGACATCTTTGGCGTCAATTGGTCCAAAAATACGACTATCCAAACTATCACCTCTGTTATCACCACAGACAAATAATTGATCCTTACCAAGGGTTATGTCAATATTCCCACTGGTCTTCTGAGTAATAGCCTTGCCATAGTCTAGGGTTTTAGCGGGGTCAAAGCCCTTGGGGTGGTCTTTGTTATATATAGTAATAAAATTGTCTTTAACGACCACTCGGTCGCCCGGTAAGCCAATCACGCGCTTGATAAGTTGCTTAGTATTAGAGGAATCTCCGTAGTTAGCTAGGCCAGTTTCGGTAAATACGATTACATCACCTCGATTTGGGACATATTCGTGACCGGTAATGCGGGCCCAACTACGAGCCATCTTCCAAACAATTAGGCGGTCGTTATTGTGCAGGGTTTCCTGCATACTAGGGCCATCGACTTGATACGACTGAAAAACGTACAACGTTAGTACAACGGCGATAGCTGGTGCAATTAGTAAGATACCGATAGTGGCCAGTGCGCTTCTTGTGCGCTGCCAGCTCTTCGCTGGCTTGTGGGTAGTTTTATGAACTGGCGGCTTTGTCTCGGGCTGTTCTTTAATAGCTGCCGAATCCTCTGAGTTTTCGTTATTCACGCTCATAACTATATCATGCTTGCCGAGTTGGCGCAGGTATAAACAAGATATGGCTCCGTTACGCTAAGTAACTCGTAAGTTGCTATACTAATTAGGAAACTGATTATGGATATATCGAGATACAAAAAACCAAGCGGTAATGGTGATTGGTCAGAGGCTCTGGACGACTTTGCGACCACTGATACTGGGCCGTGGCAGTCACCAGGCAGTGTGGTGGGTCCTGTTAAGCAGGATCCACCAGTAGTTAAGGATAAGGAGACTGAAGTCGCCGGGGTCGTCGAGACGGAAGCTATCCTAGTAGATGAAGTTCCGGCTGAAGATCCACCGATTAGCAGACTATATCCGAGTTACCAGAAGCCACAGCGACCACTTAGACCAGTCAAGAAGCATCATTTTGTTCGTGGTTGGGTTTTAAAGTCAGTTGGATTATTGCTGATTGCGGTATTACTGACTGGTGGCTTATTGTCCTGGAAGGCTTATGGCAAATTACACAGAGTATTTCGGGGGACTTCGACAATAGCGACACTTTCGAGTGATAAAATAGACCCTAATTTACTAGGTAGTGAAGGTGACAGCCGAGTAAATATTTTACTACTTGGGATTGGTGGAGCTGGACATGAAGGGCCCGACCTAACAGATACAATAATCATCATGAGCGTTGATCCAGTAAATGATTCGGCTGTAATGCTCAGCGTGCCGCGCGATTTGTGGGTTAAAATGCCAACAAATTTCTTTGGTAGTCATCAAAAGATTAATGCTGCATATGAAAGTGGTAAATATAGCTATCTAGGTAAGCAGGTAATAGCCAACAACAATCCAGGTGCTGTCGAAGCCGGTTTTGCCTCAGTTGACACGGTAATTAAGCAGACGATGGGTGTAAAAATTAATTATCATGTACTAGTAGATTTTCAAGCTTTTAGGCAGGCTATAGATACGGTTGGTGGCATAACCGTAAATGTACCTAAGGCATTATATGATCCGACGATGGCCTGGGAAAATGGGTGGAATCCGGTTTTGGCACCAGCCGGTGTCCAGACAATGGATGGTAAAAAGGCTTTATTGTACGCCCGTTCGCGCGAGACCAGTTCAGATTTTGCTAGAACAGAGCGACAACGCCAAATAATTCTGGCCCTAAAGGATAAGACTTTAGCTCTTGGTACCCTTAGTAATCCAGTCAAGGTTGATGGCTTACTGAACGCTTTTGGCGATAATGTTTATTCAGATTTGAGTACCGATGGTGCTGAGCAGCTGTATAACATTGTTAAGGGTATTGATAATAGTCAGATAAGGTCGATTGGCTTGGCTGATGAGCCGAATAATTACGTAATAACCGACCGTGTTGGCAATGCATCGGTTGTCAGGCCCAAGGCTGGGTTTGAAGATTATACCGATATTCAGTCATATGTGCGTGGTCAAATGCCGGATGGCTATATTGTTAAGGAGAAGGCTAGTCTGGTCGTGGCGAGCGGCTCGGCTGATACGGCTACCACCGATGCCGTGGCTGGCTTACTAAAGAGTTATGGGTATGATGTTGTTAGCGTAGTTACGGATAAGCATTTTGCCGGAACCAGTCGTACATCTATAGTAGATTTGAGCCATGGGAAGAATCCGTATACCCGGCACTATCTGGAACAGCACTTCAATGCTTCGACCATAAGTAAGCTTCCGCCGGGGTATCAAAGTCTTTCAGCTTCATTTAAGCCAAAATTTGTTATAATAGTAGGGCAAAATGAGACGGCTACTGACAATAATTAAGCCTAGTCGAGGCTATTCACACACATTTTATTATGTATTTAATATTCTGCTACCATTTTTGGTACTAGCTTTTGTTAAGATTGAGCTGGCTTGGCTAGCCCTAGGCATTATATTACTGAGTAAATGGCGGATGTTCGCCGTCCGTCCACGTTTTTGGCTAGCTAATGTACGGGCAAATGCAGTTGATGTGATTATTGGCCTTTCGGCACTGGCGTTTGTAATAGATAGTAGTAGCACCTGGATGCAGTTGTTATGGGTTGCCTTGTGGGTGATTTGGCTAATTTATATCAAGCCAGCAACTGATACGCTTTGGGTCTCTTTGCAGGCATTTGTTGGTTTGGTGGCCGGCCTGATAGCTCTATTTGTTATTTGGGATTCTGGGCCGTTGGTTGGATTAGTGCTAGCGGCCGGAGCTATTTGTTTCTTTGCGGCCCATCACTTTTTTGATGGGTTTGAAGAGCCTCACTCTAGGCTACTAGCCTTGCTTTGGGGGTATTTTGGAGCTGGGCTGACCTGGATTTTGTCTCACTGGTTACTGTTTTACGGGCCCGTAGCGCAATCGGCTCTTATTCTGTCAGCGCTTGGTTTTGGGATAGGTACTATATATTACCTTGATCATTTCGATAAGCTCTCTGTTAATACTAAAAGACAATTTATTTTTATTATGATTGCAGTAGTTTTACTGATCTTAGCGTATTCGGACTGGAGTAATAAAGTAGTAGGTGGGGGTGTTTAGATTATATGAATGAAGAGAAGAGTGAAAAGGCTCAACAAAGAATGGATAAGGTTTCAGCTTTAGAGTTGAATCTAAGCTCGAAGGCGCAAACGACCACTTCGCCTTCACCGAAAGATGTTCCGTTTGTGCCATCGGAACGTCGTCGGACGAGATTTATGCAAGTAGCATTATTATTGATTGTCGTGTTAGGCTTGGGCTTTGGTGGCGGCTGGCTGGGGGCGGTATCGCGCAGTGATCAGTCGGTTACTAGTGTGACTCAGCAAAAAACAATACTAACCTCCAAAGCGGCAGTAGTCAGTTCTATTGCCAAGGACATGGGGCAGAGTGTCGTATCGGTAGATGTTACTGGCCAGGCAGAGGCTAGTTCCTACGATAGCTTGTTTGGCTACGGCGGTAGTGGGGCCCAAACCCAGCGTAGTGCGGGCACTGGTATGATTCTGACCTCAGGTGGCCTTATTATGACTAATCGTCACGTTGTGCCGAGTGGTACAACCAGCGTGAGTGTTACGCTTAGTGACGGGACGGTTTTTGATGATGTTAAGGTTGTTGGTCGAACAGCTGATAGTAGTAATCTAGACGTAGCCTTTCTCCAGATTCAGGATACCAAAGGTAAAAAACTAGTGCCGATTAAGCTGGGTGATTCCAGTAAGGTCAAAGTTGGCGACCCAGTAGTAGCAATCGGCAATGCTCTGGGCCAGTTTCAGAATACCGTTACCAGTGGGATTATATCCGGTTATGGCCGCAGTGTGCAGGCTAGTAGCAGTAGTGGTAGTGACGCCGAAAGCTTGACCGACTTGTTCCAAACAGATGCTGCAATTAACGAGGGTAATTCTGGTGGACCATTAGCTGATCTAAATGGAGAAGTCATTGGCATGAACACGGCCATGGCTAGTGATTCTCAGAATATCGGATTTTCTATTCCGATTAATGACTTGAAAGGACTGATTAGTAGCGTCGAGCAATCCGGTAAACTCCAATTGCCATACTTAGGTGTTATGTATATACCGATAACTCGTGATGTTGCCGAACAATATAATCTGACAGTAACTCAGGGAGCTTATATACCAAAAGAAGTCCAGATAGGTGAACAGACTGTGCTCCCGAATGGCCCAGCTGCCAAATCAGGTGTTAAAGGTGGTGACGTTATTACGGCAGTAGACGGGGTACCAGTTAATCAGAGTAATAGTTTAACTTCAGTGCTTGGTAAGCATAAGGTTGGCGATAAGGTGCCTTTAACGATTAATCGGGCAGGCAAAACTATTACAATTAACGTAACTTTGGGCTCTGCGCCAACTAGTAATTGAATAGAATAATAGATTTGTTCTAAAGATAAAAGCTATAATAAGTGAAATAAAATTGTCCAGCGTAAACCTGTCTGAGTAGAAAGTTACAATTAATCTCAGCTAAGTAATAGCTGGTAAGTTTGTAAATAATTGAATAAAATCACTAGTCTGGATTAATTCGTAGTAACTTGATCTAGCTATAGATTCTAAGGTTATATGTTGAGGCGGCATAGATTCACATAAAATATACATCGGTTTTTTGGGTGAAATATTAATCTGGCTAAACATACGACGATAAATATCTAGCCCGTCCGGTCCACCGAAAATGGCAAGACGTGGTTCATTCATAGCAGCCGAATTTATACGAAAATCATCAGGTACGTAAGGAAGATTACATAGTAATATATCGTAGTCCTTAGAAGACTTATCTAATAAATCGCTTATCAATGTATTTACGTTTGTTGCAAATTTAATAACATTTTTTTGGGTGACTAAGATAGCCCGCTTATCAATTTCTAGTAGGTCAACTTCTAAATTTGGAAGTTCAAGCTTAGCCGTAATTCCAAGTGCACCACTGCCCGTACCAACGTCAGCAATCCGATATGGTTTAGTCTTGACGTTTGGTAAAGATAATAGCATTTCGATCATTGTTTCGGATTCAGGGCGGGGTTCTAAGACGGCTGGAGTGATAATAAATTGGCGTCCATAGAACTCCGTGAAGCCGCGGATGTAGGCAAGGGGTACATGTTTTAGTCGCTGAGTAATTTTAGTGTTCAGACTATTTTCTTGGGCCGATGAGAGTATAAATTCTGGGTGGGCCAGCAACCAACCGCGGTCCTTGTCGGTCTCGTCTTCTAATAGGACTAGGCAGTCGAGGCGGGGCGTCGAAATACTGGCGTTTGTTAACTTAGTCTCCGATATTTTTAGCCATTCGCTAACGTTCATCGACATAGTTTAAAATCTGCTCAACAACGTTATTTAATGGTGCTATTGCATCTATAGCAATTGCACCAAGTTTGATTGATTCATTAGCAAAACTAATTTGATTCTCTAATGTCATTCGTAGAGCATCGGGGTGTTGACCATAGTTGTTATCAAGTCGCGACATAATTCTGTGTTTCTGGGTTTCTGGGTCAAGTGTCAGGATGAATACTTTATCGAAATATGTGAAGCAGGCCAATGCATTTGTTGCACTGCCGCAGAGTATAAGGTTGGGATTTGATAAGACTAAGTTAGCTAGGGTTTTTCTATCCCAGCTCCAGGCAATCTTGGAGTAATCCGTATTATTTAGGTCTACCTCGATTGACTCTCCAGTATTCTTGTCTGTCCAACTACTTAAATCGGGCACCCTGTCGCCGTCGAATGCATTATAACCGCGCTCTCGTAGATTTCGAGCTATCGCTGATTTTCCGCTTCCGGCAAGACCAGTCACGAGGTATTTCATTATTGGTCTTCGTTTATGAGTTGGCGGTCGTATTCAGCCAACTTATCGATGAGATCATCGATTTCACCGTTTAGAGCTCCCGGGACATTGGAACGACTATAACCAATGCGGTGATCAGTAATTCGGTCTTGCGGGAAGTTGTAAGTTCGGATTTTTTCACTGCGGTCGCCCGAGCCAATTAGAGCTTTGCGAGCAGTCGATAACTGTTTTTGCTCTTCGTCTATTTTGAGGGCTAGTAGTCGTGATCTAAGTACACTGAGAGCTTTAGCCTTGTTCTTGATTTGTGACTTTTCGTCTTGCTGGATAACTACCAGGCCGGAAGGCAAGTGAGTGATACGGACAGCACTATCGGTAGTATTAACAGATTGGCCGCCGTGGCCACCAGAGCGGTATACATCGATCCTTAAATCGTTTGGGCTAATCTCGATATCGGTTTCTTCGGCTTCGGGTAGTACCGATACGGTGATTGTCGAAGTGTGAATTCGACCTTGGCTTTCGGTAGTCGGAACACGCTGGACGCGGTGGACGCCGGCCTCAAATTTGAGCTGTTTATATATATCATCGCCTCGAACAGCAAAAATAATTTCTTTGAACCCACCGACTTCAGACGGACTTTCGCTAATTAGCTCCATTTTATAGCCATGAGCTTCTATCCAGTGACTGTACATACGGTATAAATCAGCTGCGAATAAGCTGGCTTCATCACCACCGGCAGCAGCCCGGATTTCGACAATAGCATCTTTTTCGTCGTTAGGGTCTTTTGGGGTTAATTCTTCGTCTAAGAGTGTTTGGTTAGCTTGTATCTTTTGCGATAATTCTTCTAGTTCAGCTAGGGCCATATCCTGTAGTTCTGTGTCTAGACTATGTTGCAAATCGGCGGCCGCAGTTTGATCTTTGAGTAAGTGTTTTCGCTCGTCGAGTAAGCTGATTATGTCCTCTAGCTTCTTTTGACGTTTAGCTAGCTTTGGGTAGTTTTGGTCACTAAAGATAGCCGGGTCTTGTAGCTTTTGCTGCAGATCTTTGAGTTCTACGCGTAGTTGGGCTTCTTTTTGTTCCATATAGGTTCCTAATATTCAGTTTAAACTAAAAACCGCCCTAAGATATATTTATTAGGACGGTTACAGAGTAGTTAAGCTACTTAAGAGTTTTGTCGACGCTGGCTTTTTCGACTTTTTTAGCAGCTCGGGCAGCTGTCTTCTTGGCTTTGCCAGCTAGTTGTTCTTTGCGAGCTTTGGCAGCTTCGGCGCGGGCCTTAAACTTGTCGACACGACCTTCGATATCAAGGACGCGCTCTTCACCGGTGAAGAAGGGGTGTGAGCTACTAGTGATGTGGACTTTAACGAGTGGATATTCGGCGCCGTCAAGCTTAATAGTTTCAGCACTATCAACCGTGGAACGGGTTAAAAAGGTTGCGTTGTTATTGAGGTCCTGGAACACGACTAGTCGATAATTTGTGGGGTGTAAATCTTTTTTCATTGTCGAGTACCTATTATACATATCTGTTAGCCATTGGTCAAGAACGGATTAGGTGTTCAGTTGCACTAGTTTACCTCAAGAGGTAAACTGTTACTACAAACCTAAAATAAAAAACTAGTGAAAATGCCAGCCGAAGAATTACCAGGACTATTAGCGCCAAATGATGATATAGCTGTAGGTACTATACAGCAGTCTGAGCTGACTTATAGAGATGTAATCTCACAGAGCCCAGACGCACCTAGATCCCTACTGGATCATATCGACCGTTTAGCTGCGGGTCAGGGGAAAGGTTTAGATCCGGAACCTAATATAATCGATGTAGGCTATCAACCTAATCCAGGATCATTTGCTCCAGAGGCGGCGGCGGGAAGGTCTCTGATAGATTGGGCGCGTTCGCGTGAGGGGCATAATCCTCAGTCGGCGGCCGAGCATCACTTGCGACCACATATGATCTCACCGCGCCACCGTGGAGAACATGAAGATATTATCGGTCGATTAGCACCAGAAGAAATTGGCCGTTCTGTAGGTGAAAAAGATTTGATTAGCGAAGCGGTTGAAATAGCCGATACAGTACTTAGAAGATCCGAGGGAGAGACGAGTAGTATTCACCATGGGGCGTACGAATCTAGCCCTCAGACCGCAGGAGCTAGACTACAAGAGTTGGCTTCAGATTGGGGTGCCGATGCAGCTAAATATGATGAGGTGAAGCAGCTACAATCAGCGGGGCAAAAATTATCACGGAATATGGAAGTTGATGAAAGGCGTGATACGGATAGGCTATTAGTGAGGCGTTCAAGCTTAGGTGAAGTTATTAAAGCAATTAAGTACTCAGCCCCTATTAAAGAGGGATTGTCTTTTGGTGCTCCGTTGGGAAGTGAGCAGTCTGGTTTGCAGGCCAATTTGTCACAACGTCATGTAATTGCCGACAAAGTCTTCAAGTCTCCACTTTTCCCGTGGAGAAAAAAAGCGTTGGAGACAATGAGAAATCAGCTGGAGGTTGCTGTTCGTCTCGATACGGCTACTACCGATCCGAGCTTTGTGAGCTCCTTTAATACTTTTCTAAATGATGCTCTTGGGGAAACAGATACTTACGACGGCGTACGGCATCTTCGTAAAGAAGTGTATGCCAAGATGCTTGATCATACTACCGCACTTGAAGACCTTAATCCCGGTGAATATAGCGATGACGAGAAGTGTCTTCGTATGGCGCTTAGTGTCGAGGATAACCACAAGCTTGTTGGTGGTAATATAGAGTTTGGTTATTTACGCCATAGTGACGAGGGTCTAAAATATTTGAATTCCGTATTTGATAGTAATATGAGCCAATATAGCCTTGGAGTAAACACTAAGAGAGCGGACGGTAGAGCGAGTGGGTCTTTCTTTGAAGATTATATGAGTATGTCTGCCAAGAGTCATACCGTAGGAGTAGTAAAGTACGAGGATATTGTTGCCGGGGAATTTAATAAGCTTGGAACTGTTCATGAGTTATGTGACGTTGCAGAGGCTGCCGGTTTTTCTGGTGCGGAATATATTAGCCTGGCAGCAAAGCGTGTATCTCGTGATTATGGTGACTTTCCAGATGTATGTGAGTACCTGTTACAGAGATCAGATTCTGAAAATCGTGAGCAAATACTCCTGGACCTTTGTTCTGGGTATCTGACTAATAGCGTGGACCCGACTGTGCGGGCAAATTTAGAGCGAGGTGACAACAATGCTGGTGGGGTTCTTCATGGTGCCTATGAGTATGCTTATCATGAACCATTTCCTTTGAGCCGAACTCTTGAGCCAGCTTTGTTTCTTGCAGGCAAGCTTGACACGCTTGATACGCTTGATGGAGGATCTGGCAAGGACGAGTTAGTCGGTGTAAAGAATAAGATTGCTAGGGATGCGCTGATTCATCTTAGTGAGACCGTACTCAGGCCTGAATATCTTGATGTTTCTCGCACCGACCTAAAACGACTATGGTCACTTATGGATGGTCTTGACCCAGATGAGCGGATTTCGGGGATGTCGAGTATTGTAGCTGCATTTAATAAAATAACACCTTCTGACAGTGGAGAATTAACGGATGATGGCGTGGATACTTTAATTAGTTTGCACCATGATTTTGTGCCAACTTTTGATGAGAATGGCCTACCCGCGGACACCTTTAATATCCAACTAGAAGACAGCGGGGTGTTTAGCGATGGAAGTGAACCGTTCGTGACGGACATGAAGCGATTCATGTATGCGGACATGATGGTGGGATATCTAGGAGCGCTTATTAATTCAGAGTCACCTAGTAGTAACCTGGCAAAGTTACTTGATCGAGTGCCTGATGGATATCGATCGGATGTTGAGTCAATGCTTTTATATAAGACACACGTAGATAGTAAGAGAATGAAGGTGATGAATGATGCCCAGGAAATCGCTGGCGAATCATTAATTCGATATCAAGATTATGCACGTGAGGTGTTTGATATGGGGGTTCCTGATGAGGCGGTTAACGCTGAAACCGAACGTATCAAAGCAGATATAGGCGTGAGTATTAATATTAGTGCCGATAATATCTTACGGATACTACAGGAGCCACCCTACAGATTTCAGTCCACATTTGAAAATTCTTCTAGGGGCACTAATGATGGATATAATCTCCATCGTGACTTAGCCGAGGAGGCTATGGGTGTCCGCCGTGTTGCCACAGATATGATCTGTGATCCTCAACCAATTTATGGTGCGGTTACGTCACCTAACGGCCGAGATGAGTTTTTTGGTGGGGCGGGCTCTGGGTTTGGCTCGGTATTCGTTGAACTCGATACAAATTCGATTGCCGATCGTACAGTAGCTGTACCACTTGATTCGGGGCGATACTGGGATACGCGCACGATGCAGGTACCTTTGGATTATGCTGCGCGGTTTGCAGCTATAAATAACATTACGCAAAATAAATACCCTGAAGCAATAATAATGGGTGGTGTAAGCGTAGACGATATTAAGGTGATAAAGATAAGTTCAGGTGACTCTAGTGCGGTGAGCAGGATTACGTCTGTAGTGAGAGAGCTATATCCGGACATAAAAGTGGAAGTAGTTGACCAAAAACGCGCTACATCTTCCAAGTCATCGATTATTGTAGATGGAGATTATGATGATCGGTCTTAGTATAGTTGGCCTAGGTTGGTTGTTCGATTTAGGTTTATGTAGGACAGTTGCGCTACAATCGCTCCATCTGTTATAATAGCTAGCGTAAATTAATGAAGCAGGTTGGGGAAATATCCTCCGAGTGGAAATCCGTGCAGGAGCCACTTGGTAACCCAAACCGAAGAGAAAGGATCAAACCATGGCTACATTTGATGTAGACATTAAACAATTATTAGAAGCGGGTGCCCATTTTGGTCACCAGACTAGCCGTTGGCACCCTAAAATGGCCCAGTATATTCACAGTAAGCGGGGTGGTAGTCACATTATCGATCTGACGAAGACGGTCGAGAAGCTAAACGGAGCCCTAAGTTTCTTGCAAGAAACTGCATCTAAGGATAAGCAAATTTTATTTGTCGGTACTAAGCGTCAAGCTCAAGATATCGTCAAGAAATTAGCCGAAGATTTAGGACAACCATACGTAACTGAGCGTTGGCTTGGTGGAATGCTGACCAACTGGAATACTATTGGATCGCAGATCAAGAAGCTAGTCGAGTTAGAAAGCAAAATGGCTTCTGGTGATCTGACCGATAAATATAACAAGCTAGAGATTCAGCGCTTTCAAGAAGAAATTGATGCTAATAATGTCCTTTATGGGGGTATTAAGGAGCTTAATGCTAAACCGGGCGCTGTCGTGGTATTTGATATTATTGCCGATGTTAACGCGGTTAAAGAGGCTAAGAAGCTAGGTTTGCCAATAGTGGCCCTAGTTGATACCAATGCCGATCCAACTGGCATTACCTATCCGGTACCATGTAACGATGATGCTATAAAAGCTCTACAATTAGTGGCCGACTATATGAAAAAGGCTATTGAATCTGGCAAGGCTAAAGCATCTAAACCAGTTGATAAGACTGAAGCTTAGGCCCTAGTCTAGCGTATTCGACTTAAACTAGTATTTAATAAGTGTTTAAAGTTAATAATTACTGTCGATGATTGGATAGAAAGGGAAGATATATATGGCTGTTTCGATTGCGGAGATAAAGAGACTGAAAGACCTAACTGGTGTTGGCCTGACAAATGCTAAAAGGGCGCTTGAAGAAGCTAATGGCGATTTCGATAAAGCTCTTGAAGCGATGCGTAAAAAAGGTCTGACCAAGGCCGAGAAGCGCGGTGAGCGCGAAGCCCGAGCTGGTGTAGTTGGTACCTATAACCACGATAGCCGGATTGGTGTCTTAGTAGAAGTTAACTGCGAAACCGATTTTGTGGCTCGTAATGAGATATTTACTAATTTTGTTAAAGATATAGCTATGCATATTGCGGCTTCTGCCCCTGAATATGTTAGCTCCGATGACATTCCAGCAAAGATCCGTGAAACTAAAAAGTCTGAGCTACTAGCTAGCGACGCCCTAAAATCTAAGCCCGCCGATATGGTCGCTAAAATAGTTGAGGGTCAGCTCAAGAAGTATTTTGCTGAGCAATGCTTGCTTGATCAGCCGTTTGTCAAGAATCCAGATCAAACTGTTGATGACTATGTCAAAGAGCACAATGCGAAACTGGGCGAAAACATCGTCGTTCGCCGCTTTAGCCGTATCGCTCTCGGCGAAATTGCCTAAGTAAACACGGTTGTCTGTGTGTGGTGGTAATCCGGCAGAGAAATCTGCCGGATTTCTTGTATAATGAGAGTATTAACTAGGGAGTTATATGAGTCCTAATCAAATTGTAAGTGACGTAAAGAAGAAGTTTGACGGAGCAGTTGAACATTTTGTTGATGAACTAAAGAAGCTACGGACCGGTCGAGCCCATTCTAGTATGCTCGACGGCGTTATGGTTGTAGCTTATGGCGCACCGATGCCGCTAAATCAGGTAGCCACTGTTACGGCACCAGAAGCCCAGCTATTACAGATTAGTCCGTTTGACCCAAATAACTTACAGGCGATTGCTAGCGCGATTCGCGACAATCCGAGCCTCGGCATGAACCCCAGTGATGATGGTCGAGTAGTCCGCGTACCGGTCCCGTCACTCAATGAGGAGCGCCGCCGGGAGATTGTTAAGCAATTGGGTGTTAAGCGTGAAGACGCTATGATATCGCTTAGGAATATCCGTCGAGACGCCATTGATGAGGTTGATAAGGCTAAAAAAGATAAACAAATCGGTGAAGATGATGCTAAGCGCTTACAGCAGCAAGTTGAAGATGCTCTCAAGACAACGACTGCAGAGATGGAATCGGTGGCTAAGGCCAAAGAAGCCGAAATCATGACAGTTTAGCTGTGTATGAGTAAAGCCTTGAACGTTTTAAGTGTATTCGAAGAATACCGGAATACTATAAACATTGCACTCCAAGATACTTTTGAGCGGTTATATGGCGAGCTATCAGTCGGTCTTTCGGAACCGTCAATAATGGCACTCCAACGACTAAGGGATTATAGTTTGCGACCTGGCAAGCGTATCCGTGGATCATTAGCTGCAGCTACATATGATGAGGCCGCTGGCACGCATATGGCAAAACCAGGGATTCAACTAGGCGTGGCTCTAGAGCTTGTACAAAATTACCTACTTATTATCGATGATGTTATGGATAGATCTGCACTCCGGCGTGGTGAGCCAACGATGCATGAGCTTTACTTGCAGCAAACTGATCCAAGGATTAACTTGCACGAAGCCCAAATGGTAGCTATAAATATTGGCCAGTTAGCACAGCATTTAGCCAGCCTGGTTATTACTGAGATTGAAGTGTCGGGTGAGGTAATTCGGGAGGCCACTCGGCTACTCCATGTGAATATAATTATGACTGGAGCTGGTCAGATAGATGATCTTTATCAAAAAATTGGTCGTAATGTTTCTCGTGAGGATATTATACGGAAGTACCGTGCTAAAAGTAGCTATTATACTTTTATAAATCCGATGCAGTGTGGCTTTGCGCTTGCTGGAAAAGCTACGCCGAAAACACTGGATGTTTGTCGACGATTTGGTTTATCGGCGGGGGTAGCGTTTCAGTTACGTGATGATTATTTAGGTATTTTTGCTGAAACGGAGGATTTAGGTAAGCCGAACCTTGATGATATACAGGAGGGCAAGTATACGCTATTAGTAGAGTATGCGCTTAGACATGTCTCTTCTTCGGATTCTGAGAGGCTAAAGAGTATACTGGGTGATGAAACTGCGAAAGAGAAAGATTTAATGATAATTAGGAAGATACTAGGAGATTCTGGTGCTGTAGCTGCTGTGCAGGCAGCGACAGTCCGCTTGGCTGATGATGCTAGAGAGGTAATTTTGAATAGCAGCTGGAGCAAAAATTATGTCCGGCTACTGCAAAGCCTTGTAACTTTCTCAATAGAGAGACAAGTATGACTGATAACGTTAATGAGACATGCGATGTTCCGCGCCATCTAGGGTTAATTCTCGACGGGAACCGGCGCTGGGCCCGCGAAAATCATTTACCGGTTTATGAGGGTCATAAAGCTGGTTACAAAACTATGGAAAAGATTTTGGAAGCTGCCCTAGATCGTGGTGTCGAGTATGTGTCGATGTATGCCTTTTCAACCGATAATTGGAATCGATCTACTGATGAAGTTAAGCAACTTATGAAATTATTTTTATGGATTTTTAAACACGAACTAGTGAATCTTAAGCGACATGGTGTACGAGTGCGTGTGCTAGGCAACAAACTGCGAATCGGTAAGGCATTACTTAAAGCTATTCACCAAGCGGAAGAAGAGACTAAGTATTATACCCGTGGTACATTATTGTTTTGTTTGGATTATGGTGGACAGCAAGAGATTGTCGAAGCTATGCAGCAGCTAGTTGCAGATGGTACGGAGCCGGCTAATCTTACAGCCGAGAAGATTTCTGGGCAATTACACTCTAATGGCGTTCCACCTGCGGATTTAATTATTCGTACTTCTGGTGAACAGCGTCTAAGTAATTTTATGCTTTGGGAGGCGGCCTACAGTGAGTTTATGTTTACACCGACTAAATGGCCAGACTTTACAGTAGTTGAGCTCAATAACATGTTGGATAATTACGCCTTAAGGCAGCGCCGCTTTGGCAAGTAGAATTTACTTAACAATCACTGTTCAGTTCCGGTATAATAGCTGGTAATGGGGTCTATTTTACTAATTATCGGGATAATACTATTTATTGGCCTAGTCGTGGTGCACGAGTGGGGCCATTTTATGGTGGCTCGACGAAATGGAGTAGAGGCTGAAGAGTTCGGTATTTTCTTTCCGCCGAGGCTTTATAAGCGCAAGACCAGAAAAGGCTGGCTATTTAGTATAGGCTTACTGCCACTAGGTGGTTTCGTAAAGCTAAAGGGTGAACACGACGATGATACTGAGCCCGGTAGTTTTGGAGCCGCCAGCTTTGGTAAAAAGGTCAAAATAATGCTAGCCGGCGTTGGTATGAATTTGCTGGTAGCCGTTATCTTACTTACGGCCCTAGCTTGGTTGGGTATGCCGAAGCTAGTCGATAATCAGTTTACGGTTAAAAACGACACCCACATTGTTAAGAATAACGTCATTATTAATTACGTTGAGCCAGGTTCACCGGCTGATAAGGCTGGCTTGGAGGCCCGTGATCAGTTAACCGAGATAGGTAATCAGAAGGTCACAACAGCTGACACGCTAGGCAATCTTACTAAAAGCTTGGCTGGACATGAAGTAGCGGTTAAGTACCGGCGGGACGGTCAGGTTTACTCGACTAAGGCCAAACTATTGTCGGCCAGCGTCGTTAAGGCGTCTCTGCAGACTAATAACCCAAAAGGTTATATCGGGGTTATTCCAACAGAGTATAGCCTGCAGCGCTCAACTTGGTCGGCGCCAGTTGTGGCGGTCGGTCTGACGGCCCAATTTACTGGCTTAACCTTTCAGGGCCTAGGGCATGCTCTGGCGGGCTTGGGGGGTGTAATTGCTGGGGCCGTTACTGGCAATCATGCGGCCCGTGAAAACGCCCAGACGTCGGCTAGCAGCCAGGTGGCCGGCCCAGTCGGTATATTTGTAATCCTAAAAGATGGCAGTCTGTTGGGGTACCAATTTATGTTAATGATTATTGCCGTAATTTCGCTAACTCTAGCAATTATGAATATTCTGCCGATTCCGGCGCTGGACGGGGGTAGAGTCTTTATACTACTAATTGCTAGGCTACTTAAAAAACCGGTGTCGGCTAAGGTTGAAGAGACAATCGTAGCAGCTGGGTTTGTATTGCTGATTGGCTTGATAATATTAGTGACAGTAGTAGACGTAAAACGTTTTTTCTAGTCAATAATCAATGATTAGACAACAAAAGTCAGTCCACAAAGACCATTCCTCGCAGGCGCTTGAAGCCTCTAGTGTTGCTGAAGTATCGAATCCAGAATTGGTAAATGTTAAACGAAAAATGGTTAATGGTCTGGTGCCCTGGAACCCTTGGGTCGCTATTGTTTACGCAGCCGTTATATTTTTTGCAGCCCAGATTATAGCTGTTACTGTGATTAAGATCTATGGGTATGTTGAGGGTTGGTCAAATGTTCGAGTGGCGTATTGGTTTACTGATTCTACGTTTGCTCAGTTTTGGTATGTTCTAATGGCTGAAGCAATAACTTTCGGGGCTATTTGGTGGTTCGTCAAACGGCGCAAGAGTAACTTAGCCTCTCTGGGGTTGAAGAGGTTTAAGTCGTTTGACATTATTTCGGCCTTAGCTGGATTTGCGGTTTATTTTATCGGCTATGCTATCATTTTGGCGATAGTGACACACTTGATTCCAGCTCTTAATGTTAGCCAGTCTCAAGATATCGGTTTTCAAGATACTAAGACCGATTTGGAGCTTCTAGCAGCGTTTGTTAGCCTGGTAATTTTGCCGCCGATTGTTGAGGAAACGCTGTTTCGAGGCTTTATCTTTGGCGGGCTTAAGAATAAATTACCAGTAGTTTGGTCAGCAATCATTACTAGTGCGCTGTTTGCGAGTGCCCATTTGCAGTTTGGTAGCGGTCAGCCACTACTTTGGGTGGCGGCCATTGATACATTTACGTTGTCGCTAGTACTATGTTATTTACGCCAGAAGACAGGGCGGCTGTGGGCTGGTATACTACTCCATAGCCTAAAGAATCTAATAGCTTTTACAGTTTTATTTTTACTGCATGTTCGATAAAGTACAATCTGAAGAGAAGGGAAATATATGAAGAGATCAGAGCTATTTACCAAAACTAGTAAAACTGCGCCAGCTGACGAGGTTGCCAAAAATGCTCAGCTACTTATTCGAGCTGGCTTTGTTCACAAAGAAATGGCCGGTGTCTATACGTTCTTGCCACTAGGGCTCCGAGTACTTAAGAATATCTGTAACGTAATTCGTGAGGAAATGAACAGGATTGGTGGACAGGAACTCCGGCTGTCGACTCTTCAAGATGCCGAGATTTGGAAAGCAACTGGCCGCTGGGATGACGAAGTGGTTGATGTTTGGTTCAAAACTGAACTCAAGAATGGGACTAAGCTAGGTCTTGGCCCAACCCACGAAGAGCCACTAGTTCGGGCTGCTAAGCCTTTTATAAATAGTTATAAGGATCTACCATTTTTGGCTTATCAAATTCAAACCAAGTTTCGCAATGAAACCCGCGCCAAGAGTGGTGTGATGCGCGGCCGTGAGTTCGTTATGAAAGACATGTATTCATTTGCCCGTACCCCAGAAGAGCACGAGGAGCTGTACGAAAGGATTAAGCAAGCCTATTACCGAGTGTACGAACGGCTGGGTATTGGTGAGCAGACATTCTTGACGTTTGCTAGCGGCGGTATGTTCAGTAAATATAGTCATGAATTTCAGACCGTTACTGAGGCAGGCGAAGATACAATCTATCTTGATCGCGGTAAAAAGATTGCCGTCAATGAAGAGGTTAATACAGACGAAGTAATGGAGCAGCTTGGGCTAGATAGGTCAAAGCTAGAAGAGGTCAAGGCCGCCGAAGTTGGTAATATATTCTCACTCAAAGACAAATATTCTAAGCCACTTGGTCTGACTTTCGTAGATGAAAAGGGTGAAATAGACAATGTGCTGATGGGGTGTTATGGGATTGGGCCGTCGCGTTTAGTAGGTGTTATTACCGAACTGATGGCCGATGAGCGTGGTTTGGTTTGGCCGGAGAATATTGCGCCGTTTAGGGTTTATCTGGCTCAGCTAGGGGTTGAAGAAGAGGTTGTGAAGGCGGCCGATGAGCTGTATGAAAATCTACAGCACCAAGGGATCGAGGTTATGTATGATGACCGAGACGTCCGTCCGGGCGAAAAGTTTGCCGACGCCGATTTGATGGGTATACCTTACCGAGTTGTGGTCAGCGCCAAGACAGTTGCAGCTAACAAATTTGAGGTTAAAAGGCGGACTGAATCTGATAGTTCTATGGAAAGTGCCGAAAGCCTAAATAATCTATTGACCGCGGGATTGTAAAGCTGTAATATACCAATCCGACGGTACATTCAGTCGATTCGTATACCAGCATCAAAGATCGAAATTTAAGGAGAGTTACAATGAATAAACTGTTTCACCTGACTCAGTCAGGCTTAGACGAGCTAAAAAACGAGCTGAAAGAGCTGCAAGCCAAGCGCCTAGTGACGGCTGATGCTATTAAGACAGCCCGCGAACTGGGTGATTTATCCGAGAATGCCGAGTACCAATCGGCTCGAGCCGAGCAAGAGCGCACTGATGGCCGGATTGCCGATATTGAGCACATTCTAGCTAATGGGGCACTTATAAAGAGAGGTAAGGGCGTACAGCACGTTGTCCTAGGCTCAACCGTAACTCTAAAGAGCCCAAAAGGTAAAGAATTGGTTTTTCAGGTAGTAGGGACCATAGAGGCTAATCCAGTCGAAAAGAAAATCTCGGATGAATCGCCAATCGGTAAGGCCCTGATGGGTAAAAAGCTCGATGACGAAGCCGAAATTGTGACTCCTATCGAAACCATAACTTACAAAATCACCAGTATTTCTTAGAAGTGCCTAGTTTTACTAGGGTAGATTGTCTATATGAGACTGAGTACCTAATATTAGGAAAACTAGCCTCAATTACCCCAGACTAGAGTGGCTCTCTATACAGCGTTGTTGTTAGTGCTATTTTGAGTCTTAATAAATTCAGCTAGTTTTTCTTGACGCTGAGCTTCGTTCTGTCTAGTTGAGATATGTCCGAGTACTACCGATGTACCTGCTAGCGCAAGAGAGCTAAGACTTAGGATAGTACGCACCTTTTTTTGCCTTGGTGTCTCAGCTTTCATATCTCTAACTAGAGTATTCAGTCCTGACGAGGCCATGAAAGTTGCGGTAGCAATTTTGCCAGGCATGGTGACTTTCGTTTTGAGCTTTTGGCCTGTCTTTCTTTTAAAGTCAGCGTTAGCTGAAGCGGCCCATTGACCCTGACGAGCTTGCTTGAATGCACCTAACAGGGCAGCTGCTTTAGCAGTTTTTGGGGTTCGTTTTGTGGCTAGCGCGGCTACTATGTTACCAACACCAAATGTAAAATCTGCCATGTAATCGAGCTCAGCCCCAGCTTTCGATTTTCCAAGATGCTTATCAGGTAATAGTTTATCTGTTGCCGTTGCAACCCAGGATTCTTTATCTGAGATTACGCCGCCTATAGTTAGCGCAGAAGTTTTCTTGCCCATTATGGCAAGAGTAGGGATAGCAATACTGAGCCCAATACGAGGAAGAGTCATAAGGGAAGTGGGGATTGTGAAGAACCTATCTGACCCATCTAACTGCTCATCTAGTGGGGTAGTGGGCTCGATTAAGCCTATAGGTTGCGGACTGGGTGTTATTGGCTCAGATGATTGGTTGGGATGTGATTCTGATAAGTTGTTTAACATAAGTAATACGATATCATTAATTTGATAAAAAAGCAATAGCTAAACACGTTTATCTAACCCTGTACTAAATGATGTCTAGAAGATATAATCAGAGGATTATGGCAACACTCAAAGATTACCGCGATGAGCGGCTACGTAAACTTGATGAATTAAAAAAGCTGGGCGTTAATCCGTATCCAGCCGAGGCTAAGCGAACTAACGATCTAATCGATATTACTGATAAGTTCAATGACTTGCAAGGCAAAGAGGTTAGTGTAGTGGGTCGGATTCAGAATATCCGCAAATTCGGTAAAATTGCTTTTATTGTTATCCGCGACATGTCGGGCGAGCTACAACTGTTTTTAACCGCTGCCAATGTGGCGCCGCTAGAGTCTACTACTAGTCGGCTGGGTATGGAACAGTTACCGCTGCTCGATAGTGGTGACTTCGTCCAGGCCAGTGGGCCGGTTATTAAAACCCAAACCGGTGAGATTTCGGTGGAAGTTCACGAGCTGAGACTGCTAACCAAGAGTTTGCGACCAATGCCTAGTCAACAAGACAGCTTTACAAATATAGAGGAGCGCTTTCGTCGCCGTTACGTCGATATGAACGTCAATCTGAACGTTCGTGAACGATTTATCCGCCGGAGTCGCTTTTGGCAGGCTACCCGTGATTTCTTGAACGACAAAGACTTTATTGAGATTAATGTGCCAGTCCTAGAACACACCACTGGCGGAGCTGATGCAACGCCGTTTGTGACGCATATGGACTCGCTAGGACAGGACTTCTACCTGCGGATTAGCCACGAGTTGCCTCTAAAGCGTTTGATAGGCGCTGGCTACGAAAAAGTCTATGATATTGGGCCACGCTTCCGCAACGAAAACTACAGTGATGAGCATCTGCCGGAACACGTCGCTATGGAATGGTACTGGGCTTACGCTAACTGGCAAGATGGTATGAAGTTTATGGAAGCTATGTACAAAGATGTTTTGCAAAAGACTTTTGGAAAGCTGCAGTTTAAGCTGGGCAAATTTGATGTCGATATGGATAAAACCTGGGAGGTTTGGGATTACGCTGAGGTTATAAAGGACCATTATGGTATCAATATCTTTGATTGCTCACTCGACGAGGTCAAAAAAGCTCTTCAGGAGCACAAACTTGAGGTAGAGCAGACCGAAAATAAAGCTCGTGGTATCGATAAACTATGGAAGAATATTCGTAAAGATGTGGCTGGTCCGGTTTGGCTAGTCAATACACCAAAGTTCGTTAGTCCGTTGTCTAAATCTGATCCCGATAACCCCGATATAGTCCAGCGCTTTCAGCCAGTTGTGGCTGGGACGGAGCTAGGTAATGGCTTTAGTGAGTTAAATGACCCGATTGATCAATTGAACCGATTTACTGAGCAGCAGAATATGCGTGACTCTGGAGATGACGAGGCTATGATGCTCGATATCGACTATGTTGAGATGTTGGAGTATGGCATGCCGCCAGCCTGCGGTTGGGGTTATTCGGAGCGAGTTTTCTGGATATTTGAGGGTGTTACGGCCCGTGAAGGTGTACCGTTCCCACAGCTCCGTAGCGAAGTCGACGAAGTCACCCGGGCTATCTACCCTGATATCAAATTAGACTAGATGGCTGATATTTGTTAGCTTCAAGCTGGGCTGTAATTTGGAGTTTACTAGCGTCACCCGGTATCCAGTTTAGTCTTTTGGGTCGAAGTTAGTTAAAGAATCTTTCCATGCTATACTATGTATAGTAATGGAAATTATATCTGATAGCGACTTTCAGGAACTCATCAATAAGGCGTTTGACCGGCTGCCCGAAACGCACCGTGATAATGTCAAAAATGTGGCAATTCTGTTTTCTGACGAGCCAACACCCGAGCAGCGAGTTGAACTGCAGCTTCGCCATGATCAGACCTTACTGGGGTTGTATCAGGGAGTGCCATTAAGCCAAAGACAGGGCAACGAATCGACTTTGCCGGATCGGATTACTTTGTTCAAATATCCGCTCATGAGTGTTAGTCACGACCGAGTTTCGCTCCAGGAAGAAATCTATCATACTCTGTGGCACGAAATCGCCCATTATTACGGGTTGGATCACGATAAAATCCATCAGCTTGAGCACTAGATCTTAGTTCTAAGCTTTTTCATATATATTCAATCTAACAGATACAGCGTATATACGCGCGTGTATACATCTAACTATATTATGTTCGAGGTTATGAGCGGGCTTTGGTAGTAATATGACTCGATATAACTTGTGCTTATGGTTAACTTTCGTTAAGGTGTAAGTATGGCAGATTTAAGTACTGCAGCTAGTATCCTATTGGTTATTTTAGGCGCGATCGTTGTTCAAGTTATTGCCCGCGAGAGTGTGGCTAGTTTGGTGCGCCGGGTGGTACTCCGCAATAAATACACTAGTAAGGTAGAAGAAAAAAAGCGAGAAGATACCTTGCTGCATGTTTTTAGGCCACTTAATCGGATCGTAATTTGGGTAATAGCAGTTATAGTAGCTCTTAGCCTACTAGGCGTAAATCTAGCCGCCCTGATTACCGGCGCGGGTGCTGCTGGCCTGGTGTTTGGAATTATCGCCCAGAGCGCCTTTAAAGATTACATTGCTGGGGTTTATCTAATTTTAGAGAATCAATACCGAGTTGGTGATGTCGTAATGCTAGCCGGTACGACATCGGGAATGGTTGAGGACATTACCATTCGAGTTACCAAGCTGCGCGACCTCGACGGTAATTTACATTATGTTCGCAACGGCGACGCCGGTGTTATAACCAATATGACTACTGAATATTCTAACGTCAATCTAAATATCGGTATTGGCTACGGCGATGACATAGATTTGGTAGAGAAGCTGATAAATGAAGTTGGTCTGGCTATGGCTAAGGAAGCTAACTGGCAGGAGGTTATAACTGAGCCGATTCAGTTTCTACGAGTTGATGATTTCGCAGAGTCTTCGGTGACAATTAAGGTTCTGGGCAAGGTTCAGCCGATTCATCAGTGGGAGGTAGCTGGTGAGTTTAGGCGTAGAATAAAGAAGGTGTTTGATAAAAACGGGATTGATATTCCGGTCCCGCAAGTTGTTATTCACCAAGCTAAAAAATAGAAAGGGCAGTGCTATGAAAGCGATTTGGAACGGCAAAACGATTGCCGAAGCTGACAAGGACGATTTAATTTATATAGAAGGCAACTGGTATTTTCCACCAAGTAGTGTCAATCATGACTATTTGCGCAGCAGTGACACGCCATACACCTGCCCGTGGAAGGGTGAGTGCCGCTACTTCGATGTTGGTGAGGGTGATAATTACAGCAAAGATAGTGCTTTTTGCTATCCTGAGCCCAAGCCAAGTGCTATCGAGAAGGTTAAAAAGGACTTTTCTGGCTATTTTGCCTTCTGGCAAGATGTCCAGGTTACCGAATAATGCTCGTGCTTGCTATATACTTTTCGTTGTAATAGGCTTAGTGCATCTAATGGAGTAATAGCAATGGCATCAGTTGAAATAAAGCAAGCTATAGAAGAGCTGCGAGAGATAAATAATAGGCACGATGAAGACTACAAGAGAGCACTCGGTAGGATTTTGTGCGACCAGCAGTTGCCAGAGTTTGGGCGCAACATTCTAGGGATAACTGGTTCTCCGGATACTTTAAGAAAGTGGCAGGAGACAGCTGATTGTTTAAGTGGGCTTGTCGGATCGCTAATATATGTGGAACATATACCTGGAATGTCTAGCCGAAGACTTGGTTATTTAACTGGTCCAGCTACGACTAGAGTTGTGTTACCTAGCGAAGCTCAGGGTGGGGCAGGCGCCTTGTGTGGTGTTTTCTTAGAGGCCCCAATAGAGAGCGCAGTTCCCTCAATTGGTTATAATGGACGCTATGATAGTGGTTATATTTTGTCAACGGATGAACCGGTTCTGTTAGCTCGGAGTACTATGCCGAAATGGGAGCTTGAAGGAGGTGCCTCAATAAATAACCTCAGGACAGAGGAAGCTGACTATGTGATTGGCCTGAAGGCGGTGTATGAGCACCCGAATTTCTCAGGATCTATTCATTTGGATCTTTTAAGGCTCGACGGACTCCGCGCTGAACAGGAAGAGTTAGCTGGCGTTAAGATATAGTTTGTAGAACTAATTCGGTACCGCCGAGATTTTTAGCCAGATAGCTATCGTGGGAGATGTAGAGGAGGGCGCCGTGGTAATCTCGCAAAGCATTTTCGAGCTCTTCGATGGATGGTAAATCTAGGTGATTGGTTGGCTCATCTAGAATTAGGACATTTGGGTCACCGGCTAACATTTTAATTATTTGTAAACGGGCTTTTTGGCCGCCCGACAGATCTGCCACTAGCGTGTTTCTATCTTCATATGGATTGAATAAATAATTTCCCATGGTACGCATAATAGCCTCTTCGCCACTAGGTAATTCTAGCTCATCATATATCTGGGCAATGGCTTTACCGAGTGGTAATTGTAATAGTTCTTGGCCGGCCTCTTGTTGATATACACTCAGCCTAAGTGAGCGGTCACAGTAGACTCCGCCGGCTCGCCAGGTATCGCTACGCTTTTCGTTTGCGGCGTCGACGATGGCTCGGACTAGGGTTGTTTTGCCAGCACCGTTTCGGCCGACTAGCCGCAACCTGTCGCCATGGTTCAGATTGAAGTTAACGGGCTGGAATAGTGGAGTTTCGCCGTAGCCGAGCTGGAGGCCTTCGACCCGGAGTAGCTCTTTGTGTAGCTCATGGTTGGAAGTTTTATGTAGCTTGATGTTCTTAGCTTTAAATTTATCGTAGTTATCACTGACCTTTTTATTAAGACCAGCGGCACTCTCTCGGTCGATCCAGAAGTTTGGCTTTTCAATCTTTTCTAGTTCGGCTAACTCGGCGCCGGCTTGTAGCTCACGGCGCTTGAACTGTTTTATGGTGTCTGGGTCGCGGGCCTTTTCTTTCAAGCGTCGGAACTGGATAACTTTGTCTTGTAAGTTAGTAATTTGGCGCTGAGTTATCTCGAAGTCGTGCATTTTTGTTGAAGTGGACTGAGCATTTTGCTTTAGATATGAGTCATAATTACCGTTAAACGATTGAGCTAAGCCGTCTTTGATCTCTAGGATTCGATCAACATACTGCAATACATCGCGGTCGTGACTAATCACCACTACGGCTCGTTTAGCTCGTTTAAACCAATCTAGAAAGGCCTCTTTGGCGACGTAATCCATGTGGTTAGTCGGTTCATCGATTAGGGCTAGGTCGGCATCGGCGTGTTCAACGATGATAAGTTCGATAAACCGCTTTTGGCCGCCAGATAGCTTGGCCATTGGTTGATCGGACATATCTCCAAGCTGATAGTCGTCTAGAGATTGCAGAACCCTATCCTCGATCGTGTAGTAGTCGAGAACGCCGTAGCGCTCCAGAGCCTCGCTGTAGACAGTGATTTTATGTAAATTATCGCCCATTTCATCTGGGTAGGTATCGATAATATCTTTCAAATGGGTAAATTCAGGTAAGTTTTTAAGAATGTATTGCATAACGGTTATGTCACCCAGGCCAACATGCTCCTGGGCCGTTACAATAAGATTTATGCCAGGTTGGGTCGTGATATGGCCGGCGTAGTCGGTATCCTCGCCGGTCAACATATGGAATAGAGTAGTTTTGCCGACACCGTTACGACCAATAATGGCAATTTTCTCACCTTTTTCGACGTGTAGTTTTAGACCCGCAAACAAATGTTTGGTGCCAATCGACTTTTCTTCTATATTTGCACTTAGTAACATGACTTTCCTTATTGTATGTTCGACCGCAACAACACAAACTAGAGGGATTTCCTATAGATCAGAAAACCTCAACAAATGAGTCTAGATATTGGCTTCAATGAGTTAGTATAACAGAGGTTGGAATCCTTTGGGGGTATTTAGTAGTTGGCTGGTTTGAGTTTATTAGCAAATTTGTGGCGTAGCTTCTGGATTTTCGGGTTTATAACTAGCTGGCAGTAACTTGCTTCTGGGTTACGGTTGTAGAAGTCTTGGGCCCCTGCCCCGGCGCTGTAAAAGACTTCGAGAGGGACTAGCTCTGTTACAATCGGGGCTCCCCATAAACCTGCAGCGAAACCATCTATCATTTCCTGGGCAGTTTTTTGTTGAGCAGGTGAATTATAGAAAATTATTGAGCGGTACTCATCGCCGACGTCGTTACCTTGGCGATTTGGAGTTGTCGGATCATGCATAGTAAAGAAAATTTCTAGTAGTTCTTTGTAGCTGATTTGCTTAGGGTTAAATATAATCTGAGTAACTTCGGCATGACCGGTTTGACCAGCATAAACTTGGTCGATAGTCGGGTTAGGTACGGTACCGCCACTGTAGCCCGATTCGACTTTCTCGACACCACTAACGCGCTGAAAGAAAGCTTCTGTACACCAGTAACAACCACCACCAAATGTTGCTGTTTCCATAGATTCTATTTTACTAGCTATGGTTAGAGTTAGCCAGACGCATAAGGGCTTCTTGAGTTTCGGGCGTATTATAAAAAGTAATGACAGACGACTAAAACTCTAACCATATATGATATAGTTTTAGCATGGTGAAACAGAGGAGAGGGGCTACTGATGATACGCCGCTCAAACCAGCGGTTATTTTTGATTTTGATGGAACTATCGTTGATAGTTTGCCGGCTGTTATTAAAGTGTTTGAGGAGCTAACAGGACGCGACAAGCCTTACACTCCAGTCGAAGTCGAGCATTATCGTAAGTTTTCACCCATAGAATTAGTCTCAGAGTTGGGAATCCCAAAATGGAAGGTACCAATGCTAATGGTGCGCGGTCGTAGCGCCTTACAGAAGCACTTAAAAGATATTGATTTACAGCCAGGAATTACCGATGTTATTAAGAAACTGCATGACAGTGGCTGGCATCTGCATATCCTGAGCTCAAATAGTACCGAAAACGTTAACAAATATTTAGCTCGACATAAACTGAAACGGTATTTTATAAGTGTTTACGGTGGAGCTAGTTTGGTTGGTAAAGCGCCACGGCTCAATAAGCTGATATCGGCTCAGGGAGTGGATAGCGAACGTAGTTGGTATGTCGGTGATGAGACGCGTGATATTATTGCCGCCCATGCCGTTGGCTTGCGATCTGCTGCAATGAGTTGGGGTTATAATACTCGTGAGGCTTTGGCACTACGAGAACCTACTTTACTGGTCGACAATGCTAAGGATTTGCTAGCCGGGATTGAGTCAAATGGAAGAAGTTAAAATAACTAAATTGGTACATGGTGGCCAGGGTCTGGGCGAGCTAGCTGATGGTCGTAAAGTGTTTGTTTGGAACGCACTGCCAGGTGAGACTGTTAAGCTGCGGATTATTAAAAAGAAACATTCTTACGCTGAGGCAATCGCCGAAGAGATAATCACGGCTTCGCCGGACCGACTGGTGCCACGCGAGGCCAACTATCTGTCGACTAGCCCATGGCAAATAATGTCGCTAGAGGTCGAGAATAAGGCTAAAGCCGAAATTGTACATGAATTATTTAGGCACGAGAAGGTTGAGCTACCTAAGTTTGGTGAGGTTATTCATGATAATCGAGAATGGAACTATCGTTCAAAGATGGAGTATTCCTTCTGGGGTGATGAAGATGGTTTACATCTGGCGCTGCACCAGCGCGGTAGTCATGGCAAGCAAGTTGTGTCTGGTAGTGCGCTAGCCATGCCAGCTATCGATGCCGCCGCTAATGCAATTTGTACTCAACTGGATAAATTGAATGCTAGGGCCGGCGACTTGAAGACAATAATTGTTCGAGTTAGTCAACGAGACGAAGCAGTTGCAGCCCTTTATACCAAGCTCGAGAAGTTCACTAAGCTGGAGCTGCCAGCCGAACTAAAGGGATTACGAGTCTATTACAGTAACCCCAAGAGCCCAGCTTCGGTCCCAACTAAGTTGATTTACGAACTAGGGGACTGCCAGCTAGCTGATGATTTACTAGGTCAATCGTTTATTTATGATGTTGATAGCTTTTTCCAGGTTAATTTACCAGTTTTTGAAAAAGCTCTGGCCCGGATAAAACAGTATTGTCAGGGTGATCCGGTCGATATGTATGCTGGAGTTGGTAGTATCGGTTTGACTGTCGCTACTGACCAAGTAGAGCTGGTAGAGCTAGATCCCGCCACGGCCGCTATGGCCAGGCTAAATGCCGAGAGTAGTAGCCTCAGTGTCACGGTAACCGAAGCGCCAACAGAAAAGGTATTAGATAGTATCGTCGAGGAAAGACCAGTAATATTTGATCCACCGAGGGCTGGTCTGCACTCTAAGGTAGTGGAGCGTTGTTTAGAGGTGTTACCGCCCCAAATTATCTACCTGAGCTGTAATCCAGCTACCCAGGCTCGTGACTTAGCCTTGCTGCAGGATAAATATCAGGTTAGTTTCTTTGAAATCTACAATTTTTTCCCTCGCACTCCGCACATCGAGGTGTTAGCCATATTGACTAAAAAACTCGACTAATGGGCTATGAATATGTTGAGTAGTTGAGGGTTGTGGGCGTTTATGAGCGCCAAATAAAGTACTAGGTCGAGAGTTAGATGGATAGCCAGCAAATATAGCAAGCTGTGGGTGCGTTTATAAACGATGCCCTGGAGTAGTGCGAAGGGGAATATCAGTAGCGGCATCCAGGCCTGGAAGCCTAAGTCGAACAAGAAGGCAGTCCATAGCGTAGCTTGGATGAGGTTTGCCCATATGAATGGCATATATAATCGAAGCAAGGTTAGGCAGGTCAAGACAAAAAATAGCTCGTCCCATATGCCTAGCCCGTTAGTTCCCAGAAAGAGGGTCGTTAGACCACCCAAGCCTGTTGGTACTGACCAGTTCAGATAATCGCCGGTGTGAAGCAGCCAGACTGGCAGAATCAGATAAGCTAGAAGTGCCGTCAGGGCTATGTAGCCGTAATGCCACCACTGCCATCGACCGTTCGTTAGCGGATATTTGATGATATTTTCTTTGTAGATGAATCGAGATATTAAATATGGCCCGATTACGGCTATCGTCAAAGCCGATCCCATGATGGTGATATGTTCAAAGCTGAGGTCAGTATTGATTGGAATGAGGCCCAGAATTGCAATTGGAATAAAGATTAGAACAAGGTGCCGCCAAAAAAGTCGTCCACCAAGCGGTGTAAGCGCTAAACCTAGCCCCCAGCATAGCCAGCCAATCCAGATGTGCGGGACTAGCAGCAAGAATCCGGCTAGAACTAACAAAACTAGGCTGATAATTCTAAAAACGGTCTGTTTCATAGTGTGGTACCCAAAAGTATAGCATCAGCCAAAGTACATCTGATAATTAGGGAGATAACCTATGAAGATTTGCTTGCCAATATTAAATAGATCTTATTGGCGCCAGGAGGTTGGTCTAAAAGAGTGATATTTAGATAGGCCATAGTTTATCCATCGTAGCTCTGATGACAAGGTTTTATCTATGCTCATTGTAAGGAGCTTGCTATTGTAATTTGCCTAGCGCTGCAATTATACTTTAGACAATATTTAAACATAAGGGATATACATAAATGGAACCACTAAAGAATGAGATTAGTCCAGAACCAGACAAAACACCGAGTGAACCCCAGCAGAGCAGTATCGAAAATGTAAACAGTAGCGTGGGTGAAGCTATTACTCAGACTGAGGCTGCGCCGAGCCCGGTTATATTAAATAGTCTATCTGACCCTATACCGACACCAACTCCTGCCCCCAGTAGTGTCACTGCTCCATCATCATTACCTTCCGGGCAGCCGGTCGGATCAGATGAGCCGACGGCAGTCGTCAAGGTTCTGAGTGTTCGCGGATTAGAATATTTAATGATGACTTTTGCCCTGTGGGCGGGGGCTTTCTCGATTACTGGAATAATACTTTCGTTAATTAACGGCGGTACGAGTTTCAGTGTATTGGCGTTTCCGGTATCGGTTTTGCTTGTCTCGGTTGGGTTCTTCAGTTTCTTTTTCCTCAGATTGAAGAAGGCTGAGCTAGCCAACCCTAACCTGCGACTAGATCCATCTAAACGCCGGTTAAGCCAGATTACTCAAGTTATAGCCTATATTGTTTGCTTTTCATCACTTGTGGGTATCATTTTTAGTATTCTTGCCCAGGTTTCTGGCAGCCTGGGATCATCACTTTGGAAGATGATACTCGACTTTATAATTGTTATTCTTGTAGCTGGTGGTATATTGGCGTATTACTGGAACGATGAGCATAGGGCACGGTAGGCTAGACTATGGAGAATCCTCAAATGAAAAAATGGAAAATTGGACTGATTGTACTTGGGTTAGTATCGGTTGGATTGCTAGTTTATGTCTTAATTCAGGGCGCCAGCAGTAAAGCGGATCTATCAACAGTAAAGAGCGCTCAAGCTATCGCTACTAAGCTAAACAAATATATTAGTAACCAGCAAGAGGTCCCGGCTAGCCTAGCTAAAGCGAAGATTGCAGATGTGCCGAACACTATTAAATACACCAAGCTGCCAGGTGATAAATATAAATTCTGCGTAACCTATAAGGCAGCTACTACTGACGTAGCTACTGATGTCCAGAATAATCTTACTCAGGTGGCTTTAGGTGGTGGGCTAGGTGGTTCTAGTAGTAGATCGTACGGAGGTTCAAGTTATAATGCGCAGTCTTTGTATATCGGAAGTGATCACCCAGCAGGCGAGCAGTGTCAGACTATTAAGCCCTATATTTACTCTAGTGATATGTACAATAGTTACAATTCAGATAGTTTCGGTAGTGGTAGCTATAATGACAATTCTAGCTACGATTTCCGGGCTCAGTAGCTAAATGTTGCTATACTTGTAGATATGGCAAATGGATATTATCGACAGCGTACAGCACCGTATCAACCCGGGCAGACGGATCCGTATAAAGTTTCGCGCTCTAAAATTGAGTTATTTATGCAGTGTCCGCGTTGTTTCTGGTTGGATGGCCGGTTAAAGATTGGTCGGCCATCGAGTCCACCGTTTAATATAAACAAGACTATCGACGAGCTGTATAAAAAAGAATTCGATAAGCACCGGGCAGCTGGTACGCCGCACCCGATTATGCTTGATAATCAGATTAAAGCCGTGCCGTATCAGCACAAAGATTTAGATACTTGGCGCTATAATTTTACGGGTGTAACGGCTTTGCATAAGCCAACCAATCTGCACGTTTTTGGCGCAGTTGATGATGTCTGGGTCAACCCCGATGGTGAGCTGATTGTGGTTGACTATAAAGCGACTAGCAAAAATAAAGAGGTAAGCATTGATAGTGATTGGCAGATTAGCTATAAGCGTCAAGTAGAAGTCTACCAGTGGCTGCTTAGGCAAAATGGCTTTGTGGTCAGCGATACAGCTTATTTTGTTTATACCAATGCTCGGATGGACGCCGATGGCTTTGGGGATACCCTGCAATTTAAAACCAAGCTGATTCCATACCAAGGGGACGATGGTTGGATTGACCCAACTCTTGTAAAGATGAAGAATTGCCTTGAAGGCGATATACCGGCTGTCGGTACGGCAGCTATGGGTGGCGAATGTGAATTCTGCGCCTATGCCCGTTCTCGTACCGAATTGACACTTGAAGCTATAAGATCCAGGACATCTTTGATAAAAGCTAAAAAGAAATAAGTTGTAGTTGCTCTAGTATGTCGAAGACAGAGTGAGCGACTCGGACACGTGAAGCTAACATTTCGTCTGCCGGCCTTTCTATAGAGAAACGGGGGACGTTTAACGCTTCAGCATAGCCTAGTTCGTAGGCACCAGCTGTGCCGACGTAGCCATCTGGAGCGTGGAGAAGTAGGAAATCAGCTTCGTGGATGGCCTGCAGAAAGGAAGATTCTAGTTCATTAGTAGTTAGTCGTGTCTCACTGTTAGCTTTGACGATGGATGAATCCAGTTCGGTGAAATTTAGGTTTACTGGAGCTAACACTCGACATCCAGTAGTCTCGAGCTCCAAGAAGAGCCTTTTGAGCTTGGCTGGCTCTCGGTGGTAGCTGCCGCAGAGGACAGCTTTTGGCCGCATCACGTTCTAAAACTCCCGCTTAGAGTAATTCACAGTTTGTTCGTGTAGCCAGCTTTTGGTGGTTAGTAATTTTACTTCTTTGGCTAGAGTGATGTACTTCTTAGGCTCTTTTAGTACGTCGTCGAGGCTACGCCACTCGTTGTGGCCGCCTTCGAAGTCGGTTTTTAGTTTTCCGGTTGGGTTTAGGCCTTGGATAACAAAGAAAATCTTATCTTCTACAATAATACCGCTTTCGGCTTCTCGAGCGTGTTCATGGTAAACACTAGCGACTGTGAAATTGGCTGATAAGCCAGTTTCTTCCAAACATTCTCGGGCGGCGGCCTCAATGATAGTTTCGCCCCAACGGATTTTGCCGCTTGGTAATCCCCAGAACCCAAAATAAGGATTCTTCAAACGCTGTTGGAATAGGTATTGGGTCTGACTGCTATTATTTCTAGTTAACCCCAGTATTACGGCCGTTTTTGGTTGGCGCTCGATAGTATTGTTATCTGTGTCCAATCTGTTGGCATATTCTTTGCCACGAGTCGTTAGACGATATTTGCCTCGGCTAACCTTTTCGACCAAGCATAGTTCGACCAAACGGCTGATATGGAAATTGAAGTGATCGCTGCTGAGACCAGTTGGCTTTTGGAGGGCGCTGAAACCAGCCTCTGGGCGGAATAGTAATTCTCTAAGAATATTGGTTTGGGCTTTGTGGATCTTTACATCTAAACTCATCGTACTTCAAATACTAGCCACTACGTTTAGATAAGTCTAGTAAAGTCGAGTTTAGTAGTTGGGTTAGGTTATAATATATGACATGTTAGATATACAGTTTATTCGAGATAATGCCGACTTGGTCCAGGAAAAGTCCGCCCAAAAGGGCTATAAAGTAAATGTCCGTGAGCTATTAGAAGTCGATACGGAACGACGCACCCAATTGACTCAAATTGAGGAGCTACGGGCCCAGCGTAATCAGCTGACAGCCGAGATGAAGGGCCAAAAGCCAACTAATGATCAGCTGGCAACCGGAAAACACCTCAAAGAAGATATTTCGGTTAGAGAGATAGATTTGAAGACTATCGAAGAGAAATATGATCAACTTTTGCGGGCCGTCCCAAATATGCCGGTAGATGTAATACCTCTGGGTAAAAGTGAAGACGATAACGTTATTGCAAAGAAGGTTGGTGAACCGAAGCAGTTCGACTTTAAGCCCAAAAATCACTGGGAGCTGCTGGAGCCACGAGATATGCTTGATAAAGAGCGGGCTGCCAAGATATCGGGCAGTCGGTTTGCGTACCTAAAAGGTAATCTAGTTCTACTTCAGTTCGCCATTATTCAGTTTGTTCTGCAGACGTTGGGCGATGAAGAGGTTATTAAGAAACTTGTCGAGGAAAACCAGCTTAACATCAGCACTAAACCGTTTACGCCAGTTTTGCCACCGGCGATGCTTCGAACCGAGCCATACAAAGCTTCGGCTCGGTTGAACGCCGAAGAAGTTACCTACAAGATAGAGCAGGATGATTTATGGCTCAATGCTAGTGCTGAACACACACTGTGTACGATGTATTGGAATGAGATTTTACCGGCAGAGGCGCTGCCTATTAGGTATGTTGGGTACAGCACGAGTTTTCGGCGAGAGGCCGGGACTTACGGCAAGGATACTGAGGGCATTATTCGCATGCACCAGTTCGATAAGCTGGAGATGGAGGTTTTTAGTACGGCCGCAACCGGCTTGGCTGAGCATAAACTGTTGATTGCTATTCAAGAATATCTTGTGCAGCAGCTAGGTTTACCATATCAGTATTTACAGAAGTGTACCTTTGATATTGGCAAACCGAATGCTAGTGGCGTAGATATAGAGTGTTGGTTCCCGGGCGAGGGCAAATACCGTGAAACTCACACAGCTGACTATATGACTGATTATCAGGCCCGTGATTTAAAAATCCGGGTACGGAATGATGATGGCGTAACTGAACTAGTGCATACCAATGACGCTACAGCCTTCGCCCTGGGGCGAATCATGGCAGCAGTAGTCGAGAATTATCAGCAGTCTGACGGCACAATTTCTATTCCTGAAGTTCTTCGCCCGTTTATGGGTGAGCGTGAGACACTATAGGTAGAGTGTGATTTCAGACTGCATTTTTGGGCAGTTCGCGGTAAAATTAGAAACATACGGAGGGTATAGCAATATGTTAAAGATGACAATCGAAGGTATTCATGTAAAGCTTGATGCTGAGCTAGAGAAGTATGCTACCAAGAAGGTTAGTGCACTCGAGAAATACATACCGCGCAAAGCCAGAGCTTCGGCTCGGGCCGAAGTTATACTGAGGCGCCAGCCATCAAAAGATAAGAATGATTTAGCCTGCGAGATAACTGTTCATTTGCCGCATGGGATTCTTAATAGTCAGGAAAAGACTCAACATTTGTATGCGGCAATTGATATAGCTACAGCTAAGGCTCGGGGTCAGTTACAGAAGTATAAGGCAGAATTTGATACCCCAAAACTGTATCGTCGCTTGTTTAATCGGCATGGTCGACCGGCTTAATAAAAAATATATTGAAATTCTCTCGCGTCAGCCGCAAAAAACGGTTACAATGTTACGTAGTAAATTTGTCAGTCAGTCATAGGAGTATAACTTAAAAAATATGAATAATGTCTTTAAAAAGGTGCTTGGTGATCCTCAGGCTAAAGCGGTTAAGCGGCTTCGTAAACGAGCTCGCGCCATTAATGCACTAGCACCTAAGTACAAAGCGATGTCTGATAAAAAGTTAGCTGAGCAGTCAGGCGTTCTAAAAAAGCGGCTAGAAAAGGAGTCGCTCGATGGAATTCTGCCCGATACGTTCGCGCTAGTTCGTGAGGTCGCTACCAGAAAACTTGGTATGCGCCATTTCGATGTACAACTAATTGGTGGAATGGTTTTGCACGAGAGTGGTGTCGCCGAGATGAAAACTGGTGAAGGTAAAACACTAGTAGCAACTTTACCGATGGTTTTGAACGCTTTGTCGGGCAAGGGTGCTCATTTGGTGACTGTTAACGACTATTTGGCACAGCGTGATGCTGGCTGGATGGCTCAAGTTTATAATTTCTTGGGCCTGTCGACTGCTATTATTATGGCTGATCATTCCTTTATTTATGATCTGAATTATGTTAATGAAGAACACGATGATGAACGTTTCCGCCACCTCAAACCGTGTACTCGGCAAGAGGCTTATGCAGCTGACATTACTTATGGAACCAACAACGAGTTTGGTTTTGATTATTTGCGTGACAATATGGTGCGCGAGCCGGAACAACTCCGTCAGCGCGACTTAAACTTCGTCATCGTCGATGAGGCTGACTCAATTCTAATCGATGAAGCCCGGACACCACTAATCATCAGTGCACCAAGTGTGACGCCGGGCAACGCTTATGCCCAATTTGCCAAGACAGTCCGTCAGCTTAAGCCCGACGAATACGAAGTCGACGAAAAGCGTAAAACTGTGATTATGAAGGATGAAGGTATCGAACGTATCCAGAAGATTTTGGGGCTGACTAGTCTTTATGCGACCGAGAATATTCGGACGATTTACCACCTCGAACAAGCCATGCGAGCTCAGACACTATTCAAGCGCGATAAAGACTATGTTGTTACAAAAGACGGCGAAATAGTGATCGTCGATGAGTTTACTGGCCGGTTACTGCCTGGTCGTCGCTATAACGAAGGTTTACACCAAGCTATTGAAGCTAAAGAAGGTGTCGAGGTCCAGCAGGAGAGTATGACTCTTGCAACGATTAGTTTCCAGAACTATTTCCGTTTATACGACAAACTGTCTGGTATGACCGGTACTGCCATGACTGAATCTGAGGAGTTCCATCAGATTTATAAATTAGGTGTCGTCGAAATCCCAGCGAACCGTAAGATTGTTCGTGATGATCGAACCGATCGAATCTACCGCAGTGAAGCTACCAAGTTTAAGGCTATCGTCCAAGAGGTTAAACTATTGCACCAAAAGGGCCAACCAGTATTGCTTGGTACGGTTTCGATTGAAAAGAACGAGTTACTTGGTAAATTATTGAATAAAGCTGGTATTCAGCACCAGGTTTTGAATGCTAAAAACAACGAACGTGAGGCCAAGATTGTCGAAGGAGCTGGTGAAAAGGGGGCTGTCACACTAGCTACTAACATTGCTGGTCGTGGTACTGATATTGTGCTTGGCGATGGCGTTAGAGAGCTTGGCGGTCTGTTTGTACTCGGTACCGAGCGGCATGAATCACGCCGAATTGATAACCAGCTACGAGGTCGGGCCGGCCGTCAGGGCGATCCTGGGACGACACAGTTCTACGTTAGTACCGAGGACGATTTGATGCGTATATTCGGTGGAGACAGAATCGCCGGTATTATGGACCGGCTGAAAGTTGCTGATGATGTGCCGATTGAGAACCGGATGATTTCTAAGAGTCTCGAGAATGCCCAGAAAAAGGTTGAGGGCTTCCACTTTGATCAGCGAAAACAAGTTGTCCAATACGATGATGTCATGAACCGACACCGTAAGGCGACTTATGCTATGCGTAAAGAAATTCTACGAACTGATGATATATCTAAGCGAATAAAAGTATATGTCGAAGAAGAGGCTAAGCTGCTGGCGGCTGCTCCGCAAAAGAATACTGATGACTACGAATCGATTGTCCGGCAATTAATGCCACTTGATGAAGCGGCGCTTGATAGACTTTTCTCGGCCGAGGTCGGCAAAGTTGAGCCAGTTATGATCGAGGAAGCCAAAGAATTCTATAAATCGCGCGAAGCAGCCTTTACCTCAGAGATTATGCGTAAAGTTGAGCGAGATATTTATTTGCAGGTTTTAGATAATTTGTGGATGCAACACCTCGAGAACATGGACCACCTACGTGAGGGTATTCATTGGATGAGTGTTGGTCAGATGGATCCTTTGGTTGAATATCGACGGCGTGGCCAGATTATTTTCGAAGAAATGCAGCATGCTCTGAGACATGAGGTTGTTCGGGCTATCTTCTACGCTGAACCGATGCCGGTGGCGCAGCTCAATCGCCCAATTGAGACAGAGTTGACGCGGGCTGCTCGAAGTTCTATTAGTAATGCCGACCGAATCACTCAGCCTGACGAAGAATTCGAAGAAGCCGATTTTGATTCTAAAAAAGTGGACCAACCAGTCAAGAAATCGGTCCAAGCCCGTAAGAAAGCTCATAAGGCTGAGCGTAAGCGCAAAGCCACGGCCAGAAAGAGAAAGTAGGGCTTAATGTAGAGTAGCTGGAGATCTTTAACTTATCCAGTAAATTTTACTAAACCTAAAGAATAACTAACAATGAAGCATTCTGTAGAAGAAATAGTATTAAAGAACGGCGCCAGGGGTTTACTGGTTCATGTTCCAGGCGCTACCGTGTTTGATGTCTACCTCAACTTTAGAGCCGGTGAATATCTAGTCGGTGATAATAAGTGGGAGACGCCGCACTTGATGGAGCACGTACTGCTCGGGGCTAATGATAAGTTCCCGCGGGCTCGTGATTTTCAGGCCGAAGTCGAGAAGAATGGTGCTTATAGTAACGCTTCGACCGATGTCTATGACATAGTTTATGAAGCTGAATGTGCTGATTTTGAATGGGAACGGGTCCTAGATCTTCTGATTCTATCAATTACGCATCCACTCTTTTTGCAGGAAGAATTTGATGCCGAGGCTGGCAATGTACGCGAAGAGCTGGCTGCCAGGGCAAATAATCATTTTCGCCAGCTTGGGGCTGGGACGCGTCGAGCCTATGGTTTGGTGGCTGAGACCGATAAGCGGCGGCTAGAACTAATGGATAATGTGGTACTTGATGATGTTCGTGAGCATTATCGGCGGACACACACTACTGATAACCTGCGTTTCGTGATTGCTGGCGATATCTCTTCGAAGCGCCGCAATCGAATTGCTAGTATGATTGATGGTATTCAATTACCAAGAGGCGAGCGGTTTGGTATGCCTGATGAGATTGTTAAAACTTTGCCAGCACCAGTTTGTATAGAAAATAAGACTATCGATAATATGTACTTCTATATTGATACGTTTATGAATCGTCGCATGGAAGAATCTGAAGTCGATGCTCTCGGCCTCGTCAATACCATACTTACCGAGACGTTGTATTCTAAGATTCTGGGTACGGCCCGGGAGCGTGGTCTAGTCTATGGCATGAACAGTGGCTATCAACAGATAAAACTCTCCAGTAACTGGTGGTTTGGTAGCCAGGTATCACCCAAAAACGCACCAGCTTTATTTGATATAGTGACTGAACAGCTCAACAATGTATTCCGTGGTGAGTTAGCCGAGGCTGATATCTTGGCCGCACAGGCATATTCACTGGGTCGGTTTCAGCGAGGTGCCCAGACCGTCTCTGGTGTTGCCAATGGCTATCTAAACAGATACTTTTTCGATGATTATGTTGATGATTATTATATGATTCCGGAGCGCATTAAAGCTGTTACTAAGCAATCGATTGTTGGTGTAGCCCGTTCCATGTTTGGTGATAATATTGGCGGCCTGGGTGTTTATGGACAGTGTGACAGAGGAGTGGCAGCTGATTTAAATAAGAAGTTGACCGAATTGTGGCAGACTGCCCAATAAGGACTATTTATGGGTAGCTTATCAGAGGTATTTCAACGGGCCGATCAGCTAAATCGGGCGTTAAAAGATGCTCTCCAAAAGATTGGTTTTGAAGATTTAGAGTCTCGTAAGAATAAACTAGACGACGAGGCCTCTAACCCTGATTTGTGGCAGGATTCTGAACGTGCCCAAACTGTTATGCGCGAGCAATCACAGCTAGACAAGCATTTACAACCTTGGCAAAACCTGAGACGCTCGGTATTAGAAATTATGGAACTGGCTGCTATGAACGACGAGACTGTACTCGAAGGTTTGGAAGATCAACTCGAGAAAACTCAGTCGACATTTGATGACCTAAAAGAGGAATTAAAATTTAACGGCCCTTACGATAACCACAATGTAATTTTGGGATTATATGCTGGGGCTGGTGGCACTGACGCCCAGGATTGGACAGCGATGCTACTACGGATGTACGTCCGCTACGCCGAGAAAGCCGGCTGGGCAGTAAATACGATTGATGAATCGGCTGGCGAAGAAGCTGGCATTAAAAGTATCACACTCGAGATCTCTGGGCCATTTGCTTACGGCAAACTCAAAGGTGAACAGGGGGTGCATCGGCTGGTTCGGCTTAGTCCATTTAATGCTGAGAGTCGTGAGACTAGTTTTGCCAAGGTCGAGATTGCGCCCAAAATCGATCAGCCCGAAGAGCTCGAGATAGACGAAAAAGAACTCAAGATTGATGTTTATCGAAGTGGTGGCCACGGCGGCCAATCGGTCAATACGACCGATAGCGCAGTCCGGGTGACGCACTTGCCGACAGGTATCGTGGTAGCTATTCAGAATGAGCGCTCGCAGTTGCAGAACAAAGAGACCGCTATGTCGATACTACGCTCCAAACTAGCCCAATTACAGATAGAGCAACACGCCGAAAAGGTCAGTGAATTAAAAGGCCCGAATGAGCAGGCTGCTTGGGGTAATCAAATCCGAAACTACGTCCTGCACCCTTACAAACAGGTCAAAGATCTTCGGACCGAATACACCTCGTCCGACCCAGACAAAGTACTAGATGGTGACCTCGAGCCCTTCATTGCTGCTTATCTAATCCACACCCTTGGGGCCTAAATGTGAGTATTAGCAATGTCACAAACAGATAATAATATTGGTCTTAATAGACTTCCTGCAGTATATGATTCACTATCCAGCAAGGATCTATTGCAGCAGTTTTTCCCATTTGTTTGGCAACCAAGACTAAAGGCAGTTATGTGGTTCAATATTTTGAGCCGTAGTCCTGAGCAAGACGAAGCTTCACAGCAGTTGCTCGACGATCGTATGCGATTAGTGGCTAAATATTGCATAATGTCGCCGGGGGTTTCTACGCAAGTTGATGGGCTGATCAACTGGCGAGTACCGGAAGTTTTCAATGTAGTGCATGATTCAGAAGCTGACGATTTAGAAAAAGTACAGGGTCAGTTTGAGACTGCTATTCTGGGTATTTCGGCTGGTACGGAATATCAAAAGTCGTGGATCCACGCCTCTGGGATAATTGTACCTGGATCGTATCCGACCAAAAGGTTTGCGAATGCGTTCCGGACGACGCCAGAGCTCTTTCTGCAACGATTAAAACACTATAGCTTAGTAGGTCCAGCCGTATTAGCACGTACGGGGCCATACCTTACATAAATTTCTACTAAACGATGTGATATAGGTAATCTGGCGGTAGGAGAAACTTGGAAGATATCGGCAGTAGGAGAAGATCTTGTAGATTTTACTCTTGGTATTTTAGAGTCTCACCAAAAGTACGCCGAGGGGTGAATTAGCTGACCCTTACAGGGTGGTACAGAATATGATGAAATATTATTGTATCTAAGTGAAAGTGGGGCGGGAGTAGGTCTAAACGTGAGGATATATGATGATACTGGCTTTGGGGATACCTTCTAGGGTTATTATAGTAATATGTCTTATGGTTACAATCTTGGGTTTAGTGTTAGGACTATTTGTGATAGTTGATTGGGTCTATTTAAGGTCGAATCTAGTGGTCTTAAATCCTAGATTTATTATTAGGTAGCTTGGTGTTTGAGTGCTATTGATGTCGTAATTCTTAGGTGGATTCTGTATTCCAATACACACGAGAGGGAATGAGCGTTTCTCGTATGGTCTTATGTCGCCGTTGTCTAAAATATTTGGTGCAGCGTAACAGAAAGTCCCATGTGAAGTATGTAGCTGCATAGGGGGAGGGCCAGTAGGTACGGGGCCTCCCCCTATGCCAAGCCAGTCTATTAGTTCTGTGGTATTTTTTATATTTTTTACAGTAAGGTAGGTCTTACAGGTTGTAGGACTATTACAGTCGGCTTGTCGCACGGTGAACTTTAGTTGGGGGCGTTGCAGATACGAGAGGAGAAATACCCCCGCAAATATTAGTAGGTAGGCTATGATCACGATGATACCTAACCGGCGGAAGATTCGGGCTCTTTTAGTGGTTGCCTTTTTTAGTCGTGGCAGCTTTATCACAGTTAACAGTTTACCATGTCAGTTGGCCGGCATAGCTGGCTGGGCCATGCTATAATAGTGCTAATGATTCTGTTGGATCGGGTAACGAAGACATATTCTAAAAACTTGGGCGCGGCGCTGGATAGCGTTAGTCTGCACGTCGAGGCTAAAGAGTTTGCTATTGTAGTCGGGCCGAGCGGGGCCGGTAAGACTACTTTACTACGGCTTTTGACCCGGGAGGAAAGACCGACTAGTGGCAAGATTATCATTGGTGGAATTGATTACGATAAGCTGCACGACCGAGATATACCGCTGCTACGACGTAAAATTGGTGTTGTTTTCCAGGATTTTAAGCTTCTACCGAACCGCAATGTCTTCGAGAACGTCGCTTTTGCACTAGAGATCGTTGGTGCTTCGGCTAAAGAGATTGATCATACGGTCCCAAAAGTACTAGATATTGTTGGTCTCAAGGGTAAAGAAAAGAATATGCCAGTCGAGCTGTCTGGTGGAGAACGTCAGCGGGTAGCGATTGCTCGAGCGATTGTCCGTCAGCCTAAGATTCTAATTGCTGATGAGCCAACCGGCAATTTGGACCCAAAGCATGCTTGGGATGTCATTAAGGTACTTCAAAAGATTAATCGCTATGGTACCACCGTGCTACTAACGACCCATAATCAGGAGATCGTTAATAAGTTGCAACGCCGCGTCGTTACGATGCGTCATGGCAAGATTGCTAGCGACAGAGCTATTGGCGGCTATGAAAATGAATCGGAAGATATCGATGGGGCGTAGATTTATAACTCTAGGCAGGGTAGTCCGTACGGGCGCGGTTAACTTTATTCGCAATGCCTGGCTAGCCGTAGCTGCTATGGCGATTATGGTGGTTACACTTACGATTATTCTGTTTTCGCTAATTATCAACGCCACGTTTAGTCACACCGTCGATCAGATTGCTGGGCAGGTTGATGTCTCGGTCTTTCTTAAGGATTCGGTTAGCGATGCCGAAGCTAAGAATCTTGTTAAGGATATTGAGAAACAATCTGATGTTAAAAAGGTTGAGTATTTAAACAAAGACCAAGCCAAGCAGCGATTTATTAGCCAGAACGAAGGCAACCAGAGTTTGCAATCAGCTGTTCTAGAAGCTGGTAACCCGATTCCGGCGACAATCCACGTTTATCCGGTTGATCTCAACCAAATTAAGCCAATCGAATCGTTTTTGACTAAGCCAGATATCAAACAGCTCCAGACATCAGATTCACCATCGTACCAGGGTGATCGTAAGGCGGCTATCGATAACATTACCCATGCTACCAATATACTTAGTCGAGCTGGTTTAGTGGCAATGGTTGTATTTACGATTATCTCAGTGCTAATAATCTTTAACACGATTCGGATGGCAATATTTAATCGCCGCGACGAACTACAAATTATGCGCCTACTCGGTGCCACTACTGGTTATATCAGAGGGCCATTTGTGGTCGAGACAATTATCTACGGTATCTTGTCGGCCGTAATCTCTATCTTGATAGCTAACGCTTTATTTGTAACGGCTAGCTCGTCGTTGCAGGCTAGTAGCTTGGGACTTCTTGATATCGGTTATTCGCAGACTTATTTCGAAAAGCATTACTGGATTCTTTTGGCCATGCAGCTAGCGCTTGGTATAATTATTGGAGCCGCTTCATCTATAATTGCGACCCAGCGGTATCTCAAATTCAAAACGTCAAAGAAATAACATAAACAGATAGAGCAGAGTAATAACAGGTAAGTTATTCTCTATTATCTGCTCGGTGGGTTCTCTGCCCGCCATAAATGGGGGAGGGGTGGATGATTTTGGGTGGACATGCTACAATTAAAGAGCTAAAGCTAAAAACAAAAATTATGATTAAAAAACTCGGTTTAGGATCTCTGTTTCGTCGCCAGGTAATTTTGCTGGCAGTGATTAGCTTTGTGCTAGTTGCGGCGCCGATGATACCAAGCCTACGTGGTCTAGTGGCGGCCGATAAGTATGATGATCAAATTAACGATTTAAAGCAGCAGAATGCCTCAATTCAGGGTACGGTAGATGGGCTAGTTTCGCAGGCTAGCAGCTATCAAGATTCTATAAATAAGCTTCAGCAGCAGATAAACGGTTTACAGAGTTCCATAAATGCTAATCAGGCACAGCAAGCTAGCTTGCAGCAACAGATTGAGGATGCTGAGGCTCAGATTGTCAAGCAGAAAGCCTTCCTAGCTAGTGATATTAAGGCTATGTATGTCGATGGTACACCGTCGACTCTTGAGATGCTGGCTACTAGTAAGAGCCTGAGTAGTTTTGTTGATAAGCAGGAATACCGCTCTAGTGTCCAGAATAAGTTGCAGGCTACCCTCAACGAGATAGCTGCGCTTAAAGAACAGCTCAATACCAAAAAGGCTAGTGTTGACCAGCTTTTGAGTGAGGAGAAGTCTCAACAAGATCAGCTAGCTGGTGCGCGTTCTCAGCAGGCTGGCTTGCTTAGTTATAACCAGAGCCAACAGGATACTTATAATCAACAGATGAAAGCTAATGACCTAAAAGTGACTCAGTTGCGGGCTGAGGCTGCTGCCGCCAACCGTCGAGGCCTAGGTTCGGGCTCGTTGAGTGCTGGAGACCCTAATCATGGTGGCTACCCAGGTAATCTGGCTAATTCCTACATGGACTCACTGACTGATCCGTGGGGTATGTATAACCGCGAGTGTGTCAGTTATACGGCTTGGAAAGTCTACCAAACATATGGCTATATGCCCTATTGGGGTGGTATCGGTAATGCTTGGCAGTGGGCGTTTAGTGGCTGGCAATATTCAGACGGTACTCAGGCTTATGGCAATTATACTGGCACGACTTGGCATACTGCTAATGCCGATGCGGCAGGTATTCCGACAGGTTCTGAGCCTCGAGCAAACTCGGTAGCCATATGGAACAATAGTCGGTACGGCCACGCTATGTGGGTCGAGGCAGTCTATGGTGATGGCAGTATTCTAGTGAGCCAGTATAACTTTAGCTACAATGGCACATATAGCGAGTGGCATGTTCCGGCGTCAACCGCTAGCACTTTCCGCTATATTTACTTCCATTAGGCCCTGGCCCCGTAAGCCCTAAGTAGTTTACTCGAATAGATTTAACGGTGACGTAGAGCTTTATAGACAGCCAAAGCTTTGTACTTGAACGGTTGGTAGATCAGATCAATTGGATTCTTGTGAATGGCTTCATAGCCTCCAAAACGCCTTTTAAAGTCAGTTACACCGCCCAGATGCTTACTTTTGACTGGGTCAGTTATGCCGCCAAAGTTAAGAATACTTAGGCCGCGCCTCTTAGCTTCTTGAATAGCTTGCCAGATTAGATAGTAGGCTGGAGCAATCTTGCGAAAGTTATTTGAAGAACCGGCGTAGACATAGTGTAGCTGTTTGTCGTATTCCACAAACAGGGCTACGGCGGCTGGCTGGCCATTGATTGTACAGATAGTTACGAATCCATCAGCTTTATTTAATGACTTGAAGACCGACTGATAATAGTTGAGATTCATTATTCCAAAATCACTACGCTCGGCCGTAGCTTTCATTAGGTCGTAGAAAGTCTCTATTGGTGCTTCAGCGGGGGTATACAGTTGGAATTTGGTGCTAGCTCGTTCAGCTAGTCGGACATTATAGCGGGCATGTTTATGAAAGCCGGCCCATAGTTCGGTAGCTGACGGACTTATATCTAGTAACCATTCGGCCCGAGGCTGTAAACTGGCCATAGCCGTCATCGAATTCGATGCTAGCTTTACTCTTGGTAGGCCACCTAATAGATTATTATCAACTCTCACAAAGGTACTGCCCATCCGCTCGGCTATTGGCTTAAAAAAAGTTCGTAAACTTTCTAATATTTCGGATGATGTTTCGGGTAGTAATGGTCCATATGGACAATACAAGAAGTTGCCGAGTCTAGAAGGCAAGTCGTAGCGGATAGCTAGCCCAGCCCCAACAGGATGTGAATCTTGGCTTATTACAAAGTAAATGACTATTTTCCCAGCGGCTTGTTGCCATCGCCCGTAAAGTGGTGATTGTAAGAATGTTGCTGCTACCTTGAGTTTAGGCTGCAATTTCTTTAGTGCAATCTCATAGTCTGTGATGGAACATTCGTTTGTCGTAAGTATAGCCATATCTTAAGCGGCATTGTAACCAACCAGAGAGGTACTGTAAAGACCTGCTTAAGCCAAGGTGCTATGCTATAATCTCTAGTGATGCGTCTAAATCTCCTTGGGAAATTAAAAACCAAAACTGCCCGAAACTACTGTCTGGGGGCGGTTATTTTAGTAGCAGTATTTGTTTTGGGAACGGCCGTTGGTAGCGGTCGGCTGCAGATCAGCCATAAATGGCATAATGAAACTAGTCTGCCGAGTAGTCTAGATTATTCTAGTGTTAATAACGTCTATAAGTCGCTTCGAGAAAACTACGATGGTAAATTAACTGAGAGCCAAGTCCTAGATGGCCTAAAGCATGGTCTAGCTGAGTCGACCGGTGATCCGTATACTGTCTATTTCACACCGAGTGAGTCAAAGGCCTTTAATACCGAACTTGATCCGACAATTACCGGGATTGGAGCTCAGCTTGATCTAGATGCTCAGGGTAATGCCATAATCGTATCGCCGATTGACGGCTCGCCGGCTGCTGCAGCTGGTTTACGGGCCAAAGATATTATAGCGACAGTTAATGATAAATCGACGGCTGGCATGTCACTAGACAAGGTTGTAAGTATTGTCCGTGGGCCTAAGGGTTCTACGGTTACGCTTGGTATAGTCCGTGGTCAACAGGCTTTAAACATCAAGATAGCTCGTGACACCATATCAGTCCCGACGGTAACATCTAAAATACTAGATGGCAATGTTGGCTATTTGCAGGTTAGTCAATTTAGCAATAATACTTTTAGTTTAGCCCAGAAAGCAGCCTTGAGTTTCCAGCAGGCAGGGGTTAAAAAAGTTGTTTTAGATTTGCGAAATAATCCGGGCGGTGAAGTTGATGCAGCTGTCAATATTTCTAGCTTGTGGTTACCATCGAATAAATTAATTATGCAAGAAAAACGTGGCTCTACAGTGGTAGATCAATATAAATCAACCGGTAATGACCTCTTGAATGGTATACCGACTGTGGTCTTGGTGAACGCCGGCTCAGCTAGTGCTGCCGAGATTACGGCTGCTGCTTTGCACGATAACGGAGCGGCCACCGTGATGGGCGAAAAGAGTTTTGGTAAGGGCGTGGTTCAGCAACTTTTACCATTTGCAGATGGTAGCTCTCTTAAGGTTACGATTGCCAGTTGGTACCGTCCAAATGGTCAGGATCTGAATCACAAGGGGATTACGCCCGATAAAGTCGTAAAGATGACAGACGAAGATTACAAGAACGGCACTGACCCACAACTTATAGCTGCCGAAGCGTACTTAACGTCACACTGATTCTCGAAATCTGAGATTAAGAGTTTTCAAGATATATGGCCATGTGCTAATATCTAAGGTGAATAGGAGGGGTTAGGTTATGGCGACTGCTAAGCAGACTAAGTTTGTATTTGTAACAGGTGGTGTACTTTCTGGACTGGGTAAGGGTATTACTGCGGCCTCAATTGCCAATCTCTTAAAGGCCCGTGGCTTTAAAGTAAATATTCAGAAGTGTGATCCATATCTGAACGTCGATGCCGGCATGCTCAACCCCCGTGAGCACGGTGAGTGTTTTGTTACCAAAGATGGTGCCGAGACGGACTTAGATCTCGGTCACTACGAGCGATTCTTAGACGAAGAGCTGACGCAGTCCAGTAGCCTGATGAGTGGCCGAGTCTTACTTGATGTTATCCAAGACGAACGTAGTGGTAAATACGATGGCAAGTCGGTTCAGATTATTCCCCAAGTTACTCAGGCTATCCAGAAGCAGATTCAGAAGGCTGGTAGCGGCTTTGATGTTCATATTGTCGAGATTGGTGGCACTGTCGGAGACTATGAATCACTAAGTTTTATTGAAGCAATCCGTGAACTTGGAGTCCGGATCGGCCGCGAGAATTGTCTCTATGTCCACGTTGTATATATGCCTTATCTTGGTGCTAGCCAAGAGATTAAGACTAAGCCATCTCAGAATTCGGTCCGTGAGCTGCGGGGCCTCGGCATATTGCCTAATATCCTGGTAGCCAGGAGCGAGAGTCCGGCCCCAGTATCAGTTAAGCGAAAGTTAAGTATGTTTTGTGGCGTTAGCGAGGAGGCGATTGCGCTACTGCCTAATGCCAGCACGATTTATGAAGTACCTTTGACGCTAGAAGATACCGGTATCGCCGATGAAATCTGTCGTCAGCTTGAACTCAAAGCAACTAAGCCTCAACTAAAAGAGTGGCGCGAAGTTGTCCGGCGGGCCACTTCGAATTATGACAGTAGTGTTAGTGTCGGTATTGTAGCCAAGTATTTAGACAATAGTGATACTTATATGTCAGTAGTTGAGGCGCTGCACTCAGCAGCTTGGGCTAATGAGGTTAATATCGATATTAAGTGGATTGATGCCTCTAAGTTAGAGCAGCTGACCGAAACTGAATCAGCTAAGTTACTGGGTAGTGTCGATGGGCTGGTAGTACCCGGTGGCTTTGGTAGTCGTGGTATCGAGGGCAAGATACTAGCTGCCCGTTACGCCCTAACTCACCAGAAGCCCTATTTGGGCCTGTGTTATGGATTACACATGATGGTAGTCGCAGCCGCCCGTGAGGCTGGCTTGTACGGCGCTAATACAACCGAAGTAAACCCTGATACCAAATACCCGGTAATCGCGACTATGGAAGACCAAAAAGGCAAAGAGAATACCGGTGGCACGATGCGTCTAGGTGATTATGCTTGTAAGCTGGCCGACGGTAGTCTGGCTCGAAAACTGTACGGTCAGAAAGATATCGTCGAGCGTCATCGGCATCGCTACGAAGCCACTGCCAAGTACGTTTCTGACTACGAGAAGTGGGGCTTACGGGCTAGTGGAATGAATCCTGATAATGGGCTAGTTGAAATCATAGAAGGGGTCAATCATCCGTTTTTGATTGCTAGCCAATTTCACCCAGAGCTCAAATCTCGTCCCAATCGACCTCATCCGATGTTTAAAGGCTTCATCACTAGTCTGAAAAATGTTGCAAAAGTAAGTAAAATAGCGTAGCTTAAGCAGTATGAGTGAACCAACTGACGCCCCAGGGCAACACAAAAAGCGAATTTTACTAGTCGAAGATGATGACGCTCTAGCTAGTGTATATTTATCACGTCTGCAGGCCGAGGGATTTGATGTAAATCGAGTGGCTAATGGCGAGGATGCTTTAGAGGCCGCTCGGGCCCAGCATCCAGATTTAGTCCTACTTGATGTCATGATGCCAAAAGTAAGTGGATTTGATGTCTTAGATATTCTGCGCAATACACCCGAGACAACCAACCTCAAGGTTATTATGCTAACAGCCCTTAGCCAAGAGAGCGACAAACAGCGGGCTGAGAGCCTGGGTGTAGACGACTATCTGGTTAAGTCTCAAGTTGTTATCAGCGACGTCGTAGATCGTATTAAGCACCACCTCGGTATCCATTAGACTAGCCAAGTATTAGGCGACTATACCATCACAGCAAGTGAACTGATATACTTCACCATATGACTATTCTCATCATTCTAGTAATTCTTCTGGTAATACTAAGCATATGGCTCTGGGACAGAGTTATAAGACTACAGAACGAATTGAATCACCTTATCAAGTCACATGATAGCAATATGCAGAGCATATTCAGCAGAGTAAAAGAATTAGAGAAACGACTCAAGAAATAGTCCTTATCCTTTCGTGATATAATTGCATTTATAAACGGCACTACATACGCCCTCAGCGAATGTGGTGTCTTTTTTATTTAACAATTTATGTTATGGAGCGTAGTTTAAAGGCAAAACAGATGTATCTAACACTTACACAAAAAGCAGGGTTCGATACCTAGCCGCTTCTGGAGGCACCTCTCCAACAAAAAAGTAACGACCGGTAAGCCGTTACTTCAGATGTATCTAACACTCGTGAATATAGTATCACGAGTGTAATGCGTGGGCTACCCTTAAGAGTCAAAAGGTCTATTAAGAATATCTTTAAAATATGCAATATAAGTACATACTCAACCCCTCACAATATACCTTGCAAAGCAAGTACTATTTTGATATAATTAAAGGCATGAGATACACGCTAAAAGACTTCAAAACAGAGTACCCAGACGATGATGCCTGTTTACGTGCTGTACTAGATAACCACTACGGCACTACCTGTCCGAAGTGTGGCGTTGTAGGTACTAAGTTCTATAAGATTACTGGACGCAAAGCCTATGCTTGCCTAGAGTGCCGTAAGCATATCTACCCATTAGCAGATACCATTTTCCGTAAGTCAGAAACAAGCCTCTGGAACTGGTTCTACGCTATCTACCAGTTCTCAGTCTCTAAGAACGGTGTCAGTGCTAAAGAGCTAGAACGTACTCTTGGCTGTACGTATAAGACGGCATGGCGTATGTGTAAGCAGATACGCAAACTCATGGAAGATGAGGGCGATCAACTTACAGGTTCCGTTGAGATTGATGAAACGTATATCGGCGGTCGCCGTAAGTTAGCTCACAAGTATGACAATAAGAGTGTAGTATTCGGTATGGTAGAGCGTAACGGCGTTGCTAAGACTATGCATGTAAAGAGTAACGGTAGCCGTGTACTGATACCAGTAATCATCAAAGACGTGGAACTAGCTAGTCATATCCACAGTGACGAATACAGTGCATACAAGGTACTTTCCAAGCACGGCTATAGCCATACGACCGTCAACCACAGCAGATTAGAGTACGTTCGTGGTAACGACCACACGAATACCATAGAGGGCTATTGGAGCCAACTAAAGCGAAGTATAGACGGTACTTATCACTCGGTTAGCGCAAAGTATCTACAACAATACCTGAACGAGTTCAGCTTCCGATATAACCTACGCAGTGTGCCTATTTGCCCTGTTCTTTTGGAACGGGCTGCGAAGCCTTTTTAATCAGGCGCTTAAATAGTTTCTTGCTCATGTAACTATTATAACAATTAGATTTATGATACTAGCAATACCCGCCAACAAAACTATGGGGCCACCATATTCCCGTATAATAGCCGAAATAAACCCATAACCACGCATCTCTACAAGTTTTCTCCCAGCAGATGTTAGATGCATATCACCATTAATATATTCTCCCCATGCACTATCCCAGTCGTTATTTGCTTGTTCTTTGCTCAAGCTATAATGCGTGCGGTATTCGGCAAGTAAGCTACTAGCTGGTGTATCTGCATTGTGCTTTGCAAACCTACATAAACGGTATATATGCCAAAGCTCCATAATATCGTTAAGTATACGCCTAAGCATAGAGTTCCTTACTTGCTCTCATGGGATAGTCGCC